>SDXZ01000148.1 GCA_004210805.1 Acidovorax sp.
TTTCAGGTCCTGCTCAAGGGCGCCAGCATGGCCGACCTGTACGACCTGACCGGGCTGGTGCTGCCCAACACGCCCCGCTTTGAAACCAACGGCCGCTTGACCGGCAGCCTGGAGCCCGAGCGCGCCGTGTGGGAGTACACCAACTTCAACGGCAAGGTCGGCCAGAGCGACCTGCATGGCTCGCTCAAGTACACCTCGGGCAAGCCCCGCCCGCGCCTGGTCGGGACGATGACCTCCAACCAGCTGCGGCTGGCCGACCTGGGCCCGACCATTGGCGCCGGCAAGGCTGACGCCGCCAGCCCCGACCCCAGCCCCAGCCCCAAACGCGGCCGTGCGCCCCGCGGCAAGGTGCTGCCGGATTCCAAATTTGCAGCCGAGCGCTGGAACGCGATGGACATGGACATCACCTTCAAGGGCCGCCACATCATCCGCCCTGAAAGCCTGCCGCTGGAAGACCTGAGCCTGCGGGCCGTGATGGAGAACGCGCAGCTCAAGCTCGCGCCCCTGACCTTTGGCGTGGCCGAGGGCAAGATCGAATCGCAGGTGAGCATTGATGGGCGCACCGCGCCGCTGAAGGCGCAGATCCGCGGCACCGTGCAGGGTTTGCAGCTGTCGGCAATGTTCCCCAAGGTCCAGCTCATGAAAAAGAGCTTTGGCCACATGGATGGCGCGATTGCGCTGGAGAGCACCGGCAGCAGCATGGCCGGGCTGTTGGGCGAAGGCACGGGCGAGATGCGCCTGTACGTGCGCGACGGCACGCTGAGCAAGCAGATGCTGGACCTGGCAGCACTCAACGTGGGCAGCATCATCGTGGGCAAGCTGTTCGGCGATGACAAGGAAGTCCACCTGCGCTGCGCCGTGGCCGACTTCACGGTGGTGAAGGGGCTGGCGACCACGCGCGTGGTGAAGATGAGCACGGAAGACGCCATCGTGGAGGCCACGGGCACGATTGACCTGGGCACGGAAGAGCTGGACCTGCGCATCAAGCCCGAATCCCTGGAGTGGAAGTTCTTCTCGCTGCGCTCGCCCCTGTACGTGAAGGGCACGTTTGGCAACCCCAACGTTGGCGTGGAAGCCGGCCCGCTGCTGCTGCGCGCGGGCGCTGCGGTGGTCGCCGCCGTCGTGGCCCCGGCCGCGCTGGCGCTGGTACCCCTGACCGTGCCGGCTGCCGACGACGACACGCACTGCAAGCCGCTGCTGGACCTGGGCAAGCAGCCTGTGAAGGCAGGAGCCAAAGGTGCAGCGGGCACGGAATCGCAGCCGGCGCGCCAGGCCGCCAGCAAGGCGGCGCCCGCAGCGCGTTGAGCGGCAACGCCACGGTGCGGCCGGCGCTTGGGCGCGCCGGTGCGGGAGCCCGGCGGGGAATAATCGCGCTCTCGCGCCCCGGCGCTCCTCAATAGCCCGTTCATGAAAATTGCAAAGAGGGTGTGCCTTGGCCTGCTGGCCGTGCTGGTGGCGGGCTTGTTGCTGCCAGAGCGAATCCAGATCCCTGTGGCCGGTGCCACGGCCCGGGACTGGAACCCTCAATCATTTTGGTTCGAGCCCTGGGGCAGCTCTGGCGTGCACAAGGGGATCGACATCTTCGGCAAGACGGGCACGCCGGTGCTGAGCACCACCGATGGTTTCGTGCTGTTCACCGGCGAGATCTCCAAGGGCGGCAAGGTGGTGCTGGTGATCGGGCCCCGCTGGCGGCTGCATTACTTTGCACACCTGGACTCGATCCGCACAGGCGCCTTGTCGTGGGTGGCGTCTGGAGAGCCGGTGGGCACTTTGGGCGCCAGCGGCAACGCCCAGGGCAAGCCACCGCACCTGCACTATTCCATCGTGCGGATGCTGCCGGCCCCGTGGAAGATGGATGGATCGACCCAGGGCTACAAGAAGGCGCTGTTCATTGACCCGGGGGCGTACTTGCAAGACTGATCAACGGCGGCGATGGAGTGTCGGCGATCCACGGCGCGCCACCTTTCTCACGGCGCATGAAAGCGGTGCGGCCTCGCCATGCGGGTGCTAGGAGGGCGCCCCAACAACGCACAGGCGATGGCGATGGCGACAGGCCTGGACAGCGGCTCAGCGCACAGGTCAATGAAAATCCCGGCTGCCCTGCAGCGCGTGGGCCATGCGCCCGAGCAGCGGGGTCATGTCCTTGAAGCGCTGGGCCACCAGGTGGCGCACCACCATGGGCGCCGCGCCTGGGCTGGGTGGGGATGCAGCATCGTGGCCCGGGGCGGGCACGCTCTCTTCCGGCACGCTGCATTGCCAGGTGCCCTCCACTGCCAGCAACTGAGAACGCAGCAGCGCGTTGCGCCAGGTATCGACCAGTGAGGGCCACACGATCACGTTGACCGGGCCGGTCTCGTCCTCGAGCGTGACGAACATCGTGCCTTTGGCGGTACCGGGGCGCTGGCGCACGGTGACGATGCCGCAGGCGCGCACCTTGCGGCCGTGGGGCACGGCATTCAGTTGCAGCGCGGTCAGCAGGCGCCAGCGCGCAAGCCGCGGGCGCAGCAGGGCCAGCGGGTGGCGGCGCAGCGTGAGGCCGGTGGCGGCGTAATCGAACAGGATTTCCTCGCCCTCAGGCGCAGCGGCAAGCTCCAGCGGCGCCTCGTGCACCGGCACATCGCGCAGCAGGGCCGGAGCGGCATGCTGCCCCGCCGCATCCCACATCTGCTGGCGCCGGTGGCCCGACAGGCTGGCCAGCGCGTCGGCGGCAGCCAGGGCCTGCAGGTCTTGCTGGCTCAGTTGTACGCGCAGGGCCAGGTCTTCGGTGCTGGCAAAGGCAGGGCCGGCCAGGCGCGTCTGTACCAGGCGCTCTGCAGCATCGCGCCGCAGGCTGCCCACCAGGCACAAACCCAGGCGCACTGCAGGCTGCGGCCAGGGCGGTGTGGACAAGCCTTTTTGGGGCCGCAGGTGCTCCAGATCACCCTCCAGCGTGCAATCGATGTCGCTGTGCGCCACATCGATGGGCAGCACGCGCACGCCGTGGCGGCGCGCGTCTTGCACCAGTTGCGATGCGGTGTAGAAACCCATCGGCAGCGAGTTGAGCAGCGCGGCCAGGAACGCCGCAGGCTCATGGCACTTGAGCCAGCTGCTGGCATAGGCCAGCAGGGCAAAGCTGTGGGCATGGCTTTCAGGAAAGCCATATTCACCAAAGCCCAGCATCTGCTGAAAGATGGCCTGGGCAAATTCGGTGCGGTAGCCGCGGGCCTCCATGCCGCCGATCAGGGGGCGCTCAAACCGGTGCACGCCGCCCCGGCGCTTCCACGCGGCCATGGACCGGCGCAGGTCGTCGGCCATGCCCGCGCTGAAACCGGCCGCCACCATGGCGATCTGCATCACCTGTTCCTGAAAGATGGGCACCCCCAGGGTGCGCGCCAGGGCTTGTTCCAGTTCGGGCTTTTCCAGCTGCAGCGGTTCACCGCGCCGCCGGCGCTCCCGCGCCTTCAGGTACGGGTGCACCATGCCGCCCTGGATGGGCCCCGGCCGCACGATGGCGACCTCGACCACCAGGTCGTAGAACACGCGCGGCTGCAGGCGCGGCAGCATGCTCATCTGCGCGCGGCTCTCGATCTGGAACACCCCCACGGTGTCGGCGGCACAGATCATGTCGTAGGTGGCCGTGTCCCTGCCCGGAATATCGTGCAGTTGCCAGCGTTCTCCCCGCAGCGCAGCCCGCAGGTTCAGGCAGCGGCGCAGCGCACTGAGCATGCCCAGGGCCAGCACGTCCACCTTGAGCAGGCCCATGTCATCGAGGTCGTCCTTGTCCCACTGGATGACGGAGCGGTTTTCCATGCTGGCCGGCTCCACCGGCACCAGCCGCGTGAGCTTGCCCTGCGTGAGCACAAAACCGCCCACATGCTGGCTCAGGTGGCGCGGAAAGCCCCTGAGGTCGTCCGCCAGCTCCAGCCACAGCTGCGCCGTGTGCCGGTGCAGCGGGGTGCCCACCGCCTGGGCCAGCTCCTGCAGGCGGTCGGTGGCAATCTCCTCATCAAACCAGTGGTGGTCCTTGGCAAATGCATCCACCAGCGCGGGGCCTACGCCGAGCGCCTTGCCTACGTCGCGCAGCGCGCTGCGTGTGCGGTAGGAGGTGACAACGGCGGCAATGGCGGCGCGGTCGCGGCCGTATTTGTCGTAGATGTACTGGATGACTTCTTCGCGCCGGTCATGCTCAAAATCAACGTCGATGTCGGGTGGCTCCTTGCGCTCCTTGCTGATGAAGCGCTCGAACAGCAGGTGCGAATCCTCGGGGGCCACCGCCGTGATGCCCAGCACATAACAGACCACCGAGTTGGCGGCCGAGCCCCGGCCCTGGCACAGGATCCCGATGCTGCGCGCAAAGCGCACGATGTCGTGCACCGTGAGGAAGTACATCTCGTATTGGCAATCCGAAATCAGGTCGAGTTCCTTGCGGATCTGCGCGGCAATCCCGTCGGGTGCGCCTTGCGGATAGCGCCCCGCAACCCCAGCCTGCACCAGCCAGGCCAGCGCCTGCGCAGGCGTCATGCCGGGCGGCACCGTTTCGAGCGGGTACTGGTACTTGATCTCGTTCAGGCTGAAAGTGCAGCGCCCCGCCACGGTGAGCGTGGCCGCCAGCAGCTCGGGCGGGTAAAGGCCTGCCAGCCGCACGCGGCGGCGCAGGTGGCGTTCGGCATTGGGCTGCAGCGCAAAGCCACACTCGCCCACGCTGCGGCCCAGGCGCACGGCAGTGACCACATCCTGCAGCGGCTTGCGCTGGCGGCTGTGCATGTGTACGTCACCTGCCGCCACCAGCGGCAAGCCGAGCTCGGCCCCCGCGCGCTGCAAGGTGGCGAGCCACAGCCCATCGTCGGGAGCCAGGTGCAACTCGGCCGCCAGCCAGATGTGACCGTCAAAATTTGAGTCAAATTGGCCTCTAGCGCTTGATAGACAAGCGCTGATAGCTATCAAATCAGAAGCATCAAAGCGCGAGCGGATGGGCGCCAGCAACAGCTCGCACCCCTGCAGCAGCGCAAACGGGCTGCCCGGCCCCACGTGGTACTGGCCTTTAGGGGCCGCCCTGCGCGCTGCCGTGATGAATTCGCACAGATTGCCCCAGCCCTCGGCATCGCGCGCCAGCGCCACCAGCCGCAGGTCGCCCCACAGGAACTCGCTGCCGACAATGAGGTGCAGGTCCAGCTCTTGTGCGACGCCGTGTGCGCGCACCACCCCAGCGACCGAACATTCGTCGGTCAGTGCCAACGCCCGGTAGCCCAGCTTCACAGCACGCGCCACCAGTTCTTGGGGATGCGATGCGCCGCGCTGAAAGCTGAAGTTGGACAGGCAATGCAGCTCGGCGTAGTCGGGCAGCCCGGTTGCACCAGCGCCCCGGGATGCCGGTGCGCGGGTGGTGGGCAGGCCCGCAGAGGCTGCAGGAGCCAAAGCAGAGGATGACGAAGGCTTCACACCCATGGGAACCTGCGCTTGTGCATCAGCCAAAGATTCCATGCAGGAACCAGCGCTGGGGGCGCGCTACGGTTCGCTGGGGCTGCCGGGCGTGCTGGGTCTGTGCAGCCTCGTCGTGCTCGGCATCTTCCGGCAGGGGCGCCAGCCGCTCGCGGAACACCCACACCAGCCCGGCCACGTCGTTGTACGCCACGAAGTAGTCGCGCAAGGCCAGGCCCGCGCAAGGGTGGGCAGGGTCCACGCCTTCGTCGACCGCCGACCACCAACCCGCCTCGAAGCGGTGCGGCCCGTTGAGCAGGTGCAGCAGCCCGTGGTGGCAGGGCCTGCTGCCCTGCACGGACAGGCGCCGGGGCGGGTTCACCAGCCAGGTGGGCTGCAGCAAGGCATCGGGCGTGGCGTCCAGGGCCGCATCGGAGGCATTGACGGCAGCGCCCCTGGGCACAACGCCGATGGCGGGCGCCGCCACGCGCAGCACCTCGGCCGCCGGGCGCCACTGCTGCATGCGCTCGGGCCGGTGGTCGGCCTGCAGCACGGGGGCCAGCACACGGTCGGCGCCCAGGCGGGCCGACAGGCGCTCTAGCAACTGGTGCAAGGCCTCGGCCGGGGCGCCGGCAGCATCGTCGCCACCCCTGCGGTCATCCGGGGGCAACAGGCTGGCGCTGCGCTGCTGCAACGGGGCGGATTCCAGCAGGCGCAGCGTGATCTGGTTGGCTGGGGCCGCCAGCGCGGTGCGTGCCAGGTTTTCTGACAGCAGGCGCCGCAGGTGCGCCATGTCCTGCGTGGCCTGCGCCGTGCGCACCTGCAGCGCGCGTGTGGGGGGTATGGCCACCCCGTCGATGCGGCGCAGGTCGTGCCGCCAGGCCAGCTCCAGCCCCAGCGTCCCCTGCTGGCGCGCTTGCAGCCACCCCTGCAGCACCGTCAGGCACCGGCTGGCGCTCCACAGCAGGGCATCGGCCGACTCTGCCAACGCGGGGAGTTCCACGGTCAGCACAAATTCTTCGGGCAGCTCAAGCCAGCGGTGGGCCTCTGGGGCCTGGCCCAGGGCCTGGTCCAGGACCTTGAGCGCCCCGGCACCAAAACGCCGCGCCACGCCCGCACGCGGCAGCGCCTGCAGCGCCCCCCAGGTGCGGCAGCCCATGCGCTCCAGGCTGGCCACGTGGGGACGCAGGGCGGTGATTGTGTGCAAGGGCAGCCCTTGCGGTATGCGGGCCGGCAGCGCACGCCCCGCCATCGCCATCCGCAACAAAGCCTGCGCCACCAACGCGGTGGGGCCGCAGCCCCAGACGAGGGACGGGGCGGGCGGTTCAGGGGCCGGGGCGCCAGAGCCAGAGCCAGAGCCAGAGCCAGAGCCAGAGCCAGAGCCAGAGCCAGAGCCAGAGCCAACAGTTGCATTTGCGCCAACGGCAACTGTCGCCGCACCCATCCCCGCGCCCGCAGCCGCCATCGACCAGGCCTCGCAAATCTGTGCCATCAAGGCGTCGCGCCCACCCCAGAGGCGCTCGGTGGTAGAGACTTCCAGCAGCAAAGCCTCGTTGTCCACCAGCGCCACCCGCGGCGTAAAGCGCAGTGCCCACCAGCCCACGGCGCCGGCGTTGGCCAGGGCCACCGGCTCCTCAGCCGCCCATTGCGGCAGTGGCAACGCGATCCAGCGCATGCCCCCTCCCCTCTGGCCTTGCGGCTGCAAGCGCAGGAGCCGAACCCCGGTCCACGCTGCGCAGTAGCTGCACGCGCTGGACCTGGACCATCGCCATGCCCTGTGCGGCCTCCTGCATGGCCTGCCTGCGTGCAGCCTGGGCGGCCAGCGCCTGGGCCATCCGCGGGTGGCATCCAGGCAGATCGAGCCCATGCTCCAGAGGCGGACCCCGGCGTTTGAGGATGTGCACCTGCATGCCCGGAAAGGTAGATGCCCCGGCCGTCCTCTCCAGCCCTTGCACCTGCAAGCGCAGCAAGGCCGGAGACGCCTGCGGTGCGGCAGACAGAGGCCTGAAAACCCACAGTAGCTGGTGTTGCTGTGCAGCCGCCAACTGCAACCTGCGCAGCGCCGCAGGCTGGACCTGCGGGAGCCAAGCCATCACGGCCAGCACATCGCGGCATCGCAAGGCCTGCTCTGCCGCCCACAGGGCAGAGACCGCATCGGCCCGCACCAGGCACAGCCGATGGGCCGCCAGCCCTTGGGATTGCAGCACCGGGCCAAAGGGCTCATACGGCGGTGCCACCCCGACCACGGTGCCTGCACGGGCTGCCAGGGCCTGCGCCAGTGCGGGCAGCACCAGCTGCCACTCATGAAAACCCGGCAGCGGCTGCAACACTTCACTCAGCGCCCCCACCGGCCACCCCCCGCCCGGGAGCTGTTCATCCAGCAGCGTGTAGCCCGAGGGCTGTGTCGGCTGCGCACCCGCACCCAGCGCATCGGCATGCCAGACGCCGGGAACGGCAGACGGCAGATCGGATGCAGCAATCCGGCAGGAAAGGCGGGGGGCAGACATGAAAAAAGTGGGCTTCCGAAAGCATGAATACTGTAAATATAACCAGTATTTTGCTGCCATCAAAGAAGATGACGCGGAGGACTCACAAGCCGCCAGGGGGTGGACGCTGGCGCTCTCTTTTTTGAGGTTTTCCTGTTTTAGCCGAGTCACGCGCTCGGAAAAGAGCTCCCCTTCCACCCAGTCAGAGGCTCCTTGGCGTAGAGCAGCAAGGGGCCGATAGCACCACCGCCCCCCCGGCGGAGCCTCCAAGGTGCTCAGCGCATCAACGCGCTTTACACGGTCTACGCGGCCGCAGCATCGGGCCCGCTTTCATGGAACACCGCCTCGATGTTGTAGCCGTCGGGATCGAGCACAAAAGCGGCGTAGTAGCGCGGGTGATAACGGGTGCGCAGGCCGGGCGCGCCGTTGTCCCGCCCGCCTGCCGCCAACGCGGCCCGGTGAAATGCCTGCACCTGGGCTTCACTGGTCGCGCGAAAGGCCATGTGGCACCTCGGAGTGAACGGAGGGCCTTCAGAAATCCAGAAATCGCCGTGCGGATCATCTCCCGGCTGAGGCTCCCGGGCCCCAAATCCGACGGCGTCCTCCAGAGCCCGCCGCACGCCGTAGCCCAAGGTCGCCAGGACGAATTCGTAGAACGGTCGGCTGCGGGCCAGTGAACTCACGTTGATACCCGTGTGGTCGATCATAGAGAGCTCCTGAGTTTTGGCACACCGCTGGCGGCAGCCTTGCCTTTCTACAACCGGCGCAGCGCCCAGTCACACCAGTCGGCCACCACAGCATCTTGCGGGGTGGCCCGGTCCGACAGCTGGGGCCAGCGGCGATGGCAAGCGTTCAGAATGCTTTGCAGCTGCCACAAGGCTTCGCGGCTTACCAGCCCCACTTCGGCCATGCCCATCACATCACTTTGCAAGTGGGAAATGAGTTCGCTTTGCTGCTGAGGATGAGAACCGGATTCGAGCAGGGTTTTCTCTAGCGCCTGCAAACGGGTATCGGCAAAGGCAAAGGCGCTGCCCACCACGGCTTTGCTGCCCGGCAAGCTGGCCTTGAGGTTGGTCCAGTAGGCAAAGGCCTCGGCCAACAATTCGATCTGATGCTGCGCGTCGTTGCCCAAGGGCATGAGCGAAGATTCGCGCACAACTTCTTCGTGCAACAGGGGCAGGATGCAAGCCACCAGCGCAGGAGGAAATTTGCGGTGGTTGAGCCGCAGCACCAGGGACAGCCGCTGTGCCGGCATGTCATCGTGTTTTTCGTAGAAGGCCGTGACCACTTCCGCCAACAGCAGGATCTGACCCATGGGGCTGATGTCAGCGCCCTGCAGGCCTCGCGGGTAGCCACTGCCGTCCATGCGCTCATGGTGCTCCAGCACCGCCACCTCCGCCGTCCTGGGATACGCCTGGGTATCGCGCATCATCAACATGGCCGTGATGGGATGGGCCACCAGATGCTTGCGCTGCACGCCCACCACCTTGTGGTCGGGATCGATCCATGCAGGGTCCATGTGCAGCACACCCAAATCGTGCAACAGGGCAGCCGCGGCCAACGTGGTGCCGTCCCGTTCGCTCAGGCCAGATTTAAGCCCGAGGAACAGCGCCACAGTGGCCATCTGCAGGCTGTGCTGGAACAACTCGGGGCGCTGCTCTCGCATCACCGTGAGCTTGCAGGCTATGGAGGCAGGCAGCGGCACGGATCGCAGCGGCGCCAGCAGCCGGGCGCCAGAACCCAGGGCCTGGGCCAGCATGTTGGGCAGCGCCTCGTGCTCGACCATCACTTGGGCCGCTGCCAGCAAGCCAGGCACGTCCACCGAGTCTTCTACCGACAAATGCCGGTCAATGGGTTCGCGCAGCTTGTGTTGCACCAAACGGTCATACAAGCGGCTGTCGATGCGGGTCCCTTTTTCCACCAGCTTGATGCCGTTGTCGGTATAGATGGCCGCACCGGCAACCACCGTGCGCTGATCAGCCATGTCCGTCAGAGCGCGCAGATAGTGGGGGCTGTCTGCGTTCTCAATATCTGTCGGTACAGAGGAGTCAGTCATGCGTGGTCCAAGGGATTGCTGCAAATATAAGACCGCAGGTCGCTCTATTCCAACAATTGCCGCCGCATGGACTCCCCCTGGTTTGAGCCAAAACACATATCGCGACGGGAAGCCTGAGTGTTGAGGAGCACAAATTCTGCGCCCCTTCATAAGGCGTTTTTGCTCTGTACAGGCGAAACCGAAGCGCACTCACTCTTGCGGAATTCAATAGGACAGATACACCTCAACCGTATTGCCGTGGCGTGTTGAACCGCAAATTTTTGGGTAAACCCTGAGGAATTTCAATCTCATTGTTTCCAATACTGGAACAGTTAGTTTGCGACCAGGGGGTTTTTCTGCCCTCCCCCGACGCGTACAGTTCAACCCATCGATGAGCCGAACCCGCAAGGCGACTCACCGAACCCGGTTTGAGGCAACTCCTGGTTTGCTGCCCCGCCCCGGTTTTTTTGAGACGCTTTTTAAACTTCAAGGACCTTCATCATGAACAACACTGCACGCTTCCTCTCCATCGCCGCCGTGGCTGCCTTCGCTTCTTTTGGTGCCCAAGCCGACGAAGCCGATGCTTCGCAATTCGCCACCAAGTTTGAAACCAGCCGCACCCGCGCTGAAGTGGCTGCAGAAGCTGCCACCGTGGCCCAGACCCGCAGCATTGAGCCAGCTGGTTCGCGTGTGGTGACCTACAAGTCCACGGCCGACCGCGCTGCAGTGCGTGCCCAGGCAGCGGATGCTGTGCGCACTGGCCAAATTCCTTCGGGTGAGCAGGGCTGATCTGAATCCACGGATTCAGTCCCCCCGTATCTGCAGGTACCTAGGTACCAACGACCCCCCTCTTCTTTTTATTTGAATTTCACTGGAGT
>SDXZ01000149.1 GCA_004210805.1 Acidovorax sp.
TACCGCCCACCGACTCGACATCGGTCATTCTCAGGTTTTCAAACGGTACGACCAGGGCGGTCGGGCTGAAAAGTGCAGACATGGGAAAGCTCCAGAAGTTGAAACCGGGTCTGCGCGCCCGCCCCCTTGGAGCGATGGGCGAGCGGCCATGCACGGCGGGCGGCTTTGTCGTTGTGGTTGTAGGCCGACGAAGTGCATGGTGAGAATTTGGATAATTGTGACAATTGTAGGCCTGCGGCACTGGCGGCAGGCTGACGCTCTGAAAGGCTCCCCCTCCATGCACACGCGCACCGTATTTTTTGTCTCTGACGGCACCGGCATCACGGCCGAGACGTTCGGCAATGCCATCCTGGCCCAGTTCGAGATGAAGCCGCGCCACGTGCGCCTGCCCTTCATCGACAGCGTGGACAAAGCCCACCAGACGGTCCGCCAGATCAACCACACGGCCGAGATGGAGGGCAAAAAGCCCATCGTTTTCACCACGCTCGTGAACATGGAGGTCCTCAAGGTCATCCAGGAAGGCTGCAAGGGCATGCTGCTCGACATGTTCGGCACCTTCGTGCACCCGCTGGAAGAAGAGCTCGGCATCAAGTCCCACCACCGTGTGGGCCGCTTCAGTGACGTGAGCCGCAGCAAGGAATACACCGACCGCATCGAGGCCATCAATTTCAGCCTGGCGCACGACGACGGCCAGAGCAACCGCGACCTGGCCGGTGCCGACGTGATCCTGGTAGGAGTGAGCCGCAGCGGCAAGACCCCCACCAGCCTGTACCTGGCCATGCAGTGCGGTCTCAAAGCCGCCAACTACCCGCTGATCCCCGAAGACTTCGAGCGCCGACAGCTGCCGCCCGCGCTGGTGCCGCACCGCGCCAAGATCTTCGGACTGACCATCCAGCCCGAGCGCCTGTCCGAGATCCGCAACGAACGCCGCCCCGATTCCAAGTACGCCAGTCTGGTGAACTGCCGCCACGAGGTGGCCGAGGCCGAGGCGATGATGCGGCGATCGGGCATCCGTTGGCTGTCGACCACCACCAAGTCGATCGAAGAGATCGCGACGACGATCCTGCAGGAGATTCGGCCGGAACGCCTGGTGTACTGACGACACCCGAGGGTGGCCGCCTACCGCGAGAGCGCCGAGCAGCCAAAATATTGATCAAAATGGGCCCCAGCGCTTATTCTATAAGCGCTATCAGCTATCAATAAGTGAGCAATCGGCATTGTACCGGCCGCCCCTCCCCGGGGGCTACCGGATGTGCGGGTGCACTCGCACAGCCTCGCGGGTCTACCAACTGCTTCATGATGCGGCCACTGCGCGGCGCGGACAGATGGCTTTGTTCCGGTTCGGGCCACGAGCCCGACCTCCCTCTCGCACCGCAAAATCCACCCGCCTTTTCACCTTTATCTGGACACCGTCCATCACCCACTCCCCCGGAGCCCCTCTTGCAAAAATCTCCCGTCCTTAAAGTTGTCCTGATGGTGTTCGTAGCCACCCTCGTGGTGACCCTGTATGTTGGCAAGCGTTGGTATGACTACGTGAGCAATGCCAGCTCGCCCTACGACGAAGTAGGGATCGAGCTGAACTCCCGCGCGCCCGGCCCCATCAACCGGTGGGGCTGCGCCAAGCTTCAGGAACGCTTTGCCCGGGCGACGCCGCCGTATGGATGCTCGGCAGGCAACGGACGCCAGTGGAAATAGGCCGCCGTTGACGGCGAAACGCACCCACGCCAGCCAGCGGCGCGCAAGGCAGGCGCCGCGCCGCTGGCTGCGGGCGATCTTCTCTCAGGTGGTTACTTCACCGCAAACCGCACATTCGCCGGCTTCTTGCCCGGCAGCGTCACCAACGCCACCACCTTGGTGCCCGCCGCCACCTTGAACGTGCCCTTGGCTTCGAGCTTGCCCTCACCAGCCGGGACCAACACCGCTTCGGATTTTTCGGTGCCGTTGAGCAAGGTCAGCTTGGCGCTCACGCCCTGGGAACTGGCCGGTTTGCCGTGGTCGCGCAGGTGCAGGGTGATCACGTCGGGCCGCGCCACCAGTTCATAGTCCATGTCGTGCGTGCCAACCACGATGCCGCCGTGCTGCGGCTTGTGGTCGTCGCCATGGATGTGGTCGCCGGCGGCGAAAGCCGCTCCAGAGAGGGCCAGGGCCAGGGAGGCCAGGAGGTACTTGGTTTTCATGGGTGTCCTTTCAAAGGGTTGACGGAAACAGGGGAAAAGGTCAAAACGCCTCGGCGTTCTTGTCATCGAGCAGGCGCTCGGCATCGCGGCGGCCGAACAGCCAGAACAGGGCCGGGGTGAGGAAGGTGTCGAGCAAGGTCGAGCTGATCAGGCCCGAGAAGATCACCACCGCCACCGGGTGCAATATCTCGGTGCCGGGGCGCTCGGCCTCCAGCAGCAGCGGGGCCAGCGCAAACGCTGTGACCAGGGCCGTCATGAGCACGGGGGAGAGGCGTTCGAGGGAACCGCGCACGATCATGGCGTGGTCGAAGTTCTCGCCCTCCACGCGCATCAGGTTCAGGTAGTGGCTCACCTTCAGAATGCCGTTGCGCACCGAGATGCCCGCCAGCGTGATGAAGCCGATCAGCGCCGCCACCGACAGCGGCTGGCCCGATATCCACAGCCCCAGCACGGCCCCCACCAGCGCCAGCGGGATGTTGGCCATGATCAGCGCCGACAGGGTCGCCGAGCGGTAGCGCGTGTACAGCACCACGAACATCAGCACCAGCGAGACGACCGCCAGCATGCCCACCAGGCGGCTGGCCTCCTCCTGCGCCTGGAACTGGCCGCCCAGGGTGATGAAGTAGCCATCCGGCAGGCGCGTCTCGCCCACCACCTTGCGGATGTCGGCCACCACGTCGGACAGCGCCCTGCCCTGCGCGTTGGCAGACAGAACGATGCGGCGCTTGCCGTCGTCGCGGCTGATCTGGTTGGGACCGTCGCCGTCCTCGATGCTGGCCAGGCGCGACAGCGGCACCCGCCCGCGCGGGGTCTCGATCATGATCTGCGCCAGGCCCTCGAGTGAGCGCGCGCTCTCGGGCAGGCGCACCACCAGCGCAAAGCGCCGGCTGCCCTCGACGATCTGCGTGACTTTCTCGCCCTCCACCAGGCCCTGCAGTGTGGCCAGCACCTGCGCGGCCGGCACGCCGTACTGGGCCGCGGCGGCATGGTCCACGCGCACGGTGATCTGCGGCGCCAGCACCTGCTTTTCCACCTCCAGGTCGGCCAGGCCGGAGATAGCGGCCAGGCGTGCGCGCAGCGCATCGGCCTGGCCGCGCAGGGTATCGAGGTCCTCGCCGAAGAGCTTGATCGCGATCTGCGAGCGCACGCCCGAGAGCATGTGGTCGATGCGGTGCGAGATCGGCTGGCCGATGGCGATGGCTGCCGGCATCTGCGCGAGCCGGCTGCGGATGTCGGCCTGCACCTCGGTCATGCTGCGTTTGAGCTCGGACGCTGGCAGCAGGCCCACGTCGAGCTCGCTCACGTGCACGCCCTCGGCATGCTCGTCGAGCTCGGCCCGGCCGCTGCGCCGGCCTACGTGCGTGACCTCGGGCACCTGGCGCACCAGCACCTCGGCCTGGCTGGCCAGCGCGGCCGACTCGGCCAGCGTCACGCCCGGGTTCAGGCGCATGCCGATGAGCAGCGTGCCCTCGTTGAACGGTGGCAAAAAGGTGGTCGGGAAGAACGGCACCGCCGCCACCGAGAGCACCACCGCCACTGCGCTCACGGCCATGGCCACGCGCGGGTGCGCGAGCACGCCCAGGAGGCCGCTGCGGTAGCGCGCCTTGAGCCAGGCCACCACGCGCGTGTCGCCATGGTCGAGGTTCTTCATGCGCGGCAGCAGGTAGAAGGCCAGGACCGGCGTGACGGTGACCGACACCAGCAGCGAGGCCACGGTGGAGACGATGAAGGCGATGCCCAGGGGCACGAACAGCCGCCCCTCGATGCCCGGCAGCGCAAACAGCGGCAGGAACACCAGCACGATGATGGCCGTGGCATAGAGGATGCCCGAGCGCACCTCCATCGACGCGAGCTTGACCACCTCCAGCGGGTGCAGCCGGTGGTTCGGGTGCTTCGAGCGGTCCATCTTCAGGCGCCGCAGCACGTTCTCCACGTCCACCACCGCATCGTCCACCAGGCCGCCGATGGCGATCGCCAGGCCACCGAGCGTCATGGTGTTGATCGACAGGCCGAAGTACTTGAACACCAGCGCCGTGATGAAGATCGACACCGGGATGGCCGTGAGCGCGATGACCGTGGGCCTGAGAGTGCCGAGGAACACGAACAGGATCACCGCCACGAACACCGAGGCGCCCATGAGCTTGCCCTGCAAGGTGGTGACGGAGGCCTCGATGAAGCTGGCCTGTCGGAAGGTGACGCGCGGCGCCTCCATGCCCGCGGGCAGCGACTTCTTCAAGTCCTCAAGTGCCGCCTCGATACTGCGCGTGAGCGCAATCGTGTCGGCCGTGGGCTGCTTCTGGATGCCCAGGATCACGGCCGGCTTGCCCTCGAAGCCCGCGTCACCGCGCTTGAGGGCAGCGGCAAAGGTCACCTCGGCCACCTGGCGCAGCAGCACGGGCTGGCCGTTCTTTGCGGTGAGCGCCAGGTTCTGCAGGTCCTCCAGCCGCGAGGTGCGGCCCAGGTGGCGAATCAGGTACTCGCGCCCGTTGAGCTCCAGAAAGCCGCCCGAAGTGTTGCTGGAGAAGCCCTTGAGCGCCCCCGTGAGCTGGTCGTGCGTGATGCCCAGCTCGGCCATGCGCGCCGTGTTGGGCTGCACCTGGAACTGGCGCACCTCGCCGCCGATGGGGATCACCTGCGCCACGCCGGCAATCGCCAGCAGGCGCGGGCGCAGCACCCAGTCGGCGTACTCGCGCACGGCCATGGGCGTGGTGCGCTGCACGTCGATGGGGATCGCCACCTGCATGATCTCGCCCATGATGGAACTGATGGGCCCCATGCGCGGCGTCACGCCCGTGGGCAACCCTTCCTCCATGGACGACAGGCGCTCGGACACCATCTGGCGCGCTCGGAAGATGTCGGTGGTCCAGTCGAAGGTGACGTAGATGAACGACAGGCCTGCGCTGGAGGTGGAGCGCACGCTCTCCACGCCGGGCAGCCCGTTCATCGTGGTTTCCAGCGGAAAGGTGATGAGCTGCTCCACCTCTTCGGCGGCCATGCCGCCGGCCTCGGTCATCAGCGTGACGGTGGGTTTGTTGAGGTCGGGGAACACGTCCACCGGCGTGCGCGAGAGCGTGAAGGCGCCATAGGCCATGAGCACGCCGGCGGCGATGAGCACCAGCAGCCGGTTGGCCAGGCTGTTTTCGAGTAGCCACTTGAACATGCGGTGGCTCCTAGCGGACCTGGTTGATCAGCGTGGCGCCCTGCGTGGCAACGCGGTCGCCGGCCTTGAGGCCCGAGGTCACGGCCACCGAGGCACCGTCCAGCGGCACGTAGGTGACCACACGCGGCACGAAGCGCTCGGGCGACTCCTTGACCCAGACGATGGTCTGGTTCGCGGGGTTGCGCAGCAGCGAGGCCACGGGCACCTGCACACCGGCTGCCTGCTCGGTGGACTGCACGAACACGCGCATGGGCTGGCCTATGGCCAAGGTGCCCAGCACCGCCGAGTCGCCCGCGAACTGCAGCGGCAGCGCCTGGTCGCGCAGGCTGCGCGCCGCGCCTAGAAAGCGTAGCGGCACAGGCTGCCCGCCCACGGCCAGCGTGGCCCCGGCCACGCTGTGGGCCTGCGCCGTGTCGTAGGCCAGGGCCTCGACGCGCAGGCGCGAAGGGTCCACCACCTCGAACAGCAGTTCGCGCGCATCCACCACCTGCCCTGCCACGGCGTTGGCCGAGGCGATCACGCCCGACACGGGCGCTACCAGCGCATCGCGCGTTGCTAGGCCGGCACCCACGGCGCCCAGGCGCTGGGTGAAGCTTTGCAGCTCGCTCTCGGCCGCCTCGATCTCCTTGCGCGGCACGGTGTCGGCCAAGTCCCTGAGGCGCGCCACACGCCGCGCCGCCAGGTCACGCCCCGCGCGCAGCTCGGCCTGCTGGGCCAGTTGGTTGGAGCGCTCGATGGCGCCCGCCGTCGGCACCACATAGGCCAGCACCTCGCCCTTGCGCACCGCCTGGCCCACGCCGGGCAGGCCCTTGGGGCCGGCCTCCAACCGGCCGGCCAGCGCAGCCTGCACCTTGCCACCGGCGTTGGGGTCCATCACCACCGTGCCGGCCAACTCGAAGGCCTTGGGGTGCTGGCCTTCGGCGGCCACCAGGGTACGCACACCCAGCTGGCGCTGGGCGGGCTTGGGCAAAAACACGCTGCCATCGGGCTGGCGCTTGGGGCCATTGCCGTCGGCAGCAGGTGGGGCATCGCCATGGTCATGGCCTTCGCCAGCGCGCGCCAGCAACGGGGCGCACAGCACAGCGGCCACCAACAGGGCCGTTACGGAATGGAGAGAGGTCAGCCGCTTCATGCTGCACCTCCCAGGCGCTGGGTGCGCGCGGCGCGTCCACGCCGCAGGCTCCACACCATGGCCAGGGCTGCCAGCACGGCGGCCACGGCACCGGCCAGCAGCGCGTTGCGCCGGCCCGTGGGATCGGCATGCGCATGCGCGGCGGCATGGATGTCGATCTCGCCAGCGAGCAGGTCGGTATCTTTGCCGGCCACCACGGTGGCGGTGACGGGGCTCACGCCCTCGGCCAGTGGTGCGGCCAGCGCGGCCTGGAACTCGCCGTCCGCCACGCGGGTGACGGGCACGCGTGCGCCGGCAATGTCGAGCTCGAGCTGCGCCTCCTTCACCGGGCTGTTGTCGCCCGCATGGTCGAGGTACAGCGCCAGCTTTTGCCCGTTGAGCACACCGACCAGCTCGAACAGGTCGGAGGTGGCGGCAAAGCGCGGGATGGCGGGGCCTGCCGCGGCCGCGGGGGCTTCGCCGTGGTCATGCCCGGCATCGGCCAGGGCCCACGACGGCGCAAGGCCCAGCACCAGGGCCAGGCCCAGTGTGGAAAAGAGAGAGAGGAGTTGCATGGTGATCACAAAAATGAGGTGGTGAAAACAGCGCGCTCACTGCGGCAGCAGGCCCAGGGCCTGGCGCAGGGTGGAGACGGCGGCGGCGGCATCGATGCGGGCACGCGCCAACTGGCGCTCAGCCTGCACGGCTTCGAGCTCCACACGCAGGCGGGTGGGCCAGTCGGCCTCGCCCAGGCGGAAGGCCTTGTCGATGAAGCCGCGCGTGTCGCGCGCCAGGGCTGCATGGCGGGCCATGGCCTCGTGCTGGGCCTGTGTGGCCTTCACACGCGCAGTAGCAGCGGCCACGTCGGCGGCCAGGCGGTCCTGCTCGACGCGGGCGCGCACCTCGGCATCGAGGGCATCGGCTCGGGCCGCCGTCTCTTTGGCACGCGCTCGGTCACCACCGCCCAGCGGCACGCGCACGCCGACGGTGAAGCTTTGCAGATAGCGGTCGCCGGCCTGCTCGCGCCCGCGCGTGGCGGCCACCGTCAGCTCGGGGTTGGCGCGGGTCTGCACGGCGGCCAGATCGGCGGCGCGGCGCGCCACCTCGGCCTGATCCTGCCAGTCGGCCACGGCCGGGTGGTCAGCGGGCAGCGCCGTACCGGGCATGGCTTCAGCCTCTGGCTCTGCTCCCACTTCAACGCTGCCACCCCAAGCACTCAAGGCCGCCTGCGCAATATCGCGCGCACCCTCGGCCTCCGCCACCGCGGCTTCAGCTTGGGCGACTGCACCGTCGGCCTGGGTTTGGTCAGCCCGCGACATGTCGCCCGCCTTGAAGCGGCGCGCCACGTCGGCCGCCAAGCGCTGGGCATTCAGCAGCCGGTCCTGGGCCAAGCCCAGCTCCGCCTGCGCACGCTGCAGCGCCCACCAGGCCTCGCGCACGGTGGCGGCCAGTTGGAGCTGCGCGGCCAAGCGGCGGCTCTCCACGGCCTTGATTTCCGCATCGCCCAGCGCAGCCTTGCGTGCGCGCTCGCCGGGCAACCACAGCGGCAGGGCCACGCCCAGCTCGACCTCGCGGCTGCCCTGGTTGCTGCCGGGGCGGTCGGTCTTGGCCTGCAGCTCCAGCGCCGCGGGCTCGGCCGTCCAGGACGATGCGCCACTGCGCGCAGCCTGCGCGGATTCGCGCCGCAGAGCGGCCGACTGCGCCTCGGGCTGGCGCTCCCAGGCCCTGTCGAACAAGGCCTTGAGCGTGAGGGGTGGGGCAGCGGGCGCTGCGATGGGCTGGGCCAGCGCGGCATTGCCGGCCAGCATCCACCCCAGGGCCACGGCCACCATCCATGGCCGAGGTGTGTGTGTTCTTCTCGTTTGTTGCATCCGATTCCTCTGCAGTGGCCTGGGGCCACAGGGTTGAAATCGGCAAGGCACGATGCCAGGCGCACCAGCATGCGCCGCTGCTGCCCGCCAGGGCAGCGTGGAATCATCAGAAAGGGGCTACCCGCAGCCCGCCTCGCCGCTCAGGCGAGGAAGGACCAGTTGGGGCGTTCTGGGCGGGAAAGCGGGGGGTGCGCCCAAGCCTGGGGCACTTGGTGCGCAGGGCGCGCAACCGTGACCACAATGGCCTGGGCATTCGTGCTCAACGCCATGCCGCTGCCGGCACCGTGGCAGGCATGGCAGTCGATGTCGGCCATGGCACCTGATCCGGTATTGCCCAAGGCCTTGAGGTCGAGTGCCTCGCCGGCCCCCGGGGACACAGAAGACTCAGCGTGCTCCATGGAGGCGTCGGCATGGTGCTCATGCGCATGGTGACCAAAGTGCGACGCCTGTGGCGCGGCCTCGTGCGCGCAATACGGCGACGCGGCCGCCCAGATGCTCTGGAGCGGCAGGAACACCAACAGGAATGTGAGCAGCAAGCGGCGCATGGGCAGCGGGATTCTAAGCAGGCAGCACAGCCAGCGCCCTCACATGGCCCGCAGCAAACAAGGGCATAGGCCCGTCACCACACACCGGACGCCCGGCCTTCCGATGTCGGCAGGAGCAGTCGGTCGCCGCCGGTGAAAGCGGAAACTCAACGTAAAAATGACCGGCCCACCAACACCAGCGGCGAAGCCGCCTCCTGCTGTTGGTGGGGCCGCGTCGATTGACAAGTTAGACGGCATTACCAGAGCCGCCACCAAGGCTTCTTCTCCGCACTCTGAATGAGCGCGGGAAGATCATGCGACCTTGAAATTCGTGAATCGTAGGCCGCCTCAAATTCGTTTTCGGTGGTTGCGCTTCGCCATAGATTGGCGATGTACTCAAACTCTTCTTCGAACGGCGCCCGGAAATCAGGAATGTCCGTCGCGTACTCGCAGTTTCGGGCGAGCATAACGAGCCATGTTGGTTGGTCGAAGTCATAGTACACACGCCAAATCCTGGGATCTAGACTTACCGCTGTTTCCTCTCCCGATTTGTATGCGTCGTACAGGTCCACGATGAATTTGCCCGCCGCGACTTGATTGGATAGGGCGCCGGCGCCGAGGTAACGCTCCAAGATCTGCGTGACGAGTGGAGGAACCTCGTCCTTTCGAGCACCAGCGAGGGTCACAACATCGAGGTCATCGCCTTCGTCGTCGTGTCTGAGGCGTTCTGTCGCCCAGTCCACACAATCTTGCCAGGACGCCAAACCCGTTCGAGATCGAAAATGCAGGCTGCGCAACTCGTCGATAGCGTTCATGTGTCGTCTAACGTTGGAGGTGAGCGGCACGCGGCGGCGTGGCGCGCATGGCCCAGAATGAAATGAAGGCCATACGTGCCACGCCGCCGCGTGTCCGCTCGACCGAAGGGTTAGGAGCCACTGGCAAGGCCCGCCTGCCTAAGGATTGCATCCACATCGACGAGTGCTTCCTCTGCGATAACGCTTTCCCAAGGAGGGATGGGGCAATCGGGTTCTTGAACGCAGACATAGAGCTTTTCGTGAACGCAATGCCAATCGACGTGGAAGCCTTCTGCAAGACAACCCAGAATTTCTCTTTCAACTTCGTGTGGCGGCACGTCAGCCGCGTTCGGCTTGTCGTTGCCGGCGTAGTGAACAAGCCTGCACGCTGCAAATGGCGTTTCACTTGCGAAGCGCCGATACGCATTCAAACGCTCGTTCGATCCGGCAGAAAACTCGTTCATGGCGCCTAACGTGATGTATCCCGCAAACGCTGCGGGATATTCTGGACACTGATTTCTCCTGGAAGTGGCTTGCAGTATGGGTTTTCAAGCGATTGCCTGTTTAAACATCCAAGTATAAAAATCCCGCGAAACCCGGCAGGCACTAATAGGCAAATGCAGCTCGATACCAGGCAGGTATCGCGCACTCAGACAGCACGTTTTGGACTGCACACAGCGGTAATAAATGAACGACGGCTTTGGGTTGTGTTGCCCACCGTCGGCTCAGAGCCCCGAGCCGCCATCGACCACCCACGCAGTGGCGCCTCTCGCCCCAAACAAAAGCGACTGGCTGCACAGGGCAACCAGTCGCTCTTTTTTTATAGCTACTAGCGCTTTACCAACAACCGCTAGCGGCCATTTTCATTCGAAAATCAAGCAACTTCTGCCACAGCCTCGACGGCCTGCGCCCCCGCAGGCGCAGCCGCTACCACCGGCATGCGAATCAGGTGATCAAACGCGCTCAGCGCTGCCTTCGACCCATCACCCGCCGCGATCACGATCTGCTTGAACGGCACGGTGGTGCAGTCGCCCGCCGCGAACACGCCGGGGATGTTGGTGCGGCCGTGCGAGTCGACGATGACCTCGCCGAACTTGGACAGCTCCACCGTGCCCTTGAGCCATTCGGTGTTGGGCAC
>SDXZ01000334.1 GCA_004210805.1 Acidovorax sp.
TTGAGGCCGTCGGCCTTGGCGCGGCGCAGCAGCTCCACGCCGGCCGCGCTGCTGATGCGGCACAGGTGCACATGCGCGCCGGTGGTCTTGAGCAGTTCGAAGATGGTGTGCAGCGCGATCGTCTCGGCCGCCACGGGCACGCCCGAGAGGCCCAGGCGGGTAGCCAGCGGGCCGCTGGCGGCCACGCCCTTGCCCAGATGCATCTCCTGCGGGCGCAGCCACACGGTGTAGCCGTAGGTGGCCGCGTACTGCAGCGCGCGCTGCAGCACCTGCGTGCTGGCCAGCGGCACCTCGGCCTGGCCGAAGCCCACGCAGCCGGACTCGGTCAGCTCGGCCATTTCGGTCAGCACTTCGCCCGCGAGGTTGCGGGTGAGCGCGCCCAGCGGGAACAGCCGCGACTGGTGCAGCTTCTCGGCGCGGAACTTGAGCATCTCCACCAGCCCCGGCTCGTCGAGCACGGGGTCGGTATCGGGCGGGCACACCAGGCTGGTCACGCCCCCGGCCACGGCGGCGGCCATCTCGGATTCGAGCATGCCTTCGTGCTCATACCCCGGCTCGCGCAAGCGCGCCGCCAGGTCCACCAGCCCAGGCAGCACGATGCAGCCCGCCGCATCGATCACCCGGTTGGGCGCGAACTCGGGCGGCACGCGGTTCACCCCCACGATGCGGCCCGCCGCCAGCGCAATGTCACAGGTCTGGTCGAACCCCGAGGCAGGGTCGATCACACGGCCGTTCTGGATCAGGATTTTCATGATTTCAAGCCAAATGGGCCGCTACCATCGCATGCACCGCAGCAGTCCCAACGCCAGTGCCCCCGTGGAACCGGCTTCGCCGGGCCACCGGGGGCGTCCCCCCTTGGGGGGAAGACGCGAAGCGGCTCAGGGGGGTCACGCTTCGTTTCCGGCAACGATGGACATCACCGCCATGCGCACCGCAATGCCAAAAGTGACTTGCGGCAGGATCACGCTCTGCTTGCCGTCCACCACGGCGGAGTCGATCTCCACGCCGCGGTTGATGGGCCCCGGGTGCATCACGATGGCGTCGGGCTTGGCCAGTTGCAGGCGCTCCTGCGTGAGGCCGAAACTCTTGAAGTACTCCTGGCTGGACGGCAGCAGCGCGCCGCTCATGCGCTCGTTCTGCAGGCGCAGCGTGATGATGACGTCGGCGTCCTTGATGCCTTCTTCGAGCGTGTGGCACACGCGCACGCCCATTTGCGCCATGTCCGACGGCACCAGCGTGCGCGGGCCCACCACACGCACTTCAGCGCAGCCCAGCGTGGTCAGGCCATGGATGTCCGAGCGCGCCACGCGCGAGTGCAGCACGTCGCCCACGATGGCCACGGTGAGGTTGGAAAAATCTTTCTTGTAGTGCCGGATGGTGTACATGTCCAGCAGCCCCTGCGTGGGGTGGGCATGCCGGCCATCGCCCGCGTTGATCACGTGCACGTGCGGAGCAACGTGCTGGGCGATGAGGTACGGTGCGCCGGATTCGCTGTGCCGCACGACGAAGATGTCCGCCGCCATGGCCGAGAGGTTGGCGATGGTGTCCAGCAGCGACTCGCCCTTGCTCGCCGAGCTGCGCGCGATGTCCAGGTTGATCACGTCGGCCGACAGGCGCTTGGCCGCGATCTCGAAGGTGGTGCGCGTGCGCGTGCTGTTCTCGAAGAACAGGTTGAACACGCTCTTGCCGCGCAAGAGCGGCACCTTCTTGACCTCTCGGTCGTTGACGCTGACGAAATTGGCCGCCGTGTCGAGGATGTGCGTGACGATGTCCCGCGGCAGCCCTTCGATGGACAGCAGGTGGATGAGTTCGCCGTTGCCGTTGAGTTGGGGGTTGCGCTTCATCAGCACGGTCAGGCCTCTTTGACTTGGAAATGGAAGGTGCCACTGTCGTCACGCGCCAGGGCCAGCGACTGCGATGCCGGCAGCGCCACGCGCGCAGCGGCGAAGTCGGCCTGCACCGGCAGCTCGCGGCCGCCGCGGTCCACCAGCACCGCCAGGCGCACGCTGGCGGGGCGGCCGTAGTCGAACAACTCGTTGAGCACCGCGCGGATGGTGCGCCCGGTGTAGAGCACGTCGTCGAGCACCAGCACGTCGGCGCCGTTCACGTCGAATGGCAGCGTAGTCTGCGCGCTGGCGGCCAGGCCGCGCTGGGCGAAGTCGTCGCGGTGCATGGCCGACGAGAGCACGCCGGCGGGGCCTTCGAGGCCCAGGTCCTTTTGCAGGCGCTCGGCCAGCCAGGCACCGCCCGATGCGATGCCCGCCAGGCGTGTGGTGCCGGTGTGCATGCTGCGCACGCCGCGCAAAAGCTCGCGGTACAGCGCCTCGGCATCGAGCACGAGGCTGCCCGCGATGGCGTTGGAGGGGGTGGTCATGGGAGGGTCCTCAAAAACTGTTCCAGGATGATGCAGGCCGAGGCAGCATCGGCGTCCTTGGCGCCACCGGCGATGGCTTCGGTGGTGCTGTAGCGCTCGTCCACCTCGAACACCTGCAGCCCGAAGCGCCCGCGCAGCTGGCGGCCGAACTTGAGCGCGCGCGCGGTGTTCTCGTGGCTGGCGCCGTCGGGGTGGTAGGGCACGCCGATCACCAGGGCGTCGGGCTGCCACTCCTTGATGCGCTCGGCCACGAGCGCAAAGCGGGCATCGCCCTCGGCCTTGATCGTGGCCTGCGGCGTAGCGCTTTTCAACATGCGGTTGCCCGAGGCTACGCCCGTGCGCTTGAGGCCAAAATCGAAAGCAAGAAAGGTCTGGAAATGCGCAGGAACGGCTGGCTGAGCGGGCAAGCCGGTCATGCGTGCCCCGCCTCGGGCGACAGCATCCAGGCCTTGAGGCCCAGCAGTGCCAGGGCGCGGTCGTAGCGCTCGGGCACGGGGGTGTCGAAGATCACCGACAGGTCGGCCGCCACGGTGAGCCAGGCGTTCTCGGCCAGTTCGGTCTCGAGCTGCCCTTCGCCCCAGGA
>SDXZ01000335.1 GCA_004210805.1 Acidovorax sp.
GATGAAGTGGTAGTGACCAACACCATCCCCCTGAGCGACAACGCCAAGGGATGCACCAAGATTCGCCAACTCTCCGTGGCCCCGCTGATCGCCGAGACGATCCAGCGCATTGCCAAGGGTGAGTCGGTGATGAGCCTGTTCTCGGACCAAGAAAACCTTTTCTGACCCACTCCTTCGGGAGCATGGCAGCACGGGTTCTGCACACAAGCCTCCTTCGGGAGGCTTGTTGTCTGTTTGAGAGCAGCAAGCAGGTTTGCGGCAATGTGGCCTCAAGCCTTTTTAAAACAGAGGATGACTGGTCGCGGTCGCCTCTTATCAGGAGCTAAATATGAACTTCGTCGCTTTTGAGCGCGCCAAGCAGGGTACGGGTGCGAGCCGCCGTCTCCGCATTTCGGGCAAGACACCTGGCATCGTCTACGGCGGTGCTGCTGAACCCCAACTGATCGAGATCGACCACAACGCACTGTGGCACGCCCTCAAGAAGGAAGCATTCCACTCCAGCGTGCTGGACATGGAAGTGGGCGGCAAGACCGCCAAGGTCCTGCTGCGCGACGTGCAATACCACCCCTACAAGCAGCTCGTTCTGCACATCGACTTCCAGCGCGTGGACGAGAAGACCAAGCTGCACATGAAGGTGCCACTGCACTTCTCCGGCGCAGAAGAATCGCCTGCCGTGAAGGTCGACAAGTGCATGGTGAACCCCATCGTGAACGAACTGGACGTGACCTGCATGCCGTCCGACCTGCCTGAGTTCATCAACGTGGACCTGTCCAAGCTCGAAAAGGGTTCGTCGCTGACCCTCAAGAACGTCAAGCTGCCTAAGGGCGTGACCGCCAAGCTGCGCGGCAACCAGAACAACCCCGTGTTGGTGTCTGTGGTGCCTCCCGTCGTGGAAGTTGCTGCTCCTACCGAAGCAGCTCCTGCAGCGGATGCCAAGGGCAAGGGCAAGGGCAAGAAGTAATTCAGCCCTGCAACGAGGGGCTGCCCGCAGCCCTTCTGCATGCATGCATGGCCCGCCTGTCTCGGCAGGCTGTCCACGCGCACAACGGCCCACGCAAGTGGGCCGTTTTGTTTTCAGGCGACTGCAGCGGGCCGGACCCACCCCACACCCCAACCGCAGACAACACTGTCGCCATAACTTGGTGGCCCGTGCGCTGAAGCCAGCGAATGCGCGCGGCAAGCCACCCGGTGAGCACGCAGCCTGCCGGCATTGCTGGCAGGCACAACCCGGATAATCGAGCTGATGATCAAGCTGTTTGTAGGCCTCGGAAACCCCGGGCCGGACTACGAAGCCACCCGCCACAATGCCGGCTTCTGGTGGATTGACGCTCTGGCGCGCGAGCTCAAAACCACCCTCGTGCCCGAGCGCAGCTACCACGGGCTGGTGGCGCGCACCACGGTGCACGGCCAGAGCGTCTGGCTGCTGCAGCCCCAGACCTTCATGAATCTTTCGGGCAAGTCGGTCGCCTCGCTCGCGCGCTTCTTCAAGATCCTGCCGGAAGAAATTCTGGTGGTGCACGATGAACTGGACATCCCGCCCGGCCAGGTCAAGCTCAAGCGCGGTGGCAGCCACGCGGGCCACAACGGGCTGCGCGACATCCACGGCCAACTGGGATCGCCCGACTACTGGCGCCTGCGCGTGGGCATTGGCCACCCGGGGGTGAAAAGCGAGGTCGCCAACTGGGTTCTCAAGAAACCCTCACCCGACCAGCGCACGCTGATCGAGGACAGCATCGTCCATTCAATGAAGGCCTACCCCGCCCTGCTGGCTGGCGAGATGGACAAAGCCACCCTGCTCATCCACACCACCAAACCGCCCCGTCCCAAGCCGCCACGCCCAGTCGAAGACTGATCGGTGATTTGCTATTATTTTGATAGCTACTAGCGCTTTACAGACAAGCGCTAGGGCACAAAAAGACCTGAATTTTGCCGGTTCAAGCCGACGCGGCGGGCTGCAGCCGCTGAAATTTCTGCCACAGGGTCTCACGGGTTTCCGTGTGCTGCGGGTTTACAGGGATGCAGGCCACAGGGCAGACCTGCACACACTGCGGCTCGTCAAAATGCCCGACGCATTCCGTGCACTTGTGCGGGTCAATCTCATAGATTTCCTGCCCCAGGTAGATCGCCTGGTTGGGGCACTCGGGCTCGCACACATCGCAGTTGATGCATTCGTCGGTGATCATCAGCGCCATGGGGCCCCCTGAGGTGCGGTGCCGACAGCGGCGGCGGTGGAAGGGGCGGCGCGGTTCATGCCCGTATTATCCCGCGCTGTTGGCATGTGCCTTGCGTGCGACACTGCAACCCAACACCGCTGACGGGGATGTTTTTGCCGTTATGCTGTGTATACACCTGCCGGGCAATGCCGCCCAGATCCTGATGGGCCCCGACGCGGCACCCGAAGCGGTGGCAGCGCTTGCCACCAAGCTGGGCCTGGACCAGCCCGCTGGCGTGCGCTATTGGCAATGGGTCAGCGGCCTGGTAGTGGGCAACATGGGCGACAGCTACGCCTACAGCTCCCCCGTGCTGGACTTGGTGCTGGAGCGCCTGGCGCTCACCGTGCCACTCGCGCTCATGGCCATGGCCATCACTACGGTGCTGGCGCTGGTTGCAGGCGTGTACGCCGCATCGCGCCACAACAAGCTGGGCGACGTGGGCGTGATGGGCCTGGCACAGATCGGCATTGCCATCCCCAACTTCTGGTTCGCCATCCTCTTGATCCTGCTGTTCTCGGTCAAGCTGCAATGGTTCTCGGCCGGCGGCTTTCCGGGCTGGACAGAAGACGCCGGCCGAGAACCATTGCAGCTTGACCGAGAACAGCAGGATCAAGAGGATGGCGAACCAGAAGTTGGGGA
>SDXZ01000150.1 GCA_004210805.1 Acidovorax sp.
CCCGCCATCTCCACCGCCTGCTGGGCCTTGTTCTGGTCGTCGAAGTCGATGGCCGCATAGGGCAGCAGCAGCGGCGCCAGCGGCGTGGCGCCCTGGCCCTGGATGTGCGCGTTCAGCAGTGCCAGCTGGCCGGACGGGTGGCGCAGGCGTGCCATCACTTCGGACTGGCTGCGCTTGAAACCATTCTGATAGCTCTGCCAGGCGCGCTCCTTTTCCTCCTTGAGCAGCACCACGCTGAGCGCCACCGTGGCGGCTGCCAGCAGCAGAAACACGCTGCGCACGAGGATGCGCAGGCGAAACGCCGGCAGGCCCAGGCGGGGCATTTCGAGCCGCGGCATCTCCAGCGCTGGGCGCCGCAGCAGGCGCTTCATGGGCGTTTGGCCGTGGGCTGCGCGGGCAGGCCTACCCAGCGGAAGCCGCGCATGGGGACGTTTTCGATGCCTTCGAACGACGGGTCAACCTCGCGCAACGCCTCGCGGATCGTGCTCACATGCTTGCGCACGTTGTCGCGGTTGCGGCCGCTCTTGACCACCTCGAACAGCTCGTCGTAGGAGACCACTTCGCCGCTGCGCTGGTGCAGCGTGGCCAGGATGCGCTGGGCGGTGAGCGGCAGGTTGATGCGCTCGCCGCGCCAGGTGGGGGTGCGCTGCCACAGCGGGTCGAGCACAAGAGCATCCCCCGGCGCCACAACGGGAACGGTTTGCGCAGGGGCTGTCTGCGTGGTGCGCAGGATGTCGAGAAAGGTCTCGATGAAGTCGGCCTCTTCGAAGGTCGTCTTCTGCAGGTAGTCCCACGCGTCCAGCGCTTTCATGATGCTGCGGTAGATGGCGGCCGGCATGGCCGACACCACCAGCACGGGCGTCCCCTGGCCAAGCTTGTTGATCGCGTTGATGAGCGCCACGCCCGCATGGCGCTCGCGCCCCAGTTCGATGTCCAGCACCACGGCGTCGTAGTGCTCGCGCGCCAGAGCGGCCTCGGCGTCGTCGCGGGTGAACCACTGGTCGATCACGATGCCGCTCTTCGCACTGGCAATCCAGCCGGCCAGCTGGTTGCTGGTGGGCAGGTCGTCTTCGATCACGGCGATGCGTGCGATGGGGGTCATGAAAGCGCTTTGCAGTGGGGTTGGCCGGATTATCCCGGCGCTCCACCGGGGCAGGTGTGAGTTTTTCTTCCGGGGCCGGAGCAATTGCTCGGCCGGCGGGCGGACTCTGGGCTGTGGTCTGCGTTGTTGCTTCCGGGTGTTCTCCGAAGAATCACCTACCAATGAACAGCACTCGGTTGTTCAGGCCAAGACAAAAAATTCAACCCATCCGAGAGAGAGAAACACCATGAAATTCACCTGGAACCGCATCGTCCAAGCGCTGCGCGGCCGCTCCGCCGCCACGCCCTCCGCCGCTGACGCAGCGATGGACGCTCAGTACGACAACGCGGTGGGTACCGCAGCGCCCAATCCTTGGGCCGCCGAAGACAGCCGTCCCCTGCGCGGGGCCTCTTTGCTGCCTACGGCACGCACCGTGCGCTGGCTGGCCCTGGTTACGGTGGTGGTGGCTGCTGGCGTGGCGGTGGTGCGCAACCCGCCGGTGCGCCACCTGGACCAGGGGGAGCTGGGTCAGCGCGTGAACCAGTTCACCGGCTCGGTCACGCAGTGGCGCGACGGCGGCGTGTGGGTGCTGCCTGGTGTGCACAACGTGCGTGTTTTTTCTTTGCGTGACCAAAGCTACCGGCCTGAGGCGATGCGCCAGGCCACTGGCAACGCACCGCTGCAATCTGTGGAAGGCCTGTCGTTTGGCCTGGACCTGAGCGTGCGCTACGCCCTGGACCCGGCTTCACCCGCAGTGAAGTCAGGCAACCTGCCCGACGACGTGGACGCCGACATCGTCGCCCCCGCTGTACAGGGCCTGGTCTACAAGGTATTTGCCCGCTACACGGTGCGGGAGATCTTCTCGTCCAAGCGGGCCGAGATCGCACAGATCATCGAGACCGAACTGCGCACCCGCCTTGCGGCCGATGGCGTGGTGCTGCGCAGCGTGCAAATCGGCAAGGTGGACCTGCCCGCCGAATACCGCCGCGGCATGGACAGTCTGCTGGCCGAAGAACTGGCGTCCGAAAAGATGCGCTACACGCTGGAGCTCAAGGACAAGCGCGTGAAGGAAACCGAGCTCGACGCCTCGGCCGACAAGGTCCGCCGAGAAGTGGCAGCCGAGGCCTCTGCACGCGAACAGGTGATCGCCGCGCGTGCCCAGGAGGAGGCGATGAAACACGTGCTGCCCTTCAAGCAGCGCCAGATCGAGCAGCGCCAGCTGGAGGCCGAAGCCGAAAAGGTCTCGCGCATCAAGGCCGCAGAAGGCAGCGCCCAGGCCCGCCGCATCGAAGCCAGCGGTGAGGCCGACGCCCGCCAGAAGCTTGCCGAGGCCGAGGCCTACCGCATGGACCGCATCGGCAAGGTGAATGCCGAGCAGATGGCCCGCGAAGGTGCGCTGGTTACCCGCCATCCGCTGCTCATCCAGAAAACGCTGGCCGACAAGCTCTCGGACAAGATCCAGGTCATCATCGCGCCCCCGCCCACCAATGGCGACTTCATTGGCGCGGCCCTGCTCGGCGGCAACCGCAACGCGCAGGCCGCGGCCGCGCAGGCTGCCGCGGCAGGTGCGGACGATGCTTCCACCAGCCAGGCCACGGAGCAATGAACATGAAGCACCGCACCATCGCCACATTCGTCGCAGCTGTCGCCTCCGCAGCCACCATGGTCGCCACCGCTGCGGTACCACCCGCGCCCCCCAACGGCCTGGGCAGCGCCATCGTGGTGCAAGACCAGTCCAGCCTGCGGGCCGCACCCCGCGACTCGGCCCAGCAGCAGACCGTGCTGTGGCAGGGTGAAGTGCTGGAAGTGCGCGGCGAGCGCATGGACTACCTGCAGGTGTGGGATCACAAACGCGAACGCGGCGGATTCATCCGCGCCAGCGACGTGCGCCGGGTGTCACTGGCCGAGGCCGATGGCCCCGCGCTGCTGTCGGTGCTGCAATTCGTGCGGGACACGCCGGGCGCTGAAGCGCTGGGCATTGGCCTGACGGCGGCTTACCTGCAGGCCGCGCCTGTGGCCGCGCTCACGGGGGATCAGGGCGCGCAGGCCTTCGACGCCCTGGGCACGCTGGCCGACCGCCTGGCGCGCCGGGCGTCGCTTCCGCCTTCGAACTCGGCCACCGGCAAGGCGAACGGTGCGGCGCTGTCGGCCCATCTGGATGTGGCCAACGGCTACGGCGTGCGGTTCACCACCTACGAGGTCGAAGGTCGCATGCAGGTCTGCTACGACGGCGAGGCATTTCGGCGGCTGCTGGCCCTGCCTGCCGCAGACGCCGACCAGCGCGCCCGGGCGGCGCTGGCGCTCACGCGGCCGGAATGCACCAACCCCGACCTGCCTGCCCACGAGCGGGCCAAGCTCCAGGAGTGGCAAGCCCAGTTGCTGGAGAAGGTCGAGGTGGCAGGCCTGCCCAGCTACCTGCGCAACCGCGTGCAGATGCGCCGGGCGAGCCTTTGGAGCGCGGTGGCCTTTCAGCAGGCGCGAAAAGACGGCGGACTTGCCCCTGCCGTAGCCGCGGCGGCCTCTCGGGGCCTGGCAGAGTTTGCGGGTGTGAGCCGCAGTGACCTTCCTGACGATGATCAGGTCGCCTACAACGATGCCGCGATGCGCGTCGGCGCCGTGCGTTGGGCGTTAGTGCCAGCTGCCCCACTGGTGGCCGACGCCAAGCGGCCTGCTGTGGTGGTACAGCCCGGCGCGCCGGGCGAGACCTGCGTGCTGCTCGTGGATGCGCAGCACGGAGCCAAGGATCCACTGGTGCGCCGCTGCACTTACGGCGTGGTCTGGACAGCTTCGGCCACCGTCAATCGCGAAGGCAACGCGGTAGCCCTTGCGGTGCAGCCCCTGGAAGGCTGGCGCGAGTTGTGGGTGATGCGCAAGGCGGGTAGCGATTGGGTGGTGGATGTGCTGCCTCCCGCCGCAGCGACGCCTGAAACCGGCTACGTGGAATGGGCTGGCTGGGTGCCTGGCGGCCAACAGATGCTGGTGGCGCGCGAGGCACGCGGCCAGGGTCGCTATCGCAAGAGTTTTGAGATCCTTCGCATCGATGGACTGACCACCGAGCGTGTGACCGGCGACGTAGCCGCATTGCCGCTGTTCCAGCGTTGGCAGGACGCAGGTTGGAAGCGGCAGACGCTGAGCCTGCGTTGATCCCCCGCGCAGGTTCACACCCGTCCCGGCGCGCCCCTGCAGCACCATGTCGCGGTGCGCGGCAGGGGTGCAGCCGGGTGCTACTGGCGGCTGTAGCAGGCCGATGCGGGCAGGGTGTCAAGCGCCGCTGCAACGCGTGCCAGCGTGGGCAGGATGGATGGGTTCTCGTCCCCCAGCAGGCACAGGGTGTTCTCGCCCCGCTTGGCCCAGATGGCTTGGCTGGTGAGGCCCGTGATTTGGCGGAAAGTGCCCCAGTTGGCCGCTACGCTGGCATTGGATTCGGAGCGTGAAAACGTCACTTGCCCAATGGCCGTGCCGCCCAGCACCGTGCCGGTTCCGCTGCACTGGTTGTTGGTGAAAAGCTTGAGGCCCTGCACGTGCGAGATGGTCGTGTCGTTCACTTGCACTGGCCGCAGGTAGTTGCGAGCCCACTGTCCGCCGCCTGCGGCAACGCAGGTGTTCTGCTGCCATTCGCCCAAGATGCCAGCAATGCCCGCCGTGATGACTGGGCCGGTGCCGCCCCCGTTGCCTGCGGCGCAGTTCACCTGAATGTCGGCCACAGCGGCGGTGGCTGTGCCGCTGCCATGGGTGACGGTGCAGGTTTGTCCGGCGGGCTGGGTGGCGACTTCAACCCGGTAGGCGGCAGCGGGTTCGGCAAACTGGAAAGTGCCGTTGGCGCTCAGGCGCAGCGGGTCGGCACCGTTGTTGTTCAGCACCAGCACGGCATTGGCAGCCAGGCCGGTCAACGTGCCACCAATGGCGTGGCGCGGTGTGCCCGACGCGTCGTCGTTGTCGCCGCCGCCGCCGCAGGCTGCGAGCAGGCCCACGAGGCCCGCAGCGAGGCCGGCAGGGAGAGTCAGGCGTGGTCTGAAAACAAAGGCAACAGAGGCAGTGCGCAAGGTGAAAACTCCCGAATGAAAAGCTCCACGCACGGCGCATGAAGCAGGGAGATTGCAGCGCAGGCGCTTTGAAATGTGAACTGCCTGTTCTTACAGGCCGACCAGTCCTTGCATCAGCGCTTTCACGATGGCGTGCTGCCGGCTGTGGCAGCCGAGCTTGGCCATGGCGTTGTTCAGGTGGAAGTTCACCGTGCGCTCGGCGATGCTTAGGACGAGGCCAATCTCCCACGATGTCTTACCGGCAGCGGCCCATTGCAGGCATTCGCACTCGCGCCGCGTGAGCACCGGTTCCTGTGCAGAGTCGGCGCGCAAGATGCGCAGCACCGCCTCGTGAGCGTGCGCAGCCAGGGCAGGTATCAGCGGGGCCGTGTGGCGCACTTGGTCCTGCGCCTCGGCCAGGGGCGCATTGCGCAAGCTCATGCAGACCAGGCTGAAGCGGCCATCCATGCTGTGCGTGGGCGCGTAGATGCCGGCGCGCAGGCCGAAGTCGTAGGCCTCCCGCATCATCTGCGTGGGCTGAGAATTCTCGTATTCGTCCGCGCCGCTCCACATCAGTGGGGTGGTGCGGCGCGCGCAATGGTGCACCCGCGGATCGACTCTGTAGTAAGTCTTCTCCAGATAGTGGCTGTGCCAGTTGTCGGAAATCACCGAGGTCGAGTCGACATGCAGCCCGCCTTGGCGCGAGTAGCTTTGAAGACCCTGCACGACGTTGTCGTACCCCAATGACTGGCCGACGCTCGACAACAACTGTGTCAGTTCCTGCAGAGTCCGCACGGTATGGAACTGCTCAAGGGAGTGAAGGTAGCGGGGCAGCGTGAACATGGCGTGTTCTATCCAATCGCGACAAAGCCGCCACCTGTCAGATCAGACAGGGGCGCCCGAATCCTATTCCTTCGGCCTTCGCTGAATCGGAGACCGGTGAAGGATGTGCGCGGTGACGGCAGTGCTGGGTGTCTGTTCCCTCGCCATCACGTTCGTTCAACGCCAGTCGATGGACGTTCCCCCTGCGGCCTGGTTGAGATGGCCGCCTACACGGTTTGAGCCGTCAACCTACGGAGCGGCCTCAAAGCGCGCGCGACGCTATGGGTAACCAGCCCGGAATCGTCCGGACCGGAACTGGCTGCACTAGTCGTCCCCTATGCAAAGTCTTCAATACCAATGTTTTTCGAGCCAATTGCTGATCTGCGATGGCTTTCGTGCTTTGACGTCATGCCAGACGTCGTGCCCTCGCGCCGTTATCGCGGCAAGACCGCCGCGTCCATTGCTCCGTCAACCGCCAGCACCCGGGGAGGCGGCGCCCGCCCCTGTCATTGCGCAGGCGCATGGGGCCCCGCAGCCTTCCTAGCCGATCGGCGCGCGTGGGCCCGCGGCGTTCGCCGTACCATTGAAGGAATCGCCAACTTCACTGCGTCATCTTGAACTTTCTTCCCTTGCATCAGAAAAAATTGGACGCTGCCATCGTCGATCTGGACGGCACGATGGTCGACACAATGGGTGATTTCGCCGAAGCGATCAACCGCATGCTCCGCGATCTGGATATGCCCCCTATCGAAGCCGTGCGTATCGAGAACATGGTGGGCAAGGGTTCGGAGAATCTGCTGCGTTCAGTGTTAAATCACGTGCTAGCGCTTACTGGTAAAGCGTTTGATGCTATAAAAATTGAAGCACTGTACCCCGCCGCCTGGGAGAGTTACCAGCGACACTACCTGGCGATCAATGGCCAGTATTCCGCGGTCTACGCTGGGGTGGTGGAGGGTTTGCAGGCGCTGCGCAAGGCGGGCTTGCCCCTCGCCTGCCTGACCAACAAACCCACCGACTTCGCCGTACCCTTGCTCAAGGCCAAGGGGCTCGATGGCTACTTCGACATCGTGTTTGGCGGTGATGCCTTCGAACGCAAGAAGCCCGACCCGTTGCCGCTGCTCAAGACCTGCGAGGCCCTCGGGACAGTACCGGAGCGCACGCTGATGGTGGGCGACTCCAGCAACGACGCGTTGGCCGCGCGGGCGGCAGGGTGCCCCGTGGTCCTGGTGACCTACGGCTACAACCATGGCCAGCCGGTGCGCGCCGTGGATGCCGACGGCTTTGTCGATTCGCTCGCCGCGCTGCGCTGACTGGCAATGCTGCGGGCGCCGTTGACCGGGTCGGCCGTATTGCTGCACCGGTTTTTGCGCTAGGCCTTCAACCTGCCTTAAGCAGGAAGCCGCCGCGGGCCAGCGCCACCGTGATATCCCAGTCGTGCCCCTGCTGCGGCCGCAGAGTCCGCATTCGCCGCCATGGCAGACGCACCTGACGCCAGTCGGAACACGGCCACCGCTTCCACCAGCTGACCGGCCTGTGTCTTGAGGCTGTCGGCTGCCGCAGCGCTTTGTTCCACCAAGGCCGCGTTTTGCTGAGTGGTCTGGTCCATCTGGGTGATGGCTTCACCTACCTGCGAGACCCCCTGGCTCTGCTCGCCACTGGCTGCGCTGATTTCGCCCATGATGTCGGTCACGCGGCGGATGGCGCTGACCACTTCGGTCATGGTGGCGCCGGCCTTGTCCACCAGCGCCGTGCCGCGCTCCACGCGCTCCACACTGGTGCCGATGAGGCCTTTGATTTCCTTGGCGGCTTCGGCGCTGCGCTGCGCGAGGCTGCGCACCTCGCCTGCGACCACCGCAAAGCCCCGGCCCTGTTCGCCGGCGCGGGCTGCTTCCACGGCTGCGTTCAGCGCGAGGATATTGGTCTGGAACGCAATGCCGTCGATCACGCTGATGATGTCGGCGATTTTCTTGCTGCTGTCGTTGATGCCCTTCATGGTGTCTACCACTTCGGCCACCACGTCGCCGCCTTGCTGGGCCACGGTGGATGCGCTCATGGCCAGCTGGTTGGCTTGGCGCGCGTTGTCGGCGTTCTGGCGCACGGTGGAGCCCAGCTCTTCCATCGAGGCGGCGGTCTGCTGCAGCGCCGAGGCCTGCTGCTCGGTGCGGGCCGACAGGTCGTTGTTGCCCGACGCGATTTCGGTACTGGCCGTGGCAACGCCTTCAGCGCTGTAGCGCACGTTGCCGACAATGGTGGCCAGCCGCGATTGCATCGTGGCCAGCGCCTGGAGCAATTGCCCTGTTTCGTCCCTGCCACCTGCTGCGATGGGGTGCGTCAGGTCGCCGTCGGCAATGTTTTCTGCGGCTCGCTGACCGAGCTGCACCGGCCGCACGATGGACCGCGTGACCGTGAAGGCCAGCAACGTGCCCAGCGCCACAGCCACCAGCGTGCCCACACCCAGCAGAACCTGGCTGGCCTTGGCCAGGGTGCCGGTGTCTGCCTGGCTCTCCGCCAGTTGGGTGGCCATGGCGCGGCGCAGGTCGTCGAGCGACTTCAGGTATTTGTCGGCCAGCGGGCGCAGATCCTTGTCCACAATGGCGGGCACGTTGGGCTCGCCGCCGCGGTGCAGCTCGCGGATCTCGGTCAGCTTGCCGTTGTAGGCCGTGCGCGCCGCGGCAATGGCTGCGAGCAGCGTGCGCGTCTGTTCGCCCTGGGCCAGTGCTTCGATGCGCTGCACCTTGGTATCCATGCCCTTGGCCGTGGCCTCGGTGTCGGCGGTGAGCTTGTCCATGTAGTCGCGGTCAATCGCCTTGAGGAACGCCTCGGTACGCACCCAATTGAGCCGGATGTCGGCCGCCCAGTTTTCCACGAGCAGCTGCTGCTCGATCTCCTGCGTGGCCACCCGCTCGCTCGCACCGTGCAGGCCGGCAATGCGCCACATGCCGGTGGCAGCGATAAGGGCGGTGATAAGCAGGATGGCACCAAACGAAGCGCCCAGGCGCAGGCCAACGGAGAGATTGCTGAGTTTCATGGTTGTGTCTGGTGCGTAGAGGGCGAAGGCGGAAATCAGTACGTGGCAAAAGGCCGCTTCACATGCGGCCGCGGACAAGCCCGGCGCCAAGTTTCCCTTGCGCGGAATGCGCATTGCAGGTCAGGGGGCGTAGGGGCTGTGGAGCCGCCGAATCAAGGTTAAGCGCCGGCTTTGTCGGCATCTGTCGGACGTGCGACACACAAGGGCAACCTCGGGGAGGGTTTGCCCGGGGCGCCGCGGATGGCGTGCCCCCGGCGACGGCGCCGTCAGTTGGCCGACTTGCCCAGCAGTGCGTCCTTGAGCTTCCAGTCGGCAGGGGTGTTGCCCAGCCAGATGCCCAGCAATGCGTTGAAAAACTCTGGCTCCTTGAAGGGCTCACCCTGTGGTTCACCCTTGACGGTGATCACGGTGCCGGTGCCCGGGATCCAGTCGATCATGAACTGGTCGCCTGCCTTGAGCTTCTTGTGGTCAGAAAAGATCTGGCTCATGCGCAGCACGCCGGGAATGAGCTTTGAGAACGCCGCCTTGTCCATGTTGTCCTCCATGCCGCGCGAGAACAGCTTGCCCAGCTCGGTGGAGTCGATCTCGCGCAGCATGGTGATGCTCACGCGCTTGGAGCCTTTGAGTGCGGCGACTTCCTGCGTCGACTGGGCTTTTTTCTCCAGGTACAGGCCAGCCGTGTAGACCTTGAAAACCGCCTTGTAGCGCACGCCGGCGCCATTGAGCTGCAGCGTGCTGCCGCTCAGGCTTGTGGTCTCTGCGTATTTGACGTCGGACACGGTCACGGGCTGGGCCACGGCGCTGATCGCCCATATCCAAGCCGCTGCGGCCACCGCGCATTGCTTTACAAACTTCATGCGCAACTCCTCTAAAAAAGAACGGTCGTTCGTTTCAAATTGTTGCTGCGCGCCGCAATTCCTGCAACAGGGTTTTCGATTGGTTGCGGCGCAGCCTGTGCGCCTTGTCAGAACGGGGCTCAAAAAAGCTTTGCTACACTTTGGCCCATGTTCATTCACCACGTGTTCATCACAGGTTGCAGCGACCGGGGAGCCTGGCCCTGGCGTCAGCCTGTCTGCTTGAACGCCTGATGGCACCTGGGCTGAAGCCCCAGCGTGCACCCCGTGGCCCCCCTTCTTGCGGCGGGCCGACCGAATGAACCGCAGCGCCCTGTGTCGTTGAAATGCCGGGATACGCGCTGCGACAGCTGGGAGCTCTCCCCGTGATCACAGAACTTGAATTCAAAAGCCTGGCCGGCGAAGGCTACAACCGTATTCCGCTCATGGCCGAAGCCTTTGCGGACCTTGAAACCCCTCTCTCCCTGTACCTGAAGCTTGCGCACAGCAAGGACGGCGGCAAGCACAGCTTCCTGCTCGAATCCGTGGTGGGCGGCGAGCGCTTCGGGCGCTACAGCTTCATCGGCCTGCCGGCGCGCACACTCCTGCGCGCCAGCGGCTTCGGCGCCAACGCCAAGACCGAGGTCGTGACCGATGGGCAGGTGGTGGAGTCCGCAGCGGGCAACCCGCTCGACTTCATCGAGGCCTACCAAAAGCGCTTCAAGGTGGCCCTGCGCCCCGGCCTGCCGCGCTTTTGCGGCGGCCT
>SDXZ01000151.1 GCA_004210805.1 Acidovorax sp.
GCTGCTCGCCCCCGCGCCCGACGTGTGGCCGTCGTTCAGCACCACACCGCTGCGCAGCGCGGCCAGCGCCGCTTCATCGGGCATGCCCTCCACCTGCACCCAGTAGGTCTTCTCCATCTTGAAGCGCGGGTCGGCAATGCGGGCCTGCAGCGCGCCGTCGTTGGTGAGCAGCAGCAGCCCCTCGCTGTCGGCATCCAGCCGCCCCGCCACGTACACACCGGGCAGGTCGATGTAGTCCTTGAGGCCCTGCCACTTGCCCTCGGGCGTGAACTGGCTCAGCACGCCATAGGGTTTGTTGAAGCGGATCAGGCGCGAGGTCATGATGCAGTCGGGAAATATGAATAAAAATGGTCGCCAGCGCTTGATTGATAAGCGCTTCTAGCTATCAAATAATAGTACTGGTGCTTAGGGGCCTGTGCGGCAGAAGGCATCGAAGCGAAACGTGCGAAAACCGAGGATCGTGTGGTTGACTGACGAGCCCAGGGTGGGCCCCTGGGCGCAGGAGGCAGGACCACACCAGACCGATTTCTCGCGCGGTGCAGCCGATGCTCCTTCTGCCGCGCAGGCTCCTAGCCTCATGCGGGCACGAACAGCGCCGGGTCCACCATCGCGCGGTTCAGCATCACGCCCCAGTGCAGGTGCGGGCCGGTCACGCGGCCGGTGGCGCCCACCTTGCAAAACGGCTGCCCGGCGGCCAGCACATCGCCCACCTGCACATCCATCGCGCTCAGGTGGCAGTACATCGACAGCAGGCCCTGGCCGTGGTCCAACCACACCGTGCCGCCGTTGAAGAAGTAGTCGCCCACGTCGATCACCCGCCCCGCCAGCGGCGCCACGATGGGCGTGCCCGTGGGAGCGGCAATGTCCATGCCGCTGTGCGGATTGCGCGGCTGGCCGTTGAACACCCGCCGCAACCCGAACGAGCTGGAGCGGCGCCCCGGCACCGGCACGCGCATGCGCAATGACGGCAGCGCGTGGCCCGCGGGCTGCTCGGTGAACGTGGCCATCACCATGGCCTGGTGGTCGCGCTCGCGCTCATAGCGCGCCTGGTCTTCGGGTGAGAGGTCCACGGTGCGCGGCGAGACCTTGAGATGCTGCTCTTTGTACTGCTTGTGCGCCACGGTGTAGGGCACGGCGCGCGCACCGCTTTGCGTTGGTACGGTGATGAACGCATCGCCCGGTGCGGCAGCCAGCGAGATGCCGACGATGGCTGTCCACTCGATGGCATCGCCCACCACCAGCAGTGGCACATCCACATCGCCCTGGCGCACCTGCGCCACCGGCCGCGTGGCCGCAGGGCCCAGCGACAGGCGCGCTACGCCGCCGGGCACCTGCAGCGCCTGCGGCCACAGCACGGGCGCCGCGGGCACGGGTTTGGCGTGCAGCAGACCCGCAGGCAACGCCCACAGGCTGCCCACGCCGATCAAGGCGCTGCGGCGGGTGAGGTGATGCAAGGGGCGGTTTGCAAGGACGTGGCCGGGGACGGCGGTGACGTCGCTGCTGTCGGTGCGGGCGGAGAGGGCAGTGAGGGAGGGAGAGATTTCGGACACGGCGGTGGTGAAAGCAACGGTGGAATGCAAAGGCGCGAGCCGGCCATTGTGCCGCCGCAGCGGTGCGGCGTCGGCCTACATCCGGTCACACATCGCCCCACCACAATCGCCCGCATGCCCCACGCCGAGCCCCGCCGCTTCTCCACCCCGCTCATCGTCCTGCTCACGGCCTTGGTGACCGGGGCACTGGTGTTGTTGGCCCTCAATTTCACTGCCGGTGAAAAGAAGGTGCAGCATGAGGTGCCGCGCCTGTACAGCACCGCCGGTCCGCAGTTCGAGCGGGCGCTGGGCAGCTTGCTCGGCCCCGGCATCGTGGATGGCAACGAGGTGACCGAGCTCCTGAACGGCGACCAGATCTTTCCGCCCATGCTGGCCGCCATCCAGGCCGCCAAGACCAGCGTCACGTTTGAAACCTACATCTACTGGTCTGGCGACATCGGCAAGCAGTTTGCCGACGCGCTGAGCGAGCGCGCCCGCGCCGGCGTGAAGGTGCATGTGCTGCTCGATTGGGTGGGCAGCGCCAAGATGGAGGACAGCTACCTCACCGAGATGGAAGAGGCGGGCGTGGAGATCAAGAAGTTTCACAAACCGCACTGGTACAACCTGGCGCGGCTGAACAACCGCACCCACCGCAAGCTGTTGGTGGTGGATGGGCAAGTGGGCTTTACGGGGGGCGTGGGCATCGCGCCCGAATGGACAGGCAACGCGCAGAACCCCGACCATTGGCGCGACTCGCACTACCTGGTGCGTGGCCCCGCGGTGGCGCAGATGCAGGCCACGTTTTTGGACAACTGGCTCAAGGTCACCGGCAAGGTGCTGCACGGCGATGCGTACTTTCCGGCCATCAAGCCGGTGGGTACGCAAAAGGCGCAGATGTTCTCCAGCTCCCCATCGAGCGGCAGCGAAAGCATGCAGCTCATGTACCACCTGGCCATCACGGCGGCCGAGCGCAGCATCGACCTGTCGGTGGCGTACTTCGTGCCCGATGAACTCACGCGCAAGCTGCTGATGGACGCCCTGGGCCGGGGCGTGCGCGTGCGCCTGGTCACACCCGGCGAGTACACCGACACCGAGACCGTCAAGGCCGCATCGCGCGCGACCTGGGGCGAACTGCTGCAAGCGGGTGCCGAGATCTACGAATACCGGCCCACCATGTACCACTGCAAAGTGATGATCGTGGACCAGCTGCTGGTGTCAGTGGGCTCCACCAATTTCGACAACCGGTCCTTCCGCCTGAACGACGAAGCCAACCTCAATGTCTACGACACCAAGTTTGCCCAGCGGCAGACCCAGGTGTTCGAGGACGACATCAAGCGATCACGCCGCGTGACGCATGGGGAGTGGCTGCAGCGCCCGCTGCGCGAGCGGCTGGCAGAGAAGATGACGGGGCTGCTGCGTTCGCAGCTGTGAAGGCGATAAGTTCAGCGGTTTGTGTGCGCTGCATGGGCCTGTGATGCAGGGCTGTGTGTTCTTGCCTGCGTTGGACGAGAAAGCTCATTCGGCCGGAACGATCCGCCGCAATGCCCGGATCCGTTTCCAAACCAAAGCTTTCGCAATGCCCTGCATCGCCATCGCTTGCATGCAGCGTTCCAGCCAACCCGCCCGGTGCTGGATGCGATCAATTGCCTTTCCCAGATCGCGTTCCACGGCTGCGCCGTAGGCTTCTTGCGCCTTGGCCAGTGCTGCGCGCAATGCGGGCAAAGGCAGTTCCATCATGGCCAGGTCGATCACGTCGCGGCTAAAGACGCCGTCGTCGGCTTGCCGATCTGAATTGGCCAGGAGTTTGGACGCTGCCAGGTCCAGCGAGGTGAGGGTGCTGACGCCACAGACGACATCCTGTGGTCCGGGGGGCGCCAGCGCAATGCGTCCCTCGCGCACGATCTCGAACTTGATCGCCTGGCGGTCCATTTGCACCTGGGTGCGGATGCCGTACTGGTCTGCCCGGATTTCTCGCAGCGTGATCAAGGGCAGAGCGTGTGGATGGGTGATGGCTGCCAGCCCGTGCGGGCCAGTCAGCAACTGCCGCAGCTCTCGGTAGCCAGCGACATCGGATACCAGGAAGTCGATGTCCACGGACTCGCGGTATTCGCCATGCTGCAAGGCTATGCAGGTGCCGCCCCCAAACAGGCATCCATGCTGGCGCAGCACGGCACTGTCCAGGGACGCGAGCACGTGGGCGATGCGCTGGTGGTGCGGCCTTTCAAACATGGCTGCCGTGGTCGCCTGGGGCGCGGGACGCGAAGGCTATGCGCAGTGCTTCAAGCAAGGCCTTCTCGTTGTCTGCCATGGCGCTTTGATCGAGGTGGCGCGCATTGCGCTCGTAGATGTCCAGAGCTTCTGCGGGCGTGAGGGCGTCCGTGCCGTGCACCTGCCACGCCAGCGCCCGCAATTGGGGGTAGTCGGCCAGCACCACGCGGGCGGGGATCCAGCCTGCTGGGGCCGATGGGTTTGTCGCGTGGTGTGCTTCGTCCGCCCGGTTTCCGAAAGCCGGCTCCAGCCCCAGCGCGGCCATGGCATTGCACCAGGCCCCCATGGTCACAGAGGGTTCTCCCTTTTCTATGCGATGCAGCGTGACGCGAGAAATACCCGCTGCCTCCGAGGTCACGGTGGCGTTCAGGTGCAGGGTTTTCCGATGGGCGCGAAGCTGCTCACCCAGGGCTTTCAGCTGGCTAGCGGTCTGCTCCGCAATGGCGGGTGTAGGGGATGGCATTTGATTCTCATTATTTTCAAAAATGGCATTTTGTCAAATATGAGAATCACTTTAATTTGAGGCTAAGTGAACGAAGCTGTGGGAAGCGGAAGTCAGTGCGTCACAAACTCGTAGCTCACGGCCTCGCTCTCCACCATGTCGAGCACGTCGTTGAGCTCATCGTCGCTCTCGGTGCTGCTCCAGATGTCTTCGGGGTCGGTGGCAAACAGCGGCTCGATGGCGATGTCCATGAACTTGCCTTCAGAAATCTGAATGACGGGCGTGCCTTCAGAGGTCTCGACCAGGTGCCAGTCATCGGGCACGGTCATTTCGAGTTGGATGGTGACGTTGAGTTTTTTCATGGTGGGTCCTTATGGGGCGGTGGAGGGATGAATCGACCGATGGATGAATCGATGGTGACAGTGCGATCCGGCCGTGCAGGGTAACCCAGTGTGCGATGGAGAACGCCTGGTGCAGGCATTGGGTGCGTTTGCGGCACGCCCGTTGCTTCATGGCTGGGGTATTCTTTTCGTGCGTCACTGCAGCGCAGCGCCTGCCGCGCCGCCTTCAAGGCCGCATCCCCACCCCCTCCTGGAGCGCTTCACCATGATCAGCCAAAGAACCCTTGCCTTCGCCGCCGCAGCCCTGGTGGCCAGCCTGTCCTTGTTCAACCAGGCGGCGCAGGCCGGCCCCCGGCTCGACAAAATTCTGGAGACCAAGGTCATCCGCGTGGGCACGCCGGGCGACTACCGTCCGTTTGCCATCAAGACGGATGCGGGCCTGTCGGGCCACGACATCGACGTGATCGAGGCCATGGCCAAGGAGCTGGGCGTGAAGATCGAATACGTGCCGACGTCCTGGCCCAACCTGATGAAGGACTTGCAGTCCGACCAGTTCGACATCGCCGTCGGCGGCATCACACGCAATGTCACGCGCATCCGCTTGATCGAAATGCTGCCGGGCTATGCGCCCTTCGGCAAGGTGGCGCTGGTGCGCTCGGCGGACAAAGCCAAGTACAACAGCGTGGACGACTTGAACAAGCCCACCGTGCGCGTGATCAAGAACCCCGGGGGGACCAACGAAACCTTTGTGCTGCAGAACCTCAAGACCGCCCAGGTCAGCACGCACGAGAAGAACGCCGAGATCCCGGCGCTGATCGCCGAAGGCAAGGGCGACGTCATGATCACCGAGACCTACGAAGCGGTGGTCTACAGCAAGGCTGACCCGCGCCTGCACGCCGCATTCTTGGACGCACCGCTCACGCCCAAGAGCTACCTGGGCTTCATGCTGCCCAAGGACGATGCAGACTACACCCGCGTGATGAACTTTGTCTGGGGCCAGGTGGACAGCCGCGGTGTGCTCAAGCAGGCGGCGGACAAGTGGTTGAAGTGACGTCGAAGTGAGTCGGCGCAGCGGGCTGGCCCGGTGCTTGCGCAGTACGCATTACGCAGTACGCAGTGACCGCGGCGGCGCCGCACCTTCTTGCTCACGGCACGGCACCCCGCGGGGCCAGCACGCCCATCGCCCTCGCGCCGTGGCGGTCGTTACTCCGCAGGAATCTCCGCCTCGATCAACTGTGCGAGCAACTGCAACGATTCCTGCCAGCCCAGGTAGCACATCTCCGTCGGAATCACGACCGGAATGCCCGTCTGCTCCACGGCCAGCTCGGTGCCCACCAGCACCGCCTTGAAGGTGATGGTGGTGCGCATCTCGCCGGGCAGGTTCGGGTCATCGAACCGGTCGGTGTGCACGATGCGCTCGCCCGGCACCAGCTCCACATACGCGCCGCCAAATGCGTGCGTCTGCCCATTGCTGAAGTTGGTGAACTGCATGCGGTAGCTGCCGCCCACGCGCGCATCCATGCTCAGCACCCGCCCGGTAAAGCCATGCGGAGGCAGCCACTTGGCCATGGCGTCGGGGTCCAGAAAGGCGCGGTACACACGCTCTGGCGGGGCGCGCAGCACGCGGTGCAGCGTGACGGTGCCAGTGGCCGTGGTGGCAGCGGCATGGGGGTTGGGGGTCGTCATGGGCGGTCTCCTTGTCGGTGTCTGCAACAGCAGGGTGGATGAAATATGGGCGGCGGTGCGGTCTACCGTCGGCTCACATTCCTACGACGAACGGGCCTGCGCATTTTCGACAACGGGCCGTTAAGAGTCGCGTATTTCTTTTCGCCCGGCCTGTCCGCTGGCTTGTCGCGTCAGGCCGCCACGGCGTGCGTGCCAAAGCTCTCGCTGCCTTGCGACCAGGCCAGCAAGCGGTCGATATTGGGGTGTTTGCCGGGGAAGGCCTTGGCATCTGCCGTGTGCTCGGCATACCACTCCAGGCCCAGCGCGGCTGCTGCGGGGGTGATGCGGCCACCACAAAGCGCAGCCAGCGCGGCGTAGACCACCAGGGAGCCCTTCTGGCCCGGTTTGTTTTCGATGGTGGCAATCACTTCACCGTGGGCGCCGAGCAGTTGAAGCGCTGCGAGGTGGGTGGCGGAGGGGAGCTGTTGAAGGCGGTCTGTGAAGTTCATGGAACGAAAATTTAAATGAAATAGGCTGCTAGCGCTTGATTGGTAAGCGCTAGCAGCTATAAAAATAGGAGCATCTTCGCCGGCGGAGTAGGTGGGTTGCCTGGGCGCTCCCACCGGCGGCGTCAAGCCTGCCACACCCCAAATCCCGCTGAGCGCAGGTCGATGCCAATTTCGATCTCCCGGTCCACCGCGTCTTCGTAGCTCATGGGGTTGAAGCCTTCATACAGGTCGGGCAGCAGGCGCAGGCCGTATTGCGTCACAAACCGGTTGGCCTGAATGCCCGCCTTGTGCTTGTCAAACCGCACGTCCGGGTCCAGGCCCGTCATGCCCACGTACACGCAGGGCTTGCCCTCGATGTAGCCCGGGTTGCACCGGCGAAAGCGCGGCTCCAGCAGCACGTCTTTGGAGAGTTCGACCACGTAGACGTGGTGGTGGAGCTTTCGGCGGCGCATGGGTGATGTGGATTTACGTTCCATCATGCATTCAACACCGTTCGGAGTGAGGCTGTCGAAGCCATGGCGTCCCTTGGTGAAAGCCCTTCGACAGGCTCAGGGCGAACGGCCCAACCAGTGTCGTGACTTCCGACCAACATCAGTGGCTACTCATCATCTTCCGCCTGCCCGTCATCCCGCAGGCGCCGCTCGAGCCTGCTTCGCAGCGACTCGGTCTCTTGCAGAAACTGCTCCACTGGCACGGCCGGGGCCACGCGCAGGCTCGGCGGGAACAGGCTGCTCATGTACAGCGATTTCGACAGGCGCAGGTTGTTCAGCCACTGCGCACCCAGCCACGACGGCACTCCCAGCGCCACCACGGCAGCCACCGTCCAGGCCAGGCCCACGCGGCGGCGCGGCAGCATGGCCGCCAGGTGGGCATACAGCGCCCCGGCCAGCACGATCACCATCAGCACATTGGCAAACCGCGAAAAAGATTCCAGCGAGAAAGCGAAGGCCGCAAGGTGGGCCACCAGATGCACCACATCGATCGCCAGGGCTGCAGCGCACGCAATGCGCACATGGCGCCAGAACTGCAGCTGGCCGCCGAATACTTTGTTGGCCACGGCCCATAGGCCCGACCACACGCCCACCATAGCCAGCAGGGTGAGCAGGCTGCCGGGCAGCGACTTCACATACTGCGACACATCGCGCGCCTCCAGCCATGACGATGTCAGTGTGGCAGCCACCACCAGCGCCATCAAAACTGCGGTGGTGCCCGCAGTGCGCCATGGAAACTTTGGCAAGGGCTGCTCGTCGACGATGGCCGTGTCCGCCAGGCGCAGCGCGATGTGGGTGCGGCCCAGGTCGATGGGGGTGCCGTCGGGCCAGTCAAATCGCTCGCCCTTGCCGTGGTGCTTGCGCTGCAGGCGTGCGCCGTTGCGCGTCTCCAGCACCTCCACCTGCACCGTGCGCGGGGCGTCCGCCGCGCGGTCGATGCGCAGGTGCGTGGGCGCGACAAATGGGTCGTCCAGCACCAGGTCGCAGTCCAGGCCCCGGCCCACCGTCACGGGCCAGCGGGTGATGGGCGCGCGTGCCAGCAAGGCGCCGTGCCGGTCAAAGGCTTCTATCAGGCCCAGGGTCGGCGTCATCATGGTGCGGCCTCCCAGCGAAACGCCTGCAGGTACTGGTGTGCGAGCTTCATGCCGTTGTCAAAAGCAATGCCCTGCACGTCGAATCGGCCCAGTACGCCCTGGGTGGGCTGGTTGACCGAGGCGGCGAGGATGGTCATGTTGTACAGCCCGGGCAGCTTGCGGTAGGCCGACATGCAGACCACTGCGCGCAGCGGCAGGCTGCCGGGGTCGGTATAGCGTTCGGTGCACTCGACTGCCGTCTGGTGGCGGTTGCCGCGAATTTGCAGCCGCTCGTTGGCAAAACTTTGTGAATACACGCGGGCGAATCGCGCGGCGCCCAGGGTGGGCGCGTTGTAGGCCTCGTAGCTCAGGCGCACCGCGCCGGTGTAGAAGTCACCAGCCACCACATCGGTGTCGGCCTGGCACTGCGTGCGCTCCAGGTTCAAGCCGGGAAACGCCGGGTCGCGTCCCGAGCCCCAGCACCGCGCCAGCGCATCGTCGGGCACCGGCACGCGGTAGTTGCCGTGGCGCTGTTCGCGAAACGGCGCTTTCAAGAACCGGTCCGTCAGCAATTGCTGGTGCCCCATCAACTGCTTGGTCATCTCGCCATACGCGGGCTGGGTGATGGGCTCGGCGTTGGCGGCGCGCTGCACCAGCGCCTGGGCAAACTCGGCCGGGATCAAAAAGCTGACCTGCTCGCCATCGAGCCGCTTGGCCACGTTGACGCCTAGTACCCGCCCCGCATCGTCCACCGCAGGGCCACCGCTCATGCCAGGGTTGAGGGTGCCGCCGAAGAAAATGCGCGGGTAAAAACTGCGCCGCACCAGCCCGTTGTAGGTGCCCTCGGTCACGGCAAAGCCGATGTCCAGGGGATTGCCGAGCGAGTAGATGCGCTCGCCCTGCGCCAGGGCTTCGGTCGCAGGCCGAAAGCTCAGCACCGGCGCCGCTGCCGCGCGGCCCTTGGCGCGCAGCACGGCCAGGTCGCGCTGCACGTCAAACGCCAGCAATTCGACCTCGCCCTCCAGCCCTTCCATCGTCACGTACACGCCCCGGTAGCGTTCGGGCTCCAGCGCCAGCTGGCTGGCCACATGGAAGTTGGTGACGATCAGGCCATCGGCAGAGACAAAAAAACCCGAGCCAATCGACGCCTGGGTGTCGGCATTGCGCAGCAGCGTGCGAATCTGCACCAGCTTGTCGCGCGACAGCTCATAGATGCGCCGGGCATCGCGCGAAAGTGCGGCGGCCGGCACTGCCCCGGGTAGTGTTGGTGCCGTGCCAGCGTTGGCGGGTTCGCTGCTGGGTATGGGTGACAACGGCGGCGCGGGCTTCGCGGCAGGGGCGTTGGGGGCAGCGGGCGCCAGCACTGTAGGCGCTGCCGGCACCGCTGCACCGCCGCCTGCTGCTGGCCGCACCGCTGGGGCGCTCACGTTGGCGGGTGGGGTCACGTTCTGGGCGTGCGCCAACGCGCAGGCCAGCAACAAAAAGGCGGGTGTGACGCGCCGCAGCGGCCAGAGGAGGGGGAAAGGCATCGCGGTATTCTATGAACGCGCTGCAAAGCGCCGGGCCCGTCTTGGAACTGTCCCCAGCATTCACTGGTAAATCTTCTTCCTATGCAAGCAATCCACCCCTATCCCATCGGCACGCCCGGCCAACCTTGGGGCACCGCAGAACGCACCCTCTGGCGCGCGCGCCAGGTGCGCCAGCGCAGCTACGCCGACGACGTGCTCAGCGCCATCGATGCGCTGCGAGGCCGGTTTGATGTGGAGCCGTACGGCGAGGTGGCCTATGCCGACGCCCACCACGCGGCAGAGCGATTCCCCCTGCTGGCCATTCGCAGCCGCGGTTGGCAACCCGGCCTGCCCAGCGTGCTGGTCACTGGCGGTGTGCACGGCTACGAGACCAGTGGCGTGCACGGCGCGCTGCGCTTTGTGGATGCACAGGCCGAGCGCTTCGCCGGCCGCGCCAACCTGCTGGTGGTGCCATGTGTCAGCCCCTGGGCGTACGAGCGTGTGCAGCGCTGGAACTTTGACGCCATCGACCCCAACCGCGCGTTCCGCGAAGGCTCGCCTGCGCAGGAGTCTGCGGCCCTCATGCGTCTGGTGGCGCGGCACCAGGGCCAGTATGGTCCGTTCGCTGCCCACATCGACCTGCACGAAACCACCGACACCGACGAATCCGAATACCGCCCCGCCGTGGCCGCGCGAGACGGCAAGGTGTTTGAACCGGGCAGCATC
>SDXZ01000152.1 GCA_004210805.1 Acidovorax sp.
TGAAGCGCGTGATCGTGCAGAACGTGGCCACCACCGGCTACGGCGTGCTGAACGCCGCCGACCCCATCGTGGCCGCCATGGCACCGTCGTGCCCCGGCAAGATCATCTTCTTTGCCGCCGACCGCCACCACCCCGTGATGGCCACGCACCGCGCGCAGGGCCACCGCACCGTGTACGTGGACGGCGACTCCATCGTCGCATCCGAAGGCTCGTGGCGCGAGACCATCCACCTGCGCGACGTGCCCATCACGCGCAACGGCAAGATCGGCTTTCAGGTCGAGAACGTCATGGCATCCGTCGCCGCCGCCTGGGGCGTGGGCATGCCCTGGCAGACCATCCGCCGCGGCCTGTCGGGCTTCGTGAACGACAGCGACAACGCGCCCGGCCGCTTCAACATCATGGACTACCGCGGCGCCACCGTCATCGCCGACTACGGCCACAACCCCGACGCCATGCGCGCCCTGGTGCAGGCCGTGGACGCCCTGCCCGCCAATCGCCGCAGCGTGGTCATCAGCGGCGCGGGCGACCGCCGCGACGAAGACATCCGCGAGCAGACCGTCATCCTGGGTGCCGCGTTCGACGACGTCATCCTGTACCAGGACGCTGCCCAGCGCGGACGTGCCGACGGCGAAGTGATGAACCTGCTGCGCGAAGGCCTGGCCGGCGCGCCCCGCACGAAACACGTCGAAGAAATCCGCGGCGAATTCATCGCCATCGACGCCGCCCTGGAACGCCTGCAGCCCGGCGACCTATGCCTAGTGCTGGTGGACCAGGTCGAGGAGGCCCTCGCGCACCTGGCCCAGCGCTGCACCCAAGCAGGGGCCACTGCGTGAAAGCCACGGCGACGATGACCGCAGCCACCCTGCTGGCCATTGCGGCTTTGGCGGGCGCGGCCAGCACGGCCCATGCAGCGGCAGGCGAGAAGATCGGCACGGTGGACACGGCCTTCCAATGGTTCGGCCGCGACCACGACATCATCGTGGAAGCGTATGACGACCCGGGTGTACCGGGTGTCACCTGCTACGTCTCCCGCGCACGCACCGGCGGCATCAAGGGCTCGCTCGGACTCGCCGAGGACCGCGCCGAGGCCTCCATCGCGTGCCGGCAGGTGGGGCCCATCAGCTTTCCCGAGCCCCTGAAGAAGCAAGAAGAAGTCTTCAGCGAGCGCATGTCCATCCTGTTCAAGCGCCTGCGCATCGTGCGCATGGTGGATGCCCCGCGCAACACCCTGGTGTACCTCACGTATTCCGAGAAACTCGTGGACGGATCACCCCAGAACAGCGTGACCGCCGTGCCTGTGGACCGGGCGACGGCGATTCCACTGCGCAAGTAGCGCGGGTGCATCGTCAAATGCAGACGAGACCGGCGTCACTCACGCCGGCGAGCCAAGCGCCACAGTCGCCGCTTCGGCAACAAAAGGGAACGCTCCGGAACGTTCCCTTTTTTCTTTTGGAAGGCCGGCAGCTGCCTCCCACCAAGCACACGCTGCGCGGACCGCCGGTGCTACATTGCACGCGACGAATCTGCTTCGCCCCGGCCTCTTTCAATCGCCTGACCCGCACACCGACAGCCGCTGTCCTCTGCCGTGAAGTTCCTTCTCCTGGACGATCACCCCCTGTACCGCCAAGCCCTCAAGGGCATCATCCAGCGGATCGACCCCGTTGCGGCTGTGCTGGAGTGCGCCGCATATGACGAGGCACGGCCCCTGCTCCACGACGACCTGGACTTGGTGCTGCTTGATCTGCGCCTGTCCGGACTTGACGGCATCCAGGTGCTCACAACGCTGCGGACGCAGCACCCGACATTGCCGGTGGTCGTGGTGTCGGCGTCTGAAGACAAGCAGGAGATCATGGCCGTGTTGCGCCTGGGAGCTCTCGGCTTTGTCCCCAAGGCTGCGTCCGCCGAAGTCCTGGAATATGCGCTGCGCCTGGTGCTGGCGGGCGATGTTTATTTGCCCTCCCACATCGCACTGGACGTGCAGACAACCCCTTCGCCGCAGCAAGACGGTGCGCTCGACCTGACCGAGCGGCAGATGCAGGTCATGCGGCTGATGGCGCAAGGCCAATCCAACAAGCAGATCGGGCGCTCGCTCAATCTGGCTGAAAACACCGTCAAGGTACATGTCACCGCCATCCTGCGGGTGTTGAACGTCAGCACGCGGGCCGAAGCCATCGTGGCGCTTTTCCAGCGGGGCGACGATCTCGTTTAGCGGTCTGCCCAAGCGCCCAGCCATGCAAGACGCCTCCTGGACCGCTCGCATCCGCACCGAGCAGGTGCGGCTGATCTACCGCAACTACCCTTTCACGCTCAGTGCCAACTTCATTCTGAGCCTGCTGGTCATCTGCGCGTTGTGGGGCGAGGTGCCCACCGCCGCGCTGCTGGGCTGGGGGGCGTTCGGTACCGCGCTCACCTTGAAAGGTGCGGCGGACTACCTGCTCTGCCGGGGCCCACTGGCCGGGCCCTCGCCAACCGCCGTCGACACGGCCGCACGCCGGTTTGCAGAGGTCGCATGGTGCACTGGGGCGATGTGGGGAGTGGCGGGGCTCTCGCCGTTTCTGGCGCCATCCACGCAGGTCCAGCAGGTGCTGTTTCCAGCCATCACGGGCATGGCTTTCGGGGGCGCCGCGTTTCTTTCCACCGACCGGCGACTGTTCTACGGCTACATCGTTCCGATGCTCGGCCTCACTCTGCTCGGTGCAGCGCAGATGGAGCAAGGCAATGGGCTCGTCATCGTCGGGCTGACGTTAGCATTGGCGTTTGCCACGCTGGCATTTGCGCACAACGTGCACGCGATGATCCAGCGCTCCCTGGTGTTGCGGTTCGAGAACATGGACCTGATCCAGGCGCTCAAGCTGCAAAAGGAGCAGGCCGACTACGCCAACCTTTCCAAGTCGCGCTTCCTTGCAGCCGCCAGCCATGACTTGCGCCAGCCCATGCACGCGCTGGGTTTGCTGTTTGAATCCCTGCGGCCGCGCATCGATGACGAAGTCTCGCAGCACCTTCTGCGCAGTATCACAACCACCATCCACACACTGGAGGACCTCTTCAACGCGCTGCTCGACATCTCCAAGCTGGACGCGGGCGTGATCCAGTGCGCCCCCCAGCCGCTGCCCTTGCGGCACACGCTGGAGCGGATCGAGGCCGAGTTCCGACCCCTGGCCGAACGCAAGGGGCTCAGATTTGCGATGCACCTGCCGGCACCACACATCGCCGTCCACAGTGACGCCGCGCTGCTTGACCGCATGGTGCGCAACCTGGTCAGCAATGCCATCCAGCACACCCGCCGCGGGACCGTACTGGTCGCGTGCCGCCCGCGCGCCACGGCCGTGCTTATCGAAGTGCGCGACAGCGGCCCGGGCATTCAACCCGAACTGCACAAAGAAATCTTCCAGGAGTTCTACCAAATCAACAACCTGGAGCGCGACCGCAGCCACGGGGTAGGCCTGGGCCTCGCGATCGTGGACCGCCTCAGCCGCATGCTCGGCCACCCGGTGGCGCTGCGCTCGTCGCCGGGACGTGGCTCCACATTCACGGTCGAGCTGCCCCGTTGCCACATCAGTGCAGTGCCGCCGGTGTTACCGGCAGCGCAAGTCACGAAGGCCTGCAACCGCTGCGGGGGCGGTCGATCGCCGCGATCGATGATGACCCGATCGTGCTGGAAGGCATGCGCCAGCTGTTCGAGCACTGGGGGTGTTCGTTGACGGCAGCGGCCAGCGCCGACGAACTGCTGGCCCGCCTGGCGACGCAGAGCGTGGTGCCTGAGATCGTCATCAGCGACTACCGCCTGCGCAACGGGGAGACCGGCGCGCAGGCCATTGCCAAGGTGGTGGCCTTCTGCGGCCATCCCATACCCGGCGTGCTCGTGACGGGCGACACCGCGCCCGAACGCCTGCGCGAAGCCGCGGACAGCGGCCACGCCGTGCTGCACAAACCGGTGCGGCCCGGCAAGCTGCGCGCGCTCATGCTGCACCTGCTCGACGGTCCGGCGTAGTGCGTTGGGAGCAAGCGGGGGGGCAAATTGCGGCGGGGTGCCGCGCAGGTGCTAAGACCTAAGTAGTAGCCGTTCAGTCCAATGGTCGCGGGGTTCGTTTTGGCCTGAAATGCGCGGATGAAAAACTCCGCCCGCCCGCACCCGCCTGCCCCGCAACAACATCAAGGCCCTGACACACGGCATGTGGCCACCCACGCCCCACACACCGCGCAAGGTGGCATTGAAATAACGTGTCGTTCATGGTGCCGCACGGTCGGTGCTGTGGGTACGGCTTCTCCATCGCGGACCGACACGCTGCGGCGCTGCACCCCATGAAAGCCGGTGTGCACGGCACCCCTGAGCGGGCAGTGGTGGCCACCAGTTTTGTCCTCACCCTGCTTCAGATTTGCACCATCGAAACCACATGGCTGCTAGCCATCGTACTGCCCGTGCAGTGGCTGTTAGTATTCCGCCCGATCGAGCGCAAGGAGTGGGTGATGTTCGCCATCGTCGGCCCCTTTTTCGTTGCGCAGAACTACGTTGCGCTGGTCTCGGGTGCCTTCACTTTTCGGCAGCAGGACTTCCTGCTCATGCCGTGGCATGAACCCCTGCTTTGGATGGGCTGGTATTTGCACATTGTCCGTTTCGTGGGCCGGCCTGCACAGGCCGTTCGGCTCAGCCCGTCGGCCTGGATCGGCTTGTTGGCCACCGTGCTTGCGTTCTCGCTGTTTGGCCATGACGCACGCGCACTGACCATCGCCAGCACAGCGTCTTGCGCGGTGCTGCTTGCCTTGTTCCACAGCCGGGACGACCTTGGCTATGGCCTTTGCGCGGTGGTGCTCGGCTTGTCGGTCGAATGGGCTGGGGTGGCCAGCGGCCTGTGGTCTTACCCGGACGCAGGCTTCGGCGGCATCCCCGGCTGGTCTTTCATGATGTGGTTGTCGGTGGGCCTGCTGGGGCGCCGATTCGTTGTGCCACTGGCTGAGTGGCTGACGCCCATGGGAGGGCGCCATGCGTGACCACATCAGCGCGTCGACCTTGCAGCGCCTGATGCAAGCCCTGAAAAAACGCTGGACGCAGCAGCCCGAAGGCGGCCCCGTGTCGCGCAGTCCGTCGTCTGTCTTTGCTGGCGATGCGCCACACAGCACGCTGTTCATGCGCTCGGCCTTTTCGCCGGAACTCAAGGGCGAAGGCTTCAAGATCAGAATTGCCAGGCGCCCGTCGGTGCTGCAAGACGCCGTCGGCTTGCTGAACCGGCGCTATCGGCAGCGAGGCTATGGGTCCCAGACCTTGACCATGTCGCCCGAGCGCATGACCATAGTCGCCTACGAAGACAAACAGGTCATCGGAACGCTCACGGTCCAGCTGGACTTGGGCACGGGCTTGTTGTCGGACGAATGCTTTCCGGATTTGTTGAACGGCTTTCGGGCCAGCGGTGCGCGCCTGTGCGAATTCACCAAGCTGGCCACCGCGCCCCATGCGCCGATGCCTGCAACGTTGGCTTCCATGTTCCATGTGGCCTTCATCTTCGCGCACCAGATCAATGGGGCCACGCACATCGCGGTCGAAGTCAACCCACGGCACGTGGGTTTTTACACGCGGGTGCTAGGGTTCCTGCCGCACGGCTCGCCGCAAAGCAATCCGCGCGTGAAGGCACCGGGCGTCTTGCTCATCGCCGACTTCAAGGACATCGGGCGCCAGCTCCTGGCGCGCGACGCCCACGGGGCAGGCGCTGGAGAGCCACCACCGTTCTTTTCTCACAGCTTCTCCAATGCTGAAGAAAAGGGCATTCGCAAACGCATCGCCGCTGCGCTGAGCCGGATGGAGGATGCCGCATGATTGCGGCACCGAACCCACCCAAACCTGCGTGCCGGGCGGTGCGCAGCACCAAAAGGATTCAATGAGCGCATTGCTGCAAGCTTTGGAAGATTGGCGGGCCCTGGTGGGCGCCGACAGCGTGTTGTCGGCCCACGACGCAGGCGCCCTCTACGGTGCAGGCGGTACACGCTCCATCGCGGCGGCCTTGCGCCCGGCGCAGGCAGAAAGCGTGCAGGAGCTCGTGCGCATCGCCTTGCGGCACCGCGTGGCCTTGTACCCAGTCAGCACCGGGAGGAACTGGGGCTACGGCGGCGCCACCCCCCCGTCCGAGCACTGTGTCGTGCTCGACCTTTCGCGGCTGAATCGCGTGATTGCCGTGGACGCCGAACTGGGCACCGCCACCATCGAACCCGGCGTCACCCAGGGGCAACTGCGGGCCCACCTGGACCGGCTGGGCTTGCCGTTCATGGTGCCCACCACAGGCGCGGGCCCGAGCACCAGCCTGGTGGGCAACGCGCTGGAGCGTGGCTACGGAATCACTCCGCACGCAGACCATTTCGACGCCGTGATGGCGCTGCAGGCCGTGCTGCCTGACGGCAGCCTCTACCGCTCCCGCCTGAGCGCACTGGGGGGCGAGCGCATCGGCCAAGCCTACAAATGGGGTACCGGTCCCTACCTGGACGGCCTGTTCTCGCAGTCAAATTTCGGCGTCGTCACGCAGATGACGATTGCCCTGGCGCAGCGCCCGCCACACGTCGAAGCGTTTTATATCTTTCTCGACAAAGAAGACCAATTGCCAGCCGCGCTGCTCGCACTGCGCGGGCTATTGCGCACCACCGGCGGCGTCATGGGCGGTGTGAACATCCTCAACGGCTACCGCGTGGCATCGATGACCTGCCCCTACCCCGCGCACGCCCTGGAGAGTGGCAACCCCCTGCAGGCAGACGACATGGCCGAACTGCTGCGGGCGCACAAGCTGGGCCCCTACCTGATCGTGGGCAGCGTCTACGGCGAGAAGTCCGTGGCCCGTGCGGCGGTCAAGGTGATCATGCGCGGGTTTGCCCATTGCAGCGGCCGCCGTGTCAGCCTGACCCGGCGCAAGGCCGAGGTCCTGCAGCGCCTGGCCATCCGCTTTCCCCGCATCGCAGCGGGCTTTGGCTTTGGCCAAGACCACGCGGCGCGGATGTTGAGCGCGCTGAACCTGATGGAAGGCATCCCCGACGATGTGGCGCTGCGGCTGCCGTACTGGAAATCGGGCGCCCCGTTGCCCGACGATCTGACACGCGGCCTGTTGAGCGGCGACCGCGGCCTGATGTGGTATTCGCCCCTGGTTCCGATGGCACCCGACGTGGTCCTGGCCTTTGAGGCAATGGTCACACGGGTATGCCTGCAACACGGTTTCGAGCCCCTGATCACCCTCACCAGCCTTTCGGACCGCTGCTTTGACAGCTCCGTGCCACTGCTTTTTGACGGCCGCTCATCCGCCGACAAGGAACGTGCCCAGCGCTGCTACGAGGCGCTGTTCGAGGAAGGCCGGCAACTGGGCATCGTTCCGTACCGCGTGGGGTCCCAGGCCTTTCACCTGCTCGATACGCCAGACGACTCCGCGCTTGCCCTGGGCCGCAGCCTCAAGCGGCAGCTGGACCCGCACAACATCCTCTCGCCGGGCCGCTACAACCTTTGAACGGCTCGGCGGCGACCCCCAGCACGGGCAGGACGCCAGCGATTCAGGAAATTCCGCTCAGCTGCCGCAGCGCCTGCTCAAACACCTCCACCGGTTGCCCGCCCTGGATCAGGTGGCGGTCATTGATGATGATGGCCGGCACCGAATGGATGCCGTTTTGCAGGTAGCGCTGTTCGCTCTCACGCACCTCTTGGGCATAGCGGCCTGACACGAGCACCGCGCGGGCTTCCTCGGCGTCGAGCCCCACCGCGCTGGCCACGCCCACCAGCACCTCGTGATTGCTCGGGTCCTTCCCGTCGGTGAAGTACGCCTTGAACAGCGCATGTTTGAGGGCCCGTTGCACACCCTTTTCCTCGGCCCAGTGCAGCAGGCGGTGGGCATCAAACGTGTTGTAGATGCGGCTGCGTTTGTCCATGCTGAAGGTGAAGCCCAGTTCCGCACCGCGCGCCGCGATGGCCTCGCGGTTCTTCTGGCTCTGCTCGGGGGTCGCGCCGTACTTCTCTTGCAGGTGCTCGCCGATGTCCTGGCCTTCCGGTGCCATCTGCGGGTTGAGCTCAAACGGCTGAAAGTGCAGGTCCAGCGCGACCTCGTCCTTGAGGCGGCTGGCTGCCTGCTCCAGCGACTGCAGGCCGATGATGCACCAGGGGCAGGACACATCGGAGACGAAATCGATCTTGAGGGTTTTGGCAGTCATCGCAGGGGCTCGCTGAAGTGGGTGGAGAGCAAACAGCCCCGGATGGTAGACCGATGGCTTGCCCTTTGCAGGGCGGGCTTTTTTTGGCGGGTGTGTGGTGGGCGCGAAGCACCTGGTTACCAGATGTCCGCAATTCCCCACGCGCTGTGGCGTTGAAAGCCGCAGGCCTAGACTGCATGTGGACCAAGCACTTCGTGCGCTTTGCGCGCGGTGCACCTTTGTTTTGTACCCACCGCCCTGCCATGGGCCACACGCACATGAATCTGGACCAGCAAAAATCCATCCTCACCATCGCCCTTCTGGCCGCTTTTGCCGATGGCAACAAGGACGATGCCGAGCGCGAGGAGATCCGCCGCATCGCGCAGTCTCTGGCCGGCGATGCCGGCATGGCCGACCTGCCCCGCATCTACCAGGACGTGCTGCTCAAGCGCACGGACGTGCAGGCCGCCGCCAGTGCCTTGACGGATCTGGACCACCGCCAGTTGGCTTACGAAATGGCGGTGTGCGTGTGTGATGTGGACGGCCGGCAGTCGCCTGCGGAAGCGCAGTTCCTGGCCACGCTCAAAACGGCGCTGCAGCTGGGCGCGCAGCAGACGGCGGCTTTTGACCACGATGCGGATGCGCTGGTGGACGCGACCGAAAAGGCGTCGCCGTCGGCTGCACCCTGGGGCATTGCGGGTGCGGCAGCCGGTGGCGCGGCGGCTTACGCGGCCACACAGAACCCCAGCACGGCGCCCGTTCGGACATCGGCATCAGCGTCCTCAACGCCCTCAGGCCCGGCCGATGCGGAGCTCGACAAATCCATCCTGAACTACGCGATGCTCAACGGCGCACTGGAGCTGCTGCCGCAGTCCTGGGCGTCCATGGCCATCATCCCGATGCAGGTGAAGATGGTCTACAGCATCGGCAAGGCGCACGGCGTGGAGCTGGACCAGGGCCACATCAAGGAATTCATCGCCGCGGCGGGTGTGGGCATGACGTCGCAGTACCTGGAGCAGTTTGGCCGCAAGCTGCTGGGTGGCCTGCTGGGCAAGGTGGCGGGCCGCACCATCGGCGGAATGGGCGGTGCGGCCACGGGCATGGCGTTTTCGTTTGCCACCACCTACGCGCTGGGCCAGGTGGCCAAGCGCTACTACGCCGGTGGCCGCGTGATGGGCACCGAGATGCTGCGCGAGACGTTCCAGAGCCTGCTCGGCCCGGCCAAGCAGATGCAGACGCAGTACCTGCCGCAGATCCAGCAGAAGGCCTCGACGCTGGACGCGGGCAAGATCATGGCCATGGTGCGGGGCGCGTGACACCAGGCGGCCGTTTGCTATTATTTTTATAGCTATAAGTGCTTAACAGATAAGCGCTGGAGGCCATTTTTATTCAAAATTGAGGTTTCCGCAGCGTGTGGAACTGGCGGCGGCGCCCTGTGCGGCAAGCTGCGGCCCACCCGCCGCGCGGCAAGCCAACAACAGCAGCGCTCGCCGCACCGCATGCGCGCTGGTGCATGACAGAATCGGGCATGCACGCCACCCCGGACCCTGCAGACTCCCTCATCCCCTCCATGTCGCTGGACTCGCCCTCGGACAACGCGATGACCGCGCTGTACCGCGTCGCGCTGGGGCCGGTGAACAAGGACTACTACCTCCCCGTCTTCGCGCACTTTGACGACACCGGCCGCACCACCACGAGCTGGAACTGGGCCGCCAGCCTGTGCACGCTCAACTGGATGGTGTTCCGCCAGATGTGGAGCGCCTTGTTGGCGTACGTGGCAGCGGCAGAGGGACTGGCCCTGCTGGTGTTCGGCTTCGGGCGCCAGTTTCTCGATTGGCCCCAAGGCGTGGTTTTTGGCGTACTGGCCGCTTTTGTGGTGCTGGCGTTTGCGGTACCGGGGCTGTACGGCAACGCCATCCTGCACGCCGACACCCGCCGCCGCATCGCCCGCGCCCTGGCCGCGTCGCGCACCGTGCCCGAGGCCTGCGCGCTGCTGGACCAGCGCGCCAGCAGCCGCAAGCGCCTGCAGATGCTGGTGGCCGCCAACGTGGCCATTGCCGTTGTGGCGCTCGCCGCGTACTTGGCGTTGCCGCGCGAAGGTTTTCAGACCAGCACTGACACGGCCATGGCACCGTCGGTGACCGTGGCACAGGCCGTCTCGGCTGCTGCGGTTGCATCGGCCGCAGGGGTGGCATCCGCACCCGCAACGCAAACCACGGCCACCGCGATGGCGGAGCCGCCTGCGCCCGAAAAAGCGGCGCCAGCGCCCACCGCGGCCACTGCGGCGTCCGAGCCCGCCACCCAGTCCGCTGCCGTGCCAACGCCTGCCGCGGCATCCGCCCCCCTCGTCGCTGCATCCAGCGCCCGGGCCACCCGCGCTACCCCGCCT
>SDXZ01000153.1 GCA_004210805.1 Acidovorax sp.
TGTACAGCGCGTAGATCTTGAGCAGCGTGGCGTTGTCGGGGCGCTCGCTGAGGTTCTTGGAATTGGCCACAGCGGCTTCGAAGGTGGCGTTCAGATCGGCCATGTCGGTTGCTCCTGGATGGAAAAACGAAAGGGGATGGGGGAGGGAAAGAACGGTGTTGGCAAGGGTTTGCTGCGTTGTATCTTACGGTCTTGTCACTGCGCCCAGCGGTGCCATCCATAGAGGCAAGCCCCCAAAAACAACCACAACAGGTGTACATCTGATGGTGACCCGCATCTCCGCCCCCAGCGCCCCTGCCCCTGAAGGCGCCACCAGCCCCCTGCGCAAGGTGCGCGCCCACGCGCCCGAAGTAGCGCGCCGCGCCGCGCAAGCCCTGCCGCCCGCCGCCCGCAAGGCGGCCACCGTGGTGCAAAAAAACGTGCGCCGCGCCGCCACCGGCATGCTGGGCCTGTCGGGCGAACGCATGAGCAAGGTCGACACCGCCTGGCTGCGCATGGACTCGGCCAGCAACCTGATGATGATCAACGGCGTGTGGACGCTCTCGCCGAGCATCGGGTGGGAGGCCCTGTGCGAGCGCGTGCAGCAGCGCCTGCTGCAGTACCCGCGGTTTCGCCAGCGCGTGGTGGAAGACGCGGCGGGCGCCACGTGGGTCGAAGACCGGAACTTCGACATCGCGGCCCATGTGCTGCGCGAAAAGCTGCCTGGCGGGAAGAAGGGCGAGAGCATGCAGCGTGCCCTACAAGACCGCGTGGGCGAACTGGCCATGCAGCCACTGGACCCGCGCCGCCCGCTGTGGCAGATGCACCTGATCGAAGACTTCACCGGCGACGACGGCCAAAAAGGCAGCGCACTGATCGTGCGCATTCACCACTGCATCGCCGACGGCATTGCGCTGATCTCAGTGACCATGTCCATCGTGGACGGCGGCGCCGAGCCGCCCAAGCGCAGCCGCAAAGAGCGCGAGCAGGCCGCTACCGCCGAGGACTGGATCGCTGACACGCTCATCAAGCCCTTCACCGGCATGACGGTGAAAGCGCTGGACCTGGCCGGAGACAGCGCGGCCAAGTCGCTGCAGATGCTGGGCGACCCCGAGAAGACCATGCAAAGCGGCTTGTCGGGCACGCTGGATATGGCGCGCGTGGCCTACCAGCTGGTCAGCGATGCGGCGGCCCTGGCGCTCATGCCCGACGACTCGCCCACGCGCCTGAAGGGCCAGCCCGGCCAGGCCAAGCGCGTGGCCTGGTGCGCGCCGATCCCGCTCGAAGAGGTCAAGGCCGTCGGCAAGGCGCTCAACTGCTCGATCAACGATGTGCTGCTGTCGTGTGTGGCGGGCGCCATCGGCGGCTACCTGCGCAGCCAAGGCGACGACCCCACGGGCCAGGAGATCCGCGCCATGATCCCCGTCAACCTGCGCCCCATGGAGGAGGCCTGGAAACTGGGCAACCGCTTCGGCCTGGTGCCGCTGGTGCTGCCGATTGGCATGGCCAACCCGGTGGAGCGGGTGTACGAAGTGCGCCGCCGCATGAATGCCCTCAAAGGCAGCACGCAGCCCATCCTGGCGTTTGCGATGCTGGCCGTGGCGGGGCTGATGATCAAGCCCGCGCAGGACGCGCTGCTCAACCTCTTTGGCCGCAAGACCACCGCCGTGATGACCAATGTGCCGGGCCCCAAGGAGCAGCTCACGCTGTGCGGATCGCGCGTCACGCAGTGCATGTTCTGGGTGCCGCAGTCGGGCGACATTGGCCTGGGGGTTTCCATCCTGAGCTACGGCGGCGGGGTGCAGTTCGGGGTGATCACCGACACCACGCTCTGCCCCGAGCCGCAGCGCATCATCGATGCGTTCACGCCCGAATTTGCCCAGCTCTCGCTCCTTACGCTGATGCTGCCCTGGGGCGAATGAAGCGACTGCCCACGGTGAACGCCATTCCCCTGCTCACAGCGCTGTGCGCAGGGGCGGTCTGTGGTGCGCAGGCGGCTGTGATCGAGGAGCACCACGCGCGGCCCTACACCGTGCACGCGCAGCCCACGGAATCCCTGCGCCAGGCGCTCAATGCGGCCTCGCCCATCACCGTGGGCGGCCAACGATTTCACGGGTACACACGTTGGAACGTGCGCTGGACTTTTCGCTGGCAGCCGGAGCCGTCTTCAGGCCGCTGCCGGATCACCGAAGTCACCACGCGGCTGCGCACCGAGGTGCAGTTGCCCGAGCTGCAGAACGCCGCACCAGACCAGCGCGCGCTGTTTGACCGTTACCTCTCGGCCCTGTCCCGCCACGAGCAGGGCCATGTGCAGTTCGGGCGCGATGCCGCCCGCGCGATTGATGAGGGCATTGCACAGCTGCCCACCGCGCCCGACTGCGCCACGCTGGAGCGCGAGGCCAATGCACTCGGCCACCGCCTGCTGCGCGAGCACGCCGAGCGCGAGAAGCAGTACGACCGGGACACGCGCCACGGCGCATCGCAGGGCGCGAAGCTGGAGTAGTTCTGGGGATAGCCGCTCGCCGTTGCTATCCGCGCACCGCACTGCGAAACGCCGCCGACAGCGCCGCCAGCGCGCCGTGCGGCCGGCCGTCCGTGATGCGTGTGTGCAGCAGCACCGGCAAGCGCGGCAGCGTGGGCAAACCCAGGCGAGCGCCAACGTCCACCGCCCCCAGCGGCAGCATGCGCGGTGCGAGCGCCGCCACGCCCAGCCCGGCCATCACGGCGGCAGTGACCGCGGCGATGCCTCCACCCACGAAGACCTCTGCCCAGGCGATGCCGGCAGCATCCAGCGACCGCCCCGCCATCGCCCGCACACCGCAGGGCTCGGCCAAGGTGGCCATGGGCAAAGGCTCGCCGGCGCGGTGCTGCCACCCGGGGGCGGCGAACCAGCCGAAGGGCTCCTCGGCCAGCAGTTCGCCATCGCTGCGGCCCACATGCATGCGGGCCAGCACCGCATCGAGTTCGCGCCGGTCGTAGGCCTGGAGCAGGTCGCCCGATGACCCGATGCGGATCTCGATCAGGAGCTGCGGGTCTTGCGCATTCATGCGGGCGATCAGCGCGGGCAGCTCCGGCCCGGCCACGTGGTCGCTGATGCCGAGGGTCAGGCGCTGGCGGGCCTGCGCGAACGTGGCCAGCGCCCGGTCGTGCGCGGCCAGAAGCTCGCGCGCATGCTCCAGAAAGGCCGCGCCCCGGGCCGACAACTCCACATGCCGGGGGGTGCGCTCGACCAGCCTGCAGCCCAGTCGGGCTTCCAGCCGCTGCAGCTTGAGGCTCACCGCCGCCTGCGCCGTGCCCATGGCCTCGGCCGCGCGGGTGAAGCTTCCGAGCTCGGCAATGCGCACAAAGGCCTCGACCGCATCAAGGTCCAGGGAGCGCTCAACCATTTGATTTTGGTATTTCTGAAATAGATATCCATAGCATATTCATATGGATAGGATTTCGCCAGCCTCTTCTTGTTGTTGTTCAGAAAGGACCCTGCGATGCCCCTCATCCACATTGCCCTGCGCGCCGGCAAGCCCGCGGCGTACCGCCAAGCGATCTTCGACACGCTGTACCGCGCAATGCGCGAGACCTTCAACGTGCCTGAGGACGACCAGTTCATGACCATCACCGAACATGAGGCCGCGAACTTCCGCTACAGCCCCACCTACCTGGGCGTGGCGCGCAGCGACGACGTGGTGTTCATCCAGATCACCGCCAACAACACGCGGGGCCTGGAGCAGAAGAAGGCGCTGTACCAGCGCATCACCCAGCTGCTGGGCGAAAGCCCGGGCCTCAGGCCCGAGGATGTGTTCGTGAACATCGTGGAAGTGGCCAAGGAGAACTGGTCTTTCGGGCACGGCCTGGCGCAGTACGCGTAGGGTTGCGCGCCGTGCTGCATGTACGGCCGCAGCAACGCGGACAGCAGCGCCGCCATCTCCTCCGGCATCGCACAGCGCGCCGGTCCCATTGCTACGAGCGCGCTGCAGCCCCGCCTTCCACTGACAGCGCCACGGCATCCCACAGCGCTTGTGCTGCCTGCCCCAGCGGCGCATGGGCCCGGTACAACCGCACCTCCAGATCGACATTCCATGCGGCTGCCGCAGCGGCCACCAGCTTGCCCGCCGCAAGGTCTGCTTCGATGAGGCTGCGGGGCAGCCACGCGATGCCCCGCCCTTCCAGCGCCATGGACCGCAGCACGGAGGCCAGATGCGCCGTGAAGACCGTCTGGGTGCGCTCGCCCCGGAGCGCATGGTCGATGGTTTTGTGCAGGATATTGCCCAGCCCGGACTCCGCGCTATATGCCAGCAGCGGCGCCATTGCCGCGGAATGCTCCAGGCTGTGCTGGGCCTGGCCGTCTGGCCCAGCAGCGCACACGGGGAGCAGGACATCGGTGCCAACGCAAAGGGACGGGTAGCCCTGCACCTGCAGCGGCCCCGGCACCAACGCATGCGCATGGCACATCACGAATTGCACTTTGCTCTGGGCCAGCAGTGCCTCGCAGCGGTGCAGCATGTCGGATTCCAGCTGCAGGGTGCCCGCCATGGTGTGTGCTTCAAAGCTGCGCAGCCACCCCGGCATGAAGGTGAGTGACAGCGCGTGTGTTGCAGCAAACCGCAGGCTCCTGGAATTCGCTTCTGCCACCGCGCGCGCGGCGCCGGGCAGGCGTGCCACTTCGGCGAGCAGCTCGGGCGCCACGCCTTGGAACCACAACCCCGCCTCCGTGAGCTTGACCGGCTGCGTGCTGCGGTCAAACAGCTCGGCGCCCAGCCATTCCTCCAGCGCCCGCACACGGCGACCGAAGGCGGGCTGCGTCATATGGCGATCTTCCGCCGCGCGCGAGAAGTTTCCGACCGCCGCCAACACCAGGAAATCTTCGAGCCAGGAGATGTGCATAGCTGGTGCCTTGAAAGCATTGAAGAGAAGAAAAACGGCATTGGTCAAACGCTGCGCGGCTGCGGATCATACCGATCCCGACATTCGTTTCGACACCCGGAGCACCGCATGAAAATCGTTGAGATCAGAGAGAAGACCATCCCCATCAGTTCGCCCATCCGCAACGCGTACATCGACTTCAGCAAGATGACGCTGAGCCTGGTGGCGGTGGTCACCGACGTGGTCCGTGACGGCAAGCCGGTGGTGGGTTATGGCTTCAACTCCAACGGCCGCTACGGCCAGGGCAAGCTGATGCGCGAGCGCTTCATTCCGCGCGTGCTCGAAGCCAACCCTGACTCACTGATCGACGACAGCGGCAAGAACCTGGACCCGCACAAGATCTGGAACGCCATGTTCACCAACGAGAAGCCGGGCGGCCATGGCGAGCGCTCGGTGGCCATCGGCACCATCGACATGGCCGTGTGGGACGCCGTGGCCAAGATTGAGGGCAAGCCGCTTTTCCAGCTGCTGGCCGACCGGTACGGCAACGGCACACCCAACCGCAAGATCTTTGTGTATGCGGCTGGCGGCTACTACTACCCGGGCCAGGACCACGGCAAGCTCAAGGACGAGATGAAGAGCTACATCGACCGTGGCTACACCGTGGTCAAGAAGAAGATCGGCGGTGCTTCGCTGGACGAAGACCTGCGCCGCATCGACTCCATCATGGAGGTGCTGCAGGACGGCCAGAAGCTGTGCGTGGACGCCAACGGCCGGTTTGATCTGGACACAGCCATCCAGTACGCCAAGGCGCTCTCGCAATACGACCTGTTCTGGTACGAAGAGCCCGGTGACCCACTCGATTTCGAGCTGCAGGCCACCTTGCGCAACTACTACAAGAACCCGATGGCCACGGGCGAGGACCTGTTCTCGATGCAGGACGCGCGCAACCTCATCCGCTATGGCGGCATGCGAGCCGACCGGGACTGGCTGCAGTTCGACTGCGCCCTGAGCTATGGCCTGGTGGAGTACCTGCGCACGCTCGACATGCTCAAGGAACACGGCTGGTCGGCCAGCCGCTGCATCCCGCACGGGGGGCACCAGATGTCGCTGAACATCGCGGCCGGCCTCGGCCTGGGCGGCAACGAGTCCTACCCCGACCTGTTCCAGCCCTTTGGCGGCTTCCCGGACGGCGTGCAGGTGGTGGACGGCCACGTGACGCTGCCCGACCTGCCCGGCATTGGCTTCGAAGGCAAGGCCGATCTGTACGCACAGATGCAGGCGCTGTCCGCCTGATCTGCGCCCCATAAAAACACCACCTGAAGGAGACAAGTCATGGGCAATTTGAAACAAGGGACGGTAGCCGCAGCCATGGGGCTGATCGCCGCCAGCAGCTGCACCAGCGCGTGGGCGGAGTTTCCGGAGAAACCCATCACGCTGGTCGTTCCGTTCTCCGCGGGCGGCCCCAGCGACAAGATCGCCCGTGACCTGGTCGAGGCGTTGCGCAAGCCTCTGGCGCAGACCGTCATCGTCGACAACACGGCGGGAGCGGGCGGCACGATTGGCGCAGCCCGTGTGGCGCGCGCCACGGCGGATGGCTACACCCTGCTGGTGCACCACATCGGCATCTCCACCGCGCCCGCGCTCTACAAGAAGCTGCCCTACAAGACGCTGGAGGATTTTGAGTACCTCGGGCTCATCAATGAAGCGCCCTCGACCTTGATCGGCAAGCCGGGCCTGGCGGCCACCAACTTCGCAGAGCTGCGCAAGTGGATCAGCGCCAACGATGGCAAGGTCAACATGGCCAACGCAGGTGTGGGCTCTGCATCCCACCTGTGCGGCCTGGTTCTGCAGGCCAGCCTGCAATCAAAGATGACCTTCGTGCCCTACAAGGGAACGGCGCCCGCAATGACCGACCTGGTCGGTGGTCAGGTGGACCTGATGTGCGAGCAGGCCACCAACGCCGTGCCCCAGATCGAAGCCAAGAAGGTCAAGGTGTTTGGCGTGACCAGTAAGCAGCGGATGGCACTGCCTTCGCTGACGCAGACACCCACGCTGGCCGAGGCCGGGCTGGCGGGCTTTGAGATGTCGGTATGGCATGGGGTGTATGCCCCCAAGGGCACGCCGCCCGCCGTGCTCGCCAAGCTGAACGCGGCCATCCGCGCCGCGCTCAAAGACCCCGAACTCATCCAGCGCCAGGAGGCCCTGGGTGTGCGCATGGTGACGGATGCGCGGCTGGAGCCCGCAGAACACAAGAAGTACGTGGAGAGCGAAATGAACCGCTGGGGCAAGATCATCAAGGACTCCGGCGATACGGCCGATTGATGGTGCTGCCAGGAATGGCAAGGACACGCCCTGCGGCGCGCCCTTGCCCCAACCTTCAACGATCGCTCAAGTCGCAGAGCAGGTGAAGCTCTCCGCCTTGTTCGGGTCGCCCGCGCCGTTGTAGCGCGGGAACTTCGGAAACTCGCAGACCGGGCGCTTGGCTATGGCGGTGGTGCCATCTGCTCCAAACTGCGTGGCGACCAGTGCGTCGGGCGCGGTGCTTTTTTCGACCCACGCATCCATGGCGGCCAGCAGGTCGATCGACAGCGGGTTCGTGCCCGGGCCATCCAGGTTGTGGCCGATGGATGGCGAGGTCAGCATGCGGGCAAAGCCCTGCACCTTGCCCGCGCCCAGGCGCTGCTTCACCGAGTCGAAGTATTCCGCCGTGCGGTATAGCGACACGCAGGTGTCCGACAGCCCGTACCAGATCAGCAGCTTGCCGCCGTTGCCGGCAAAGGCGCCGATGTCGGGGTCGGTCGCGTCGATCATCTCGGCCAGGCGCAGGTACTGCGCCGGGTACCGGGTCTGGTCGTGGCTCAGCACGTCGGCGGCAGGGTTGCCTTCGACCACCTTGGCGGCCTCGGTCACGGCCATGTGGTTGAACGAGTCGCGCGCCTCGAAGCTGGTGCCGAACATGTACGACTGCCAGTCCGAGGTCGCCGCGCCGCCGCGTCCGAACCGCGGGTAGCCCACCGCGCCGCGCGACAGGGTCACGGGCGTTTTGTGGTCGCTGTAGATGCGCCGGATGGATTCGATCTGCCCGGCGGTCAGGCAGCTGTCGCTGTCAGCGCCCTTGCACAGCAGGTCAGTGGGCACGTAGCTGCAGGCCTCGACGTTGCCGATGATGCCGTCCTTCAGGCCGTCCAGGCCATCGCACGCCGCGGTTTCGGCCTTGGCGTACAGCGCGACCTTGGCGGGGCTGAGCCAGTTGTCGCGGTTTTGGAAGATGTGCCGGACCACGTTGGGCCCCAGGTTGACCTGGTGCGCCTGCTGGCTGATGGCGGGCTCCATGGCCACCACGCCGTCGTAGTCCTTGGGGTACTTCTGGGTGGAGATGAGGCCCGAGCGCCCGCCGTTGGAATGCCCCATGTGATAGCGCCGCACCGGGCGCTTGCCGTAGAACTCGGTCGCGATGGCGGTGCCCACTTCCAGCACGAAATGGTTGGCGTCGAACGCGTGGTTGCGCAGGGCGACATCGCTTTTGGCCCATTCGAATCCGCGGCTCTGGTGGCCGGAATCCGAACTGATCTTCACGTACGGGTTGGCCGACGGCCCCACCAGTTGCTGGTACCACGGGTCGTCGGTCGGGATGAAGCCATCGAGCCCCCCGCCGCCGATGGTGAGCGTCTTGCCGTTCCACAGGCTCAGCGTGGGCAGCTCCACCGCCCACTGGATGGTGGAGTCGGGCGAGGACACGATCTGCCCGCGCACGATGCAGACCTCGGGCAGGCTGCCGTCGGCCTTGCGGACCTCGGTACGCGTGATTTTTGCGCCGTGGGGCAAAGCGGCGGTGGTGTAGGCCGCGCAGGCCTCGGCCAGCGGTTTGCTGGCCAGCGGCGCGGTGCTGCCGCTGCTGCCGCCACCGCAGGCGGTGAGGGTCAGGGCTGCGGACAAGGCGCACAGGGCGTGGACAGCGCTGCGCCCTTCCGAGGCCGGGCGAGGTTGTGGTGGGCGGGGCGCCGGCGCGGCGGTAGATGTGCTCGGGATCATGCGGGAAGTCTCCTGTTGTGTTGGTGCTTCAGAAGCCCGGCCCGTGCGGGAACAAAGCCACCGCAGGCCTTGCGGCTCCGGTGGGCACGATAGGAAAAACAGGCGCCGCTGCAGCCTCTGCAAATGCAGAGGGAGCGGGAAACTACCAAGCGCCGCAGCACCCCGCGAGCCAGGCGCGCCAAGGCGCAAGTCCGCTGCCGCTACACCTTGCGCAGTGCCGCGACCAGCTCGAGCTTGTTGCTCACGCCAAGCACCGAGTACGCGGTGCGCAGGTAGGTGCGCACGGTGGCGGGCGTGAGCCCCAGCGTGGTGGCGATGTCCTTGTGCGAGCGGCCGTGGGCGTACAGCGTGGCCGCGCTCAGCTCGCGCGGCGCCAGCGGCGACCTCTGGTGGCGCGACGCTAGGCTGATGGCCACGAGCGGGCCGCAGGGTGCCAGCTGCAGGCGGCTGGACTTTCCGACCGTGAGGCTGCACGGCGCGCGCGCCAGCGCCTCGATCACGTCGGGCGGCAGGCGGGTGCCCGCCCACTCGGGCCACGCTTCGCTCAGCGCCACGCTGATGCGCAGCCCCGCAAACAACAGCTCGCCCGACGGCTCGGCCAGCGCGAAACTGCCCCACGGCCGGTTGGGCGAATCGCTTTGCAAGCGCTGCAGCACGTGGTGCCAGTGCTGCAGCAGGTGCACGACAAACTCGCCAAACAACACGGTCTCTTCCTGCGTAAATTCGGATCGTGTGGGCGGCCGGTAGATCGAGACGAAAAACATCAATCCGCTGTGCGGCAATTCGGCGGTGATGGCCATGCAGTGGTACAGGCCGTGGCGCTGGCTGAAGGCCATCACCTCGGGGTGCGCGGGCAGGTCGCCGACCACATCGCGCTCGCGGATCACCACCCCAAGCCGCTCCATGGAGACCCGCGCAAACTCGTCCTCGGCCGCGAGTTCATTCCACTCCTGCGCAAAACTCTGGCTCAAGCCAATGCTGCCGTGCAGCCAGTTGCGCGGTGCCACATGCACATCGCCCGCGGACACCTCGCCCCACCAGGCGGAATCAAACGGGACCAGCACACGCAGAATGTCGAGGGCCTGGTGCAGCATGTCTTGCGGCTGGGCCTGCTGGGCCAGGTCCGACAGGCGCAGCAGGCCGCGGCTCAGGGCGCGCAATGGACCATCAGATGGAGCTTGCGCGGGCTGCGCCCCACGCGCCGTGGCGGACTCGGGCGGGCTCATGGGCATGCGGGTTGCGCCGATTGTTGGGCCGCGTGTTCATCGGGGCCAAAGGCGTGGACAGGGGCCATGGTGTGTCTCCTGAATTTTCAGGCGATGGTAGCCCTGGGCGCAGGCACCCGCCGCGCCCAGGGCCACGCCACGGCACGCATTGCACATGCGCAGCTGGGCCGCTGGCCCACCAGCGGCGCTGTCCTCACAGGACGCCGATGCTATTATTTTTATAGCTATAAACGCTTATCAATCAAGCGCTGGCGCCCTATTTGATGCCAAGTCAGCTCGCCAATCCATCCACTGCCTGGAACATCGACTGCCGCGCCTGGCTCACGATCTGGCCCTTCCACACATCGGTGTCGGTGTAGAACGCGGCCAGCATCTGCGCCTTGATCTGCGCATGCTGCTCGGCCGGTGCCTCGGGGTGCAGGTTGAGCCAAGCCGTCGTAGATGGACGTGACGGGCGTGGCGCCACCGCCGTCCCACCAGGCGCGGGCGCGCGCCACCGAGCGCGCGTCGTCCTTGCCGGCATAGATGCGCTCGCCGTGGCCGCTGGGGCCCAGGCCCGTGTGCAGGTCGATCCAGGCGATGTGCGATGCGCGGGCGCCGTGCTGGCGCAGTACCTGGCGCAGCGTGCGGTTGCTCCAGGTGGGCTCGGTGCCACCAAAGAAGACGCCCTGCGGAAACTCGTGCTGGCCCTGCGAGATGGCGGCCTGCCAGGCGGCTTCGCCATGCGCGTCGATGTACTGCTGCCGCGCGGCGGCGTTCTCGGCCGAGGGCGGCCATTGCTCGGGCAGCAGCAGGGGCTGCACCTCGCGGTAGGCCTTGTTCACGGGCAGCGGTTGGCTGAAGTCCTGGAAGTTGCGGTTCAGGTCCACGTTCTCGTGCGTGAAGCGGCGCACGTGCGAGAAGCCATACGGGTTGAGCGCATGGATGTACAGCGTGGCCACGCCGGCGGCGCGTGCCTTGTCGCGCCACTCCTGGTCGTGCAGCGCAAACACCTGCACGCCGCTGCCGCAGTAGCCTTCCACGCCGTGGCAGGCGCTGCTCACGATGAGCAGCTTTTTCGCATCGGCCGGGCCGTCGCGCACCACGTCCATCGCCAGGTCTTCGCCGTCACGGCCCTTGAGCGGGTGGGCGTGCGACTCGATGGGCAGGCCGGCCGCGGCGGCGCCCTCCAGGAACTTGGTGCGGGCCTCTGCATAGCTGGAGGAAAAGGCGCTGGGGATGCCGATCATGGGCGGGCTTTCTGAGGAGTGAAAAAGGAAGGCCAGGGCTCGCACCGCGTGCCCGGGACTGTTGCCG
>SDXZ01000005.1 GCA_004210805.1 Acidovorax sp.
GTCCGGCGGTGGGTGGCGGTGGGCGTGCATGCGGTGGGCCCGGTGTGATCCCCCAAACCGGCAAAAGCTCCCTGGCGCGATCCTGGGCATGCCATGCGGCCATTGCCCCGGGCTGGCAGCGCTGGTGGCAAATCAACCTGCAGCGTTTGACAACACGGCACTGGTAGCTATCAAATGCAGAGCAAATGTTCTGTATGTTGGCACCCATCATCACAGCCCGCCGGGCGTTTGACGGCTTGGCATGCGGCCGCGGCGCCGGGCGGGTGTTGGCGGGTTGATCGTGGTGGCGGACACCCAACTGCACATCGATGTCGCGCTGCAGCGGCTGGACCTGGTGATCGCCGGAGCCATTGAGCGCAGCTACACGGTGTCGACTGCGCTGAACGGGGTGGGCGAAGTCCACGGCAGCGGCTGCACCCCGCGCGGCCTGCACCGCGTGCGCGCCAAGGTGGGGGCGGGCTGCGCGCCCGGTACGGTGTTCGTGGGCCGGCGGCCGACGGGCGAGGTGTACTCCGAGGCCCTGGCCCAGCAGCACCCGGGGCGCGACTGGATCCTCACCCGCATCCTCTGGCTCACCGGGTGCGAGCCGGGCACCAACCGCGGCGGCGCGCTGGACACGCTGCGCCGCTTCATCTACCTGCACGGCTGCCCCGACGGCACCCTGCTGGGCGTGCCCGCCTCGCACGGCTGCGTGCGCATGGCCAATGCCGATGTGATCGATCTGTTTGGCCGGGTCGCCGTCGGTACGCTGGTGCACATTGATGAGGGCATCGGTGGGCGCCGCGCAAGCCCACCTTCAGGCCAAATAGGCCGCTAGCGCTTATTGTTAAATGGTTCTATGCTATCAAATTGAGAGAACCTGCCCTGGCAGATTTTTCTTCTGAGCGGTGGGGCCGCGGCGGGTGGGGCGCCCGCTGAATCCGGCCTGCCCCGCGGCGCGTATTGGCATCAACGCCGCCGCAGTAGCCAAGCCACGCCATGCGACGCGGCCGGCCCCATCCACCCACGCACCCAGTGCGCCCGAGTCCCACCATGCAGCTCGCTCCCCGCCCCGATCCGCGCCCGTGCCTTGCCCTGCGCCCGCACGCGCTGGCGCTCGCTCTGTGCTTCTTGGGCGCCCACGGCGCCTGGGCGCAGCAACCCACCGCGCCGAGCCACTTGCCCGAGGTGGAGGTTAGCGGCCCGCGCGACGCCGCCATCGGCGTGGCCGACAGTGCCAGCGAAGGCGCGGTCGAGCGGGAGTCGTTCCGGGCGCGCCCCAAGCTGCGGCCCGGCGACATCGTGGAGGCGGTGCCCGGCGTGGTGGCCACCCAGCATTCGGGCGACGGCAAGGCCAACCAGTACTTCCTGCGGGGCTTCAACCTGGACCACGGCACCGACTTCGCCGTCACGGTGGACGGCATGCCGGTCAACATGCCCACCCACGGCCATGGCCAGGGGTATGCCGACCTGAACTTCCTGATCCCCGACCTGGTCTCCGGGGTGCGCTACCGCAAGGGGCCGTACTTTGCCGACAACGGCGATTTCTCATTGGCGGGCAGCGCCTCGCTCGACTACCTGAGCGCCCTGGACGCACCCTTTGTCGAGACCACGCTGGGCGCCCACCGCCTGCGCCGGCTGTTGGCAGCAGGCTCGCGCACGCAGGGCGACCAGACGTGGCTGGGCGCCATCGAGCTGGAGGGCAACAACGGCCCCTGGGACGTGCCCGAGCGGCTGCGCAAGATCAACGCCGTGGTGCGCTACTCGCAGGGTTCGCCCGCGCAAGGCTTCAGCATCACCGGCATGGCCTACCGCAGCCGCTGGAACGCCACCGACCAGATCCCCGAGCGGCTGATCGACAGCGGCGAGCTGCCCCGGTTCGGCTCGCTCAACCCCACCGATGGCGGCAACACCCGGCGCCTTAGCCTGTCGGGCAAGTGGTTCGACAACGGCCCCAACGGCCGCACGCAGTTCAGCGCCTATGCCATTGACTACCGCTTCGCGCTGTATTCCGACTTCACGTATTACCTGAACAACCCGGCCCTGGGCGACCAGTTCGAGCAGACCGACCGGCGCCGTGTCTTTGGGGCGCAGGCCTCGCACAGCCTGCCCAATCGCGTCGCCGGGCTGGACGGCCTGCTGAGCTTCGGCGCGCAGTGGCGCGGCGACCGCATCAGTGAGGTGGGCCTGTACCCCACGGCCGCGCGCCAGCGCCTCGCCACGGTGCGCAATGACAAGGTCGCGCAGGACCTGGTGTCCCTGCATGTCCAGCAGTTCGTCACCCTCAGCGAACGCTGGCGCGGCTACGCAGGCCTGCGGGGCGACGTGCTGCGCTACGGCGTGTCGGGCCGCGAGCCGGTATACGGCGCCGCCAACAGCGGCCGCGGCAGCGACGCGCAGCTGAGCCCCAAGGCCGGTCTGGCATTTGCGGTCGCGCCCTCGCATGAGCTGTACCTCAATGCAGGCGTCGGGTTTCACAGCAACGACGTGCGCGGGGCCACCATCCGCACCGACCCGCAATCGGGCCTGCCTTCTGACCGCGTGCCCGCGCTGGCCCGGGGCAAGGGTGCAGAAATCGGCTGGCGCTTTCAGCCCGATGACGGTCTGAGCGTGACCGCCGCGCTGTGGCAGCTCCAGCTCGATTCAGAACTGCTGTACGTGGGCGATGCCGGCACCACCGAGCCCGGCCGTGCCAGCCAGCGCCGCGGCGTGGAGGCCACGGTGCGCTGGAAGGCCAGCCCGCGCTGGCGTTATGAAGCCGACGCGGCGGTATCGCGCGCGCGTTTTCGCGGCGTGGTGCCCGCGGGCGAGGGCAACTACGTGGACAACGCGGTAGAGCGCGTATTTGCTGCAGGCGCCATCTATACCGACGGCCCTTGGACCACATCGCTGCGCCTGCGCTACATGGGCCCGCGCGCGCTGGACACCTTGAACAGCGTGCGTTCGCGTGCCAACACCCTGCTCAACGTGGGTGCCCGCTATGCCGTCAGCCGCGAGCTCACCCTGGGGCTGGACGTGTTCAACCTGGCGGGCAAGAAGGCCAATGACATCGAGTACCTGTACGCGTCCTGCACCGCGAGCGAGGTGGCGCGCGGCGAGTGCGGCAGTGGCATCGAGGGGCGGCACGTGCATCCGATGGAGCCGCGCAGCGTGCGCGTGAGCGCGAAATGGACGTTCTAGAGGCCTCCAGCGCTTGATTTATAAGCCTTTATTGCTATGAATATAGTAGTGGTCGCAGCGGGCGTGAAGCGGGCAGAGCAGACCGCCTGACGACCTGCCAAGGGGTGAACCAACAATCAGCGGTGGCACGGGGATGCCGTGGGATTCCCCTGAATGGCCCGGCCGCTGGCGCGGCCCGTGGCGGTTTCACAGCCGCGTCACGCGGCGCGGGCATGGTGGCGGCTTCTCCGTTCTCCCACTGCCAAACCCCATGTCCCGACTTTCTGCCCTTGCCGCGTGCGCCTTGCTGGTGTGCACCGCCGCTGTCTCCACCACCACCCTCGCCCAGCAGGCCTACCCTGCCACGCTGGCCGGCCACGCGGTGTTGCCCGCCTTCACCGTCATCCCGGCCCCCAAGGACGCGCCCCAGGACCTGCAGGTCAGCGGCAAATTCACCACCCCGCGCCGCGTGGAGGCCGTCGGCACGGTAATGGGCCAGTCGGGCGGGCGCGACACCGGCGTGTCGCTGCCCTTCAAGGGCCAGCCAATCCAGGGCCACTCGGGCATCAAGCGCATGGCCGATGGATCGTTTTGGATCCTGACCGACAACGGCGCGGGCGCGAAGGCCAATTCGGCCGACTTCATGCTGTACCTGAACCACTACACGGTGGACTTCCAAAGCGGCCAGTTCAACCGCCACAAGACCGTGTTCCTGCATGACCCGGACAAGAAGGTGCCGTTTCGCATCACGCAAGAAGGCACGGACCAGCGCTACCTGACTGGCGCCGACTTTGACCCCGAGAGCTTCCAGTTCGCCGGCGGCGCACTGTGGATCGGCGACGAGTTCGGCCCCTACCTCATCAAGGCGGATTTGAACGGCAAGGTGCTGGGCGTGTTCGAGACCAAGGTCGATGGCAAGTTGGTGCGCTCGCCCGACGCTGCCGGCGTGCTCATGCCCGGTGCGCCCGACGCCAAGCCCACGCCGTTCGAAGTCAAGCGCTCCAAGGGGTACGAGGGCATGGCGTCCAGCAAGGACGGCAGCAAGCTCTACGCCCTGCTCGAAGGCGCGCTGTGGAACGAAGAGGCCAAGGCGTACGAGAACGTGGGCGGCAAGCAGTACCTGCGCGTGCTGGAGTTCGACGTGAAGAGCGAGCAATGGACAGGCCGCCACTGGAAGTACGTGCTGGAGGCCAACCACCACGCCATCGGCGACTTCAACATGATCGACGGCAACACGGGCTTGATCATCGAGCGCGACAACGGCGAAGGCACCGCCGACAAGGCCTGTGCCGAAGGGCAGAAGCGCGCAGATTGCTTCCATGACCTCGCCAAGTTCAAGCGCGTCTACAAGGTGGAACTCTCGGACGCCAACGTGGGCGGCGAGATTCGCAAGGTCGGCTACATCGACCTCATGAACATCCAGGACCCCAAGCGCCTGTCGAAGAAGCCGCTGACCAACGGCGTGCTCACCTTCCCGTTCTTCACCATCGAGAACGTGGACGTGGTGGACGGCACGCACATCGTGGTGGGCAACGACAACAACCTGCCGTTCAGCAGCAGCCGCGAGCCCAACAAGGCAGACGACAACGAGCTAGTGCTGCTGGAGGCGGGCGAGCTGCTGCGCGCAAAGTAGGGTGACACCCCCCTGAGACGCTTCGCGCCTCGGTGCTGGCCGCCAGAGGCGGCAGCTCTTCAGGCCGTCCAAACCTGCACATGCAGGCTTGGAGCCGCGGCCCTCAGCCCCCGCTCTCGCATCGCTGTGCGATGCGGGCAGGGGGGAGCAGCCCTCGCTGCGGGGCGGCCCTTGCTTGGCTGCCCTGGCTTAGGCTGCGCCAGTTTTAGGCGCTACTGACGAATGCGACGCCTCAGAAAGAGCGGTGCGTGTGGGGGCCAACCCTTGCGTCACCCATGAATTCCGCGGGTGGCAAAATTCCCGGTCCCATTCCAACGCACCCGGAAGCCGCGCCACCATGTTCACAGGCATCGTCCAAGCCACGGCAGGCATTGCCGCCATCCACGACCGCGCAGGCCTGCGCACCTTCACGCTCGACTTCCCCGAAGGCTTCTGCCAGGACCTCGCCATCGGCGCCAGCGTGTCCACCGATGGTGTGTGCCTCACGGTGACCGAGATCCTCTCGCCCACGCAGGCCAACTTCGACGTGATGCAACAAAGCCTGAACATCACCACGCTGGGCAGTTACGCAGAGGGTGACCGCGTGAACGTGGAGCGCGCGGCCAAGGACGGCGCCGAGATCGGCGGCCACCCGCTGTCGGGCCATGTGGACTTCACCGGCACGCTGGTGCAGCGCCGCGAGTTCGACAACAACCTGGTGTGGCGCGTGGCGGTGCCCGAGGCGTTTCGCCGCTACATCTTTGCCAAGGGCTACATCGCCATCCACGGCGCGAGCCTGACGGTGGCCGAAGTGAACCGGCAAGAGGGCTGGTTCGAGATCTGGATGATCCCCGAGACACGCCGCGCCACGGTGTTCGAGAACAAGCAGGTGGGCGACCGCCTGAACATCGAGATTGAGCGCAGCACGCAGGTGGTGGTGGACACCGTGCGCGAGGCCGTGCAGGAAAGCCTGGGCCGCCTGCAGCCCGTGCTGGAGGCGCTGCTGAAAGAGAAGGGCCTGTCGCTCGATGACTTCGTGCAGCCGCCGACGTTGAAGTAAGTTCCCGGGCCGCACCGCAAGCTCGGGCGCGCGAGGTGCAAGGTCGGCGGGCTCCGCGCAGCGCTGCGCGATGAGGAACCCCGAATGAAGAACCTGGCTCAAGCCCCTGCGACGTAGTCCAGGAAACCCGTCACCCGCCGCATGCGGCCGTGCGCATCCAGTTCGGCCACGTCGGTGCCACGCGCCACCGGCTCGGCGCCCTCGGCCGCCAGGGCCCACGAAAAGCGCACGACATCATGGTGCCCCTCGGGCGTGCCCAGCAGCGTGAAGCGGTGGCCCGCAAACCGCTGCTGCGCCCCGGCGATCAGTGCGGCCAAGCCCTCATGGCCCTGGCCTTCCATCATCGGGTCGCGGTATTGCACGTCACTGCTGAACGTGCTGCGCACGAGGTGGTCGCGCTGCGCGCCTTCGCTGGCGTTCCAGGCGGCGATGTAGCGCGCGGCCAGCTCAGGCGCGGCGGTTGCGGCGGTGGGGAGGGTGGTGGAATGTGCTGCTGTTTCAACGGTGTTCATGGCAAGGCTCCTGTGGGTGGGACGGGGCCGTCTGCAACGTTGCGGGCGGCTGGGGGTTATTGTTCCGAGGCCCCTGCGCACCGTCGATAACCTCGCAGGTCATGGGCCGTGCCCTTGCCTATCATTCGGGCCGACAAATTGATGAACACCTTGGCTGCGATGCATTCCCTCCCACCCGTTGTCCGCCCGCTCACCGTGTCCGACTTGCCGGGCCTGCTCGCGGTGCAGCTGGCCTGCTACGGCGAAGGTTTTGTAGAGAGCGCCGAGGTCTTCGCGCGCCGCCTGGCCAGCCCGGCCCATTGCTCGCTGGTGCTCGAGCGCGCAGGCGTGGTCTGCGCGTACCTGGCGGCCTACCGGTCGGTGCGGGGCAAGGTGACGCCGCTGCACGGCGACTTTGAGGCCACGCCACACGCCGACACGCTCTACCTGCACGACCTCGCAGTGCGCCCCGATTGCGCGGGCCAGGGCTTTGCGCGGGCGCTGCTGGAGCCGATGTGGAGCCAGGCGCAGGCAGAAGGCCTCCAGCACACGGCGCTGGTGTCGGTGCAGGGCTCAGAAGCCTACTGGCAGCGCCACGGCTACACCGCGCAGCCGCTGGCCGATGCGGTGCAGCAGGCACGGCTGGCGGGCTATGGTGATAGAGCGGTGTACATGGCGCGAACGCTTGACGCATAGCGGCCACCACGGCCCCTAGCCACTGCTGCGTTGCGCAATGATCCAGTCGCGAAAGCGCCGCAGCGCGGGGTCAATCAGGGCTTCAGGGCGGTACACAAGGCGGTAGGCAAGCGGTGTCGGCAGGGGTTTGCAATGCACGGCCACCAGTTCGCGCGCATCCAGTTCCTGCTGCACCAGCGCGCGACGCACCAGCGCAAATCCCCGGCCGGCCACTGCGGCCTCGATCGCGGCGTTGTGGGCCAACACGATGCCGCCGTCGCCATCCACGCCCGCCACGCCATGCGCCTTGCACCACAGGCGCCAGTCGCCGCGGTGTTCGTCGTGCAGCAGCCGGGCACTGGTGATGTCGGTCACGCGCGCCGTGCGGCGTGGTGCCAGCAGGCGCGGGCTGCACACGGGCACCAGGTCGTCGGCCACCAGCACCTCGGCCTGCAGGCCCGGGTAGGCGCCCTGCCCGTGGCGCACCGCAAAATGCACGCCCTCGGCCGCCAGGTCCACCGCGCGGTTGGTGCTGCCCACGTGCACATCCATGTCGGGGTGTTGTTGCAAAAAGCCGTGCGGCGCGGCACCAGCCATTGCACGGCGAAACCCGGCGTGCAGCTCACCAGCACGGCCTGGCGGCGCTGAGTGGCTGCGATGCGCGAGGTGGCGTGGCCGATCACGGCCAGCCCCTCGGCACAGGCGGCCTGGTAGTCGCGCCCGGCGGCCGTGAGCGTGAGGCCGCGGGCTTGCCGCTCAAACAGTGCGCAGCCCAGAAAAGCTTCAAGCTTGCGCACCTGTTGAGAGACAGCCCCAGGGGTGACGTGCAGCTCCTCGGCCGCGCGCCGCACGCTGGCGTGGCGCGCAGTGGCTTCAAAGAACCGGATGGCAATCAGCGGTGGCAAGCGCATGGCAAACGTATAGCGTGGCTAAACAGCGGGTGAGGATAAATGGTTTGCCGCAGCTCTTTGCGACGCCGAAGATGGGCGCATGAATTTACCCAGCCTGCTTCGTTTCATCGCCCTGGCTGCCCTGTGGGGTGGCAGCTTTTTGTTCATGCGCATTGCCGCGGCGGTGTGGGGCGCGGTGCCCACCGCGTTTGGCCGCGTGGTGCTGGGGGCCGCCGGGCTGCTGGCGCTGTTGGCCGTGGTGCGGCTGCGGCCCGCATACCAGGGCAAGCTCGGCGCTGCGCTGGTGCTGGGCGTCTTTAATTCGGGCATCCCTTTTTTGATGTTTGCGCTCGCGGCGCAGGTGCTGCCCGCGGGGTACAGCGCCATCCTCAACGCCACCACGCCGCTCATGGCCGTGGTGATTGGCGCGCTGGCGTTTGGCGAGCGCATCACAGCGGCCCGCGTGGGCGGTGTGCTGCTGGGCATGGCGGGGGTGGCGGTGCTGGCGCAGGCAGGGCCCGTGGCGCTGACCGCGCCAGTGCTGGGCGGCATCGCCGCATGCCTGGTGGCCACGGCGTGCTACGGCCTCTCGGGCTTCCTCACGCGGCGCTGGATCACCCAGCGCGGCGGGCTGGACAGCCGCCTGGTCGCGCTGGGCAGCCAATGGGGCGCGGTGCTGGCCCTTGCGCCGTTTGCGCTGTGGGAGGCGGCGCATCGCCCGGCGGCCGCGTGGCTCTCGGCCGGCCCCACGGTGTGGGGCGCCATGCTCGCACTGGGTCTCTTGTGCACATCGCTGGCCTATGTGCTGTACTTTCGGCTCATTGCCGACGTGGGGCCGGTCAAGGCACTCACCGTGACTTTTTTGATCCCGCTGTTTGGCGTGGCCTGGGGCTGGCTGGTGCTCGGCGAGGTGGCCACGCTGGCCCATGCGGCAGGTGGCGTGCTGATCGCACTGGCGCTGTGGCTGGTGCTGCGGCCCGCGCCCGCTGGGGCGGTGCCTGCATCCGCGTCTGCAGGTTCTGCGGTACGGCGTTGATCTGAGCAAAGCTGCGCCGACGGGGCGTGAGCCACGCGGTGACTGCACGCGTCATGGCCCCTCGTCATAATGCGCGCCATGCCCCACCGCTGGAAACCCAACGTCACCGTGGCCGCGCTCGTCGAGCGCGAAGGCCGCTTTCTGCTGGTCGAGGAAGAGACCACCGACGGCCTCAAGCTGAACAACCCCGCCGGCCACCTGGACCCTGGAGAGTCGCCCATCCAAGCTTGCGCGCGCGAAGTGCTGGAGGAAACGGCCCACGACTTCGAGCCCACGGCCCTGGTGGGTGTGTATCTGAACCGATTCACCAAGACCCGCACTGGCGACGACATCACTTACATGCGCTTTGCGTTCGCGGGCACGCTCGGCACGCACCACGACTGGCGCTCGCTGGATGCCGGCATCGTGCGCACGGTGTGGATGACGCCCGACGAGATCCGCGCCTGCCCGGAACGCCACCGCAGCCCGCTGCTGCTGGCCTGCCTGGAGGACTACCTGGCAGGCCAGCGTTTTCCGCTCTCGCTGGTGCATACCGACATCTCGGTGACCGAGCCTGCCGCGCAGTAGGGCAGTAAGGCGCCCGCAAAGGACGGCTACTGGTCTACTGCGATCTTGTGGGTCTTGACGATGTTCTTGTAGAACTGGATGCGCTGCTGGATCTCCTTGCGGAATTCGGCGGGCTTGACGGTTTCGGGAAGCATGGCGCCACGTTCGTTCCACGCCTTGAGTGTTTGCGGGTCGCGCAGCACGGTGCGCATCGCTTCGTAGAGCTGCGCAATGATCAATTCGGGCGTCTTCGCGGGCGCTGCCAGGCCCGTCCACGACGTGAGGTTCAACTCCGGCAGTTTCAGCTCGTCAAACGTCGGTACCTCGGGCAGCTGGGGCGCGCGGATCGGTGACGCCACCGCCAGCGCACGCAGGCGGCCGGTCTGCACCATGTTGAGGTTGGACGACAGGTTGTTCCAGGTCATGTGCACCTGGCCCGCTTGCAGGTCGGTGAGCGCGGGGCCTGCGCCCCGGTACGGGATGTGGGTGATCGCCAGCCCCAGCTTGGCCTTGAGCAGCTCCATGCTCAGGTACGCCAGCGAGCCATTGCCTGACGAGGCGTAGTTCAGCTTGCCCGGGTTGTCTTTGACGTACTTTACGAACTCGGCGAAGGTCTTGACCGGCAGGCCAGGGGTGACCAAAAGCACGTTGGCCAGGCGATCGATGAGCGTAATCGGCGCGAAGTCGTTGACGGCGTCATAGGGCAGGCTGGGCGCCAGCGCGGGATTGATCACGTGGGTGGTCTGCGAGGTCAGGATCAGCGTGTAGCCATCGGGTGGTGCCTTGGCCACCTGGGTGGAGCCGATGGTGCCGCCAGCGCCGCCTTTGTTTTCGACAATCACGGTTTGCCCCAGCACCCGGCCCAGCCTGTCGGCCATGGCCCGTGCGGAGTTGTCTGCCGAGCCGCCGGGGGGAAACGGCACCACCAGCGTGATCGCGCGTGAGGGATAGCGGTCCGGCGTCTGGCCCAGGGCGGGCAGGGCCATGGCGCCCGTCACGGCGCTGGTGGCGGCCATAAAGCGGCGGCGGTTCAGGGGGATGGGCATGGTCGGTCCTTGGTGTGGCTGTCAGGGGTGGGTGGGGCAGGCGCTGCGGATGTAGATGGCAATGTCGTGCAGCAGGTCGGCGATGTCTTCGCGCACGCGGCTTGCGCGGGGCAGCAGTTCGCGCGTGTGTTCGTCCAGGTAGATCGCACGGTTGATTTCGATCTGCAGGCTTTCATGCCCCTGCAAAGGCGCGCCGAATTCGCGCAGCAGGTCTTGCCCCGCGTAGGGGTCGTTGATGGCCACGCTATAGCCCCGTTGGCGAAAGGCCTGGGCGACACACTGGGTGAAAGCGCCGCTGCAGCTGCGCCCGTGCAAGTCGCCCAGCACCACGTCGGCCAGCGGGCCCGGGGCCACACGGCCAAGACGCTCGTAAGCGTTGCTGGGCATGGAATGCAGGTTCAAATGCCAGCGGGGGCCCCGCGGGGCCGCAGCCTCCAGCGCCTGCGCCACCGCACGCCGGTAGGGGCGCCAGTAATGTGCGATGCGGTGCGCCACCTCTTGCGCAGACAGCCGGCGTACGTAGATGGGCTGGTGGGTCGGGGTATGGCTGGGGACGAGACCCATGCCCAGCTCCAGCGTCCGCGCGGTGGGGGTGGTGGCGCCCGGCCAGGCGTCGGCCAGCATGGCGGGGTCGATGTCCTGCTCATCGCGGTTGGGGTCGATGTAGCTGCGCGGGAAGGTGGCGTGCACCAAGGTGCCGCCCACGCGCGGCACGGCATCCCACAGCCAGTGCACGTGGGTGTCTTCGCACCTGCGCAGGTCGGCGGTGGCCACGGCATAGCCAAAATCCGCGGGGTAGTCGGTTCCGCTGTGTGGCGAGTCGCAGACCAGCGCAAGGGCTGTATCGGTCTGTGGGTGGAGCACCTGGACAGGTGCTGCGGGCAAAAGAGGGTCGGAAAGTTGCATGGCGTTCTTGGCTTGGACGGGAGAACAGATAGGCCAAGCGTAGGGAGCCCGGTGCGTGCGGGCAAACGACAATTTGATCAGCGCTGATAACCGGATGTAATCAGTCCATGCAGTTCAAATCCCCCTCCCTGCCCGAGTTGCACGCCTTTCTGGCGGTCTGCCAGCTGGGCAGTTTTCGGCAGGCGGCGGGTGTGCTCTTTGTGACCCAGGCGGCCGTGAGCCGGGCCGTACAGCGCCTGGAGCAGCGGCTGGAATGCACGCTGCTGGATCGCTCTGGCCCGCGCGTGTTGCCCACGGCACGGGGCCGAGAGTTTCAGGTGCTGGTAGAAGCCCATGTGGCGGGGCTCGAGACGGCCGTGAGCCAGTTCGGCGTGCGCAGGGCGAAACGCAGGCTGCGCGTGAGCGTGGTGCCCACATTGGCCACACGCTGGCTGGTACCCCGGCTGGGGCAGTTTCGCGCACGGCACCCCCACATCGATATCGAGTTGCGGCCGTTTCACCACGATGAGGACTTCACGCGCGATGACGTGGACTTGTGGATCGATGTGAAGCGCCCATCCCGGGCCTGGCCGCGCGGCGTGCGTGCGCGTTACCTGCTGGGGCGGGAGATCCAGCCGGCTTGCACCCCCGACATCGCGGCGCGCCTGCGCCAGCCCCATGATCTGCTCAAGGCAACGCTGCTGCAGCACATCAACTTTCCCGGCAACTGGGCGCTGTGGTTGCAAAAGGCCGGGGGCGTGGACCTTCCCCTCGCGTTGGGCCCGGGGTTCGACTTGGGCAACAACCTGATCGTTGCTGCCTGCGCGGGCATGGGGGTGACCGTGATTCAGCCGTTGCTGATCGAGGCCGAACTGGCCTCGGGCCAACTGGTGCTGCCGTTCGGCCCGGCCGTGAACACAGGCCGCGGCTACTTCCTGTGCAGCCGTGCGGCGCTGGCCGGGAACGAAGATGTGGCGCAATTCACGGCGTGGCTGCTGGAGGCATCAAAGGCCAGCAGCGAACGGTTCGGATTTTCGCCGCGTGGTGCCACTGCGCGAACACCGGATTGACCACCGAGCAGCGCTTGTTATCAACCTGCGTGGGCATCATTTCTCTTCCGGGCGTCAGGCCTTTTCGTACGATCCATCCGGGCGAGTACAGCCACCTCACGTGCGCAACAGCTTCGTGAACGCCTTGGCGGGTGTCCCGTGCGGGAACAGCACACGGTGCAGCCGTTCCGGATCCACTCCAAAGCTCTCGGAGCAAGCCGCAGCCACCAGCGCGTCCAAGGCCATCGTGGGTCGGAGATCGCGCCCATCCAGCAGGGCCGCGGGCGCAAGGCCTGGCCAATCGGCCACGGTGCGGCCCCCCTGCACCGCGCCCCCGACCACCATGGCCACCGCGCCCGTGCCGTGGTCGGTGCCGCCCGTCCCGTTGGCTGCCACCGTGCGGCCAAACTCGGTCGCCACCAGCACCACGGTGTGCGCCCACACAGGGCCCAGCCCCTCCTGCAGCCCGGCAATCAGGCTGTCGAGGCCCCGCAGCTGGTTGGCCAGGCGCGCGTTCTGGCCGCTGTGCGTGTCCCAGCCATCTGTCTCGATCATGGCGACGCGTGGGCCGTCGCTGCGCGCAAGGAAGCCCGCCGCCATGCGGCCCAGCGCTGCCGCATCCTGCCGGCGTGCACCACCCTCCATCCCGCCAGCCATGCCGCGCGCCTCCAGTGCGGAGGACCACAGGGCATGGAGCTGCCCGTCGTTGGCGTACAGCTGGCCCACCCGCATCATCAGGTCCTCGTTGGCCTGTGGCAGCGCCGAAGGCGCATACGACGTGACCTCGACCGCGCCGCGCAGCGCCAGCGGCACCCCCGGCGAGAAGGCCACCGCAGGTTTTACGGCACGCGGCAGCACGCCCAGCAGCCGGTTCATCCAGCCGTCCTTGATCTGGTAGGGCGCGTTGCCGCCGGTCTCCAGCACGTTCTGCCCGTCGAAATGCGAACGGTCGCGGTACGGCGACGCCACGGCGTGGAAGAAGCTCGCCTGGCCGGCGCCATACAGCGCATGGAGATGGGCCAGCGACGGGTGCAGGGCGAAGCTTCCGTCCAGCTTCAGCGCGCTCGCGCTGTCGATGGCCAACGCGCCGCGGGCGCTGGCGTACGCTGGCTCTGCATATGGAATGACGGTGTTCAAGCCGTCCGCTGCGCCGCGCTGGATGATGAAGATGAAGCGCCGCTCGGTAGCGGCCTGCGCGAACAGAATGCGCGGTGCCGCCAGCAGCGTGGTGGTTCCCAGGAAGTGGCGTCGGTCCAGGCTCATGTCGGTTATCTCCTCAAGAACTCGGGCGAGACCAGCAACAGGGCCAGCGCCGTGCTGCCGCTTTCGGCGCGGGCGATTGCGGCAGCTGTTGCCTCGGTCAACGCGCCGCCGGGCAACAAACGCGGCGCGAGCGCCCGCGCGTCGACGGCGTTGCCCGCCTGCGTGGCGATGCGCTGCGCCACCTCGACACGCCGCAGCAGCGCGTCCGGCGCGGCCCAGGTCGCGGTGCCGTCGTCGTAGCCCGCGGGGGAGCCGGGCCGCCATACCGGCTGGCCGAGCTGGTTCATCAGGCCCGTTGTCACCTCGCTGCGCCCCAAGGCCCGGTAGGTCGAAATGGCCCAGTCCCAAGGTGACTTGAACTTGGCGCCCCCAGGCTGCCATGCCTCTGGTGCCACGACCAGCTCGCGGTACAGGCTGGGCAGGTCGCCACCCGTGCGCGAGAAGGTGGCTGCCAACCGCTCCACCAGCGCGCGCGGCGGATCGTCGGCCACGAAATGGCGCGCGAGCTTTCTTGCGATGTGCCGAGCGGTGGCTGGTGACGTCGCGAGATGGTGAAGGATGTCGCGGGCCTGCTGCTCGCCGCCTTCGGCAAAACTGCGGCCGAGCACCGTTCGGGGCCCCGGCTCGTGCAGGGCCGGCGCAAACCGGAAGGTCCCGGAGGCGCCGGCTGCGCTGTCATCGGCGGGCAGCGTCCAGCCCGTGAGCGCGCGCGCAAACTCCGTCACATCCTCCTGGGTGTAGCCGCTGCGCACCCCGAGCGTGTGCAGCTCCAGGATTTCCCGTGCCAGGTTTTCGTTGAGGCCCCGCCTGCGCAACGGCTGCCGGTCTTGCGCACGTTCGCCTGCGCGGCTTGTCGGTCCGATGGATTGCGCCTGGTCCAGGTAGAGCAGCATTGCGGGGTGGCGCACAGCGGCGAGCAACAGGTCTTCGAAACGTCCGAGCACATGGGGGCGGATGGCGTCTGCTTCAAATCCACCGGCCAGACCGACCACCAGCAGCTTGTCCACCGACACGGCAAAGTGGTTGGACCAGAAATGCACCAGCCGCTCAACAAACGGCGTGGATGTCTGCAGCGCACTGGTGGCGCGGGCGCTGGCCGCTGCCACGTATTCCTCGCGGCTACTGCGCAGGTAGGCCTCACGGATGCCAGCGCGCTGGCCTTCAGGCGCCTGCCGCACCGCACGTTGCTGAGCGAGCCATGCGTCCACCAGGGCCGGCGTTCGGGACACAGGCTTCCAGGGCGCGGGCAGCGGGTCGTACGGTGCGAATTGCGCCAGCAGCCAGCGCTGCGGGTCGGCCGGCACCGGCTCGTCGGGCCGGGCGCCGAGGCCGAATCGGTTCAAGGCAACTGCTGCGGAATTCATGCGTGAAATTCTCGCGCCCGAGGCGCAACAGTTTGTTTCCCAAGGTGTCCACTGCGTAAAGCACCGGGGTCGGGCGGTTCAGTAGTCTGCCCAGGTCGCGGGCATCTCATCCTCAGCCTCAAGGCGGCTGCGGCAAAAAAATACAATCGAGGCAATGACTGCCCATACCAAACACCGCGTTGTCGTAGGCCTCTCGGGCGGCGTGGACTCCGCCGTCACCGCCCACCTGCTCAAACAGCAGGGCCACGAGGTGGTCGGCATCTTCATGAAGAACTGGGAAGACGACGACGACAGCGAGTACTGCTCGTCCAACATCGACTTCGTGGACGCCGCCGCCGTGGCCGACGTGCTGGGTATCGAGATCGAACACGTCAACTTCGCGGCCGACTACAAGGACCGGGTGTTCGCCGAGTTTCTGCGCGAATACCAGGCCGGCCGCACACCCAACCCCGATGTGCTGTGCAACGCCGAGATCAAGTTCAAGGCCTTTCTCGACCATGCCATGCGCTTGGGCGCCGAGAAAATCGCGACGGGGCATTACGCACGCGTGCGCCAGAACGCAGCCACCGGCCTTTTCGAGCTGCTCAAGGGGCTCGACCCGTCCAAGGACCAGAGCTACTTTTTGCACCGCCTGAACCAGGCCCAGCTGTCCAAGACGCTGTTCCCGGTGGGCGAGTTGCACAAGACCGAGGTGCGCCGCATTGCCGAAGAGATCGGCCTGCCCAATGCCAAGAAGAAGGATTCCACCGGCATCTGCTTCATCGGCGAGCGGCCGTTTCGGGAGTTCCTGAACCGCTACATCAGCCATGCGCCCGGGCCCATCCAGGACGACCGGGGGCGCACCGTGGGCACGCATGTGGGTCTGAGCTTCTACACCCTGGGCCAACGGCAGGGCCTGGGCATTGGCGGCATCAAGGAAAAAGGCGCCCAGCGCGGCGGGGGCGAGCACGCCCCCTGGTTTGTGGCGCGCAAGGAGCTGGAGAAGAACACGCTGCGCGTGGTGCAGGGGCACGACCACCCGTGGTTGTTGTCCCAGGCCTTGGTGGCGCAGGACGCCAGCTGGACCTCTGGCCAGCCGCCGGCGCCCGGCGTCTACGGTGCCAAGACCCGCTATCGGCAGCAAGACGCGGCGTGCGACATCACGAGTGCCGAGGGTGCGGGGTTCGAACTCCAGTTCCCTCAAGCGCAATGGGCCGTCACACCCGGCCAGAGTGCGGTGTTGTACGACGGGGACGTGTGTCTGGGCGGCGGGGTCATCCTGAGCGCGACACACTGACACAACTGTCTTTGAGGTCTGGCGATGAGATTGGGGATAAACACAGCCTTTTTCATAGTTTTCAGCTATCAATAGACTTGCTCAATAGTTGAATCTTGGGCCCATGTGGCGTGACGTCCACAAAGTGGGCCCCATCCGCTGCAGTTGAACAAAGTTGACCTTTGGTTTGCAGTTGGGAAATCGATCTTTTGGGGTGGGCCTTCTAAAATTCTGACTCCTGTTTGAAACTACTTGTATCAGCCGATGCGGGGGTTCCATCTCTGAATTCACTCGCGACGGCCGCTGATGCGGGCCCGATGCTTGCTTTTGCACGCCATGTCTCACACCGCCTCCCTGCCCACAAGCCCTGAAATCATCCAGCACCTCGCCCAGCAACAGTGCGCCGCGCAATGGCGGGGGTTTTTCCAGGCTCTGTCGGCAGAGTTCGCGGCGGCGCTGCCCCCCGAGGACCTGCGCGCGCTGATGGCACGGGTGGGCGCCCGGTTCGCCGCCGACCACCCGCTGCCCGCATGCGCCACGCTGGATGAGCTGCAGGGCCACATGACGCAGGTCTGGGAACGCATCGACTGGGGCTGGGTTCGCCTCTCCCAAGAAGTTGCGCATGTCGACATCCAACACAGCGTTTCGCCCGTATCTGCTGCCTTTGGGCCCAACCACGCGCAATGGTCGGGCGGGTTCCTCGAAGGTGTGTACCAAGTCTGGTTCGAGCAGGCCGGCGCGGGCCAGCTCAAGGTGAGCGAGGCCGCGCCCGGCGATGCCTGGGGCAGTGTGCATCTTCAGTTGGCGCGCTGAGCTCCTGGGGTACCTGATTTTTTAGTTTTGGCGGTGACCCATGAAGCACTCAGACGACATCGTGAATCTCTTTCAGCAGTTCGGTGGCAAGGCCGACCCCTATCTGGAGTTGGCGCGCAAGCAGGAGCACAAGCTCTCGGGTGAGCGCTGGCCTCTGGTGTCCGCCGTCCGCGGCGCCGTGGGCGACGACGTGCCCGCAGTGGACCGCCGTGCGGGCCCCACCCTGGCCACGGTGAACCCCCATCCTCAGGGTCCGGCCCCTGTTCAGACCGAGCCCACAGGCTGGGCGCAGCGCAGCGCGCCGCTGGCTGCCGACATTCCTGCGGCTGTATCCCCTGCACCCGCAGTCAGCGTGGCCCCCGCACCTGCCGTGGTGCCGACACCTGCACCCACAACTATGCCCGTCGCCGACCGCCAGCCCCCGTCGGCCGCACTGTCTGCCCGTTCGCCTCTGGCCGGACTGGCGGGACTCCGCGCAGCGGCCACGCCCGTGCAGTCGGACCCGGCCGCCACGCAGCCAGCCGCGCTGCCGGTCGATCTGCCCTCGGTTTTTGCTCGCCTGGGAGGCGCATCAGCACCCGCTGAGACCGCGCCCCCGCCAGCACCCTGGCAACCGCGCAAGGGCCATTCATGAAAGTGATTGCCATCGTTTCGGCCAAAGGCGGCGTGGGCAAGACCACCCTGACAGCCAACCTGGCCACTGCCCTGGGGCGCCAGGGCGTGGCGACCCTGCTGGTCGTCGATATGGACCCGCAGAACGCGCTGGGCCTGCACTTTGGCGTGGATCCCCGCTCGCTGTCGGGTGTGTCCCGCGCAAGCCTGGCAGGGGATGGCTGGAGTTCGGTCTGCGTCCAAAGCCCTTCAGGCGTGCATGTGCTGCCCTATGGAGTGGTCAACGAGTCCGACCGCGTGGCTTTCGAGCGCCATCTGGATGCGCACCCTGACTGGCTGGTGCGTCAGTTGGAGGGCCTGGGCCTGCCGCCCGATGCGGTAGTGCTGATCGATACGCCGCCCGGACCGTCGGTCTACATGCAGCAGGCATTGACAGCGGCCCAGGTGGTCGTCATCGTCAGCCTGCCGGACGCGGCGTCTTATGCATCGCTGGCCCTCATGCAGCGCCTGGTGCACACGTATTGCGCGCCACGCCCTGATTTTGCAGAAGCCGTCTACGTGCTGAACCAGGCCGACTCCGCCAGGCAGTTGTCCAAGGACATCACGCGCGTGATGCATGACAGCCTGGGCGAGCGCCTGATTGGCGTGATCCATGAAGACCAGGCCGTGCGCGAGGCGTTGGCCTACGAGCAGGGCCTGCAGGACTACGACGTACACGGCCAGGCTGCCGATGACCTGCGCAAATGCGCGCGGGTGCTCGCCCAGCGCCTGGGCCTGCCGCTGACGGGAGCCGTTCCATGAGCGTGGACCAGCGTCCCCAGGCCGACGAAGTCGCCGACGCCGACTCACACAGCCCCCAGGCGCACTGGCGCACCGTGGTGCATGCCATCACCGGCTGGGAGCTCTGGCAGCATCCACTGGCCCGGGTGGCGGCGGTGGTGTTCAGTGCCATGCTGATGGGCCTGGTCATCAGCGTCCCGCTGGACCTGCAGGGCCAGGTCCTCTTTTCGCTCGGTTCGTTCGGCGCTGCGCTGCTGCTGAGCAAGACCCCCGGCCGCTTGTCGACGCTGGCGATGATCGTGCTGTCGATCTCGGCGTCGTCGCGCTATATCTACTGGCGCTTTACCGACACCATCGGCTTCACCAATCTGCTCGATGCGGCGTTTGGCTACGGGCTGGTGCTGGCCGAGTTGTACGCGTTCGCCGTGCTGCTCATCGGGTACTTTCAGACCGCGTGGCCGTTGCAGCGCCGCCCGGTCCCCATGCCTGCGGACGTGGACACCTGGCCCAGCGTGGATGTGTTCATCCCCTCGTACAACGAGCCGCTGGAAGTGGTGCGCCAGACCGTGTTTTCGGCCATGAGCCTCGACTGGCCTGCGGACCGGCTCCATGTGTACGTGCTTGACGACGGCCGCCGCGCCGAGTTCCGCGAGTTCTGCGAAGAACTGGGCGTGGGCTATCTGGTTCGCGACAACAACCACCACGCCAAGGCCGGCAACATCAACGCGGCGCTGAAGGTCACGCACTCCGAATACATCGCGATCTTCGACTGCGACCACATCCCCACGCGCTCCTTCCTGCAGGTCTGCATGGGCTGGTTCTTCAAGGACAAGAACCTGGTGATGCTGCAGACGCCGCACGTGTTCTTCTCGCCCGACCCGTTCGAGCGCAACCTTGATACCTTCCACCGCATGCCCAACGAAGGCGAGCTCTTCTACGGCATCGTGCAGGACGGCAACGACCTGTGGAATGCGGCGTTCTTCTGCGGCTCCTGCGCCATCATCCGCCGCAAGGAGCTATTGGAAGTAGGCGGCATCGCGGTGGAGACCGTGACCGAAGACGCGCACACCGCCCTCAAGCTCAGCCGCCTGGGCTACAACACCGCCTACCTTGAAGTCCCCCAGGCGGCAGGCCTGGCCACCGAGAGTCTTTCTGGCCACGTGGGCCAGCGCATTCGCTGGGCCCGGGGCATGGCGCAGATTGCGCGCACAGACAACCCGCTGTTCGGCAAGGGCCTGCACTTTGGCCAGCGGCTGTGCTACCTCAACGCGATGCTGCACTTCTTCTACGGCCTGCCGCGGCTGGTGTTTCTGACGGCGCCGCTGGCCTACCTGTTCTTCGGCGCCCAGGTCTTCCAGGCCACCGCGCTGATGATCACCGCCTATGCCTTGCCCCACCTGGCGCACGCCAGCGTGACCAACTCGCGCATCCAGGGGCGCTTTCGGCATTCGTTCTGGAACGAGGTGTACGAGTCCGTACTGGCCTGGTACATCATGCGCCCGGTGATCGTGGCCTTCATCAACCCCAAGCTGGGCAAGTTCAACGTGACGGCCAAGGGCGGGGTGATCGAGAAGGCGTACTTCGACTGGACCATCGCGCGGCCGTATGTCGTGCTGCTGCTCATCAACCTGGTGGGGCTGTCGGTGGGCATCTGGAAGCTGTTCTCGTCCGTTGGGGACGAAAGCACGACGCTGGTCATCAACATGATCTGGACCGTCTACAACGTCATCCTGCTGGGGGCCAGCGTGGCGGTGGCCAGCGAAACCCGCCAGATTCGCGGCACGCCCCGTGTGGCGGCTTCGCAGCCGGCGGTGATCCGTTTTGAAAACGGGCGCACGCTGGTGTGCAAGACCGAAGACTTCTCGCAGCATGGCCTGGGGCTGGCGGTGCCGGCGGACACGAACGTTCCCATGGGCAGCCGGCTGTCGGTGTCGCTGTTCCGGTCCGAGGAAGAAGGTGTCTTCCCGGCCATCGTCACGTTCAGCGGCAACGGGCGCCTGGGCGTCAAGTTTGACAACCTGAGCCTGCACCAGCAGGCCGAGCTCGCGTCGCTCACCTTTGCGCGGGCCGACGCCTGGATTTCCAGCTGGGGCACGGGCCAGCGCGACAAGCCGCTGCGCTCGCTCAAGAGCGTGATCGTGATCGGGGTGCGCGGTGTCGGGCAGCTCGCGGCGTCCGCCATCAAGTCCCTGAAACCCCGCTAAGCCTTTCCCTGTTTCCTGAGATTCCACACGATGATTTCCAAAAAACATCCGACAGCGCGGCTGCCGCGCCAGCGCATGCTGCCTGCCATGCTGGCCTTGGTATTGGCAGGGACGGCCGTGCCTGTTTCGCAACTCGCTGCAGCCCCCGCACCTGCGGCAGCGGCCCCAGGCGAGACGGCAACGGGCGCGACCCCGGCCGAGAGCGGTGTGCGCGTGCACCGCACCAGCTTCAAGGATCTGGGCGCCTTGTTCCCGCTGCAATTGCGCGGGGTGGACGGCACCAGCGGCGTGGCCTTCAGCGTGCGCAACGACGAGGTGGTTACCGGTGCCCGCCTGAAGCTGAACTACTCGTACTCGCCAGCACTGATCACCAGCCTGTCCCATATCAAGGTGATGGTGAACGAGCAGGTGGCCGCGACGATCCCGGTGACCACGCAGCAGGCGGGTGAGAACCTGCAGCGCGAAATCGTCATCCCCCCGCGCCTCATCACCGAGTTCAACCGGCTGAACCTGCAGCTCATCGGCCACTACACCATGGAGTGCGAGGACCCACTGCACTCCAGCCTGTGGGCCAACGTGGGCAACGACAGTGTGCTGGAGCTGACGGTCGCGCCCATCGCGCAGACCAACGACCTGGCGCTGCTGCCCCAGCCGTTCTTTGACCGGCGCGACGTGCGGCCACTGGAACTGCCCATCGTGTTTAACAGTTCGCCCAATCCGGGCACGTTGCAGGCCGCGGGCACGATGTCGTCGTGGTTTGGCGCGCTGGCCGGTTTCCGCGGCGCGAAGTTCCCATCCTTGATCGGCGAACTGCCGGCCCGTGGCAACGCGGTGGTGATGGTGGCCGGCCGGGCGAAGGCACCCGCGGGCCTCACGCTGCCCGACATCCAGGGCCCCACGGTGGCCGTGGTCAGCCACCCGGCGGACCGCAATGGCAAGCTGCTTTTGGTCATGGGGCGTGACGAGGCCGAACTGGCAGTGGCCGCCAAGGCCCTGGCCGTGGGCTCCTCCGCGCTGTCCGGCCCGATTGCGCGGATTACCGAGGTGACCGAGCTCAAGCCCCGCAAGCCGTACGACGCGCCCAACTGGTTGGCCAACGACCGGCCGGTGAAGTTTGGCGAGCTGGTCGAAGCCCAGACGCTCAATGTGTCCGGCTACGCGCCCGACCTGATCCGCGTCAACTTCTTCCTGCCGCCCGACCTGTTCGCGTGGCGCCAGAACGGCATTCCGGTGGACCTGCGCTACCGGTACACGCCGCGCCCCAATGCAGACAAGTCCACGCTCAACATCAGCGTGAACCAGCAGTTCCTGAAGTCCCTGCCGCTGCATGCCGTGAACCATGAGCAGTTGGGCACGCTGGACCGCCTGCTCAACAAGGTGCTGCCGTCGACACCCTCGGGCCCGGAGCGCGAGAAGTTCCACATTCCGCTGTTCAAGCTGCCGGCCCAGTCGCAGCTGCAGATGCACTACTTCTATGACGTGGTCAAACAAGGGGCCTGCAAGGACGTGCCGCTCGACAACGTGCGCGGCTCGGTCGAAGCCGACTCGACCATCGACATCTCGCACTTCCCCCATTTCATGGCGATGCCGGATCTCGCGGCGTTTGGCAATGCCGGCTTTCCGTTCACGCGCATGGCCGACCTGTCGGAGTCGGCCGTGGTGATGCCGGACAAGCTCGGTGTGCAGGAGGTGGGGACCTACCTGGGCCTGATGGGCATCATGGGCCGCGTCACCGGCTTCCCGGCGCTGGGCGTGACCGTGGCCCAGGCGGCTCAGGTGGACCGCCTGGCCGACAAGGACCTGCTGGTCATCTCCTCCGGTGGAGACACACAGCCACTGCTCAAGCAGTGGGCCAGCGCCATTCCTGCGGCATTGCAGGGCGATGCCAAAAGCTTCCAGATGGCCGATTTCGTCCACCGCGTGTTGCGTTGGTGGGGTTTTGAGGAAGAGTCGGAAACCCGCACACGCCGCAATCAGGTCGCGTTCTCCAGCGCCAGCACCGATGCCTTCGTTGCCGGGTTCGAGTCGCCGCTGAAGAGCAGCCGCAGCGTGGTGCTGGTGGCCAGCAACCAGCCTGCCGGCCTTGCGCAAGTCATGGATGCCTTGCTCGACGCTGAAGCGGTCAAGCATGTGCAGGGCAGCACCACGGTGATCCGTGGCAAGCAGGTCGACAGCCTGATCGCCGAGAAAAACTACTATGTGGGCAAGCTCGGGCCGCTGCTGTACGCGCAGTGGTTCCTGTCGCGCAACCCGCTGCTTTTGATCTTGCTTGGGGTATCCGCGGCAATGCTGGTGGCGGTCATCATGTACCTGTCGCTGCGGGCGCGCGCGCGCGGCCGGCTCAAGCAAAAGGGCTGAGAACACGGCGGAGAGTCGCAGAGTGCGAGAAGCACTGAGACAAGAGTAATCAAGGGTTGAGAAGGGGCTGGGCGGTGTCGCCCGGCCTTTTTCGAATCACGCAACATATTCCCGGTGGTTGACCGCCGGGGCCCCTCGCAGGGAGAAGGAAGGCATGTCCTCCAAACGTCGTCATCACCACACACTGGCCATGGGGCTGCTGGCCTCGCTGATGGCACCGTCTGCCGCCTGGGCCCAGACCGGGGCCGAGCAGACCCTGCTGGACCAGGGGCAGTACTGGCAGGAACGCGGCGACACGCAGCGTGCGGGCGAAGCGTGGCAAAAACTGCTGCGCATCAACCCCCAGAACGCCCAAGCGCTTTACGGCATGGCCCTGGTTGAGCTGAACGGCCAGCGCGCCGAGGGCGCACAGCGCTACCTGAACCAGCTGCAGGCGGCGCACCCTCGCAGCCCGCTGGTCGGCCGGCTGCAGGAGTCGATCCGCACCGGGCGCAGCGCACCCCAGATCGAGACCGCGCGCCAGCAAGCCCGCAGCGGCCAGGCCAACCAGGCGCTGAGCACCTACCAAGCCGCGCTGGGTGACCGTGCGCCCACGGGCCCGCTGGCGCTGGAGTACTACCAGACGCTCGGCGCCACCGCAGGCGGCTGGGACGAAGCCCGCCGCGGCCTGAGCCGCCTGGCGCAGGAATCGCCCGAAGATCCGCAGATTGCCCTGGCCCTGGCCCAGCACCTGACCTACCGCGAAGCCACCCGCCGCGACGGCATTGCCCAGCTGGCCCGCCTGGCCGGGCGCCCCGACGTGGGCAAGGCCGCGACAGAAAGCTGGCGCAAGGCGCTGGCCTGGACCGGCAACCGCTCGGCCGACATCCCGCTGTACCAGGACTTCCTGCGCGCCAACCCCGGCGACACGGCGGTGCATACACGGCTGGTGCAGGCGCAAGCCCTCCAAAAACAGTCCCAGGCCGCCCCGGTCCGGACTGCCGACCCGCTGCGCCAGCGCACTACCGCAGGGTTCCAGGCGCTGGACGATGGTGAACTCGACGCCGCCGAAGCGGCCTTCTTGAACGTGCTCGAATCGCGCCCGGCCGACGGCGACGCGCTGGGTGGCCTGGGCATTTTGCGGCTGCGCCAGGAGCGGTTTGCCGACGCCCGCGGGCTGCTGGAGCGTGCCTCGCGCGCCGGCTCGGCCAGCCGCTGGAAGCAGGCGCTCGACAGCGCCACCTACTGGAGCCTGGTCGAGCAGGCCACCTCCGAGCGCGAGCGCGGGGACACAGCCGCCGCCCGCCGCTCGCTGGAACAGGCCGTGCGCCTGAACCCCACTGAGGTGACGGCACAGACCGATCTGGCCGACCTGCTGGTCGAAGACGGGCAGTACGACGCGGCCGAAGCGGCCTACCGGCGCGTGCTGGCGCGCCAGGCCGACAACCCCGATGCCGTGCGCGGCCTGGTGGGCGTGCTCGCGCAGAACAACAAGGCGGCTGAGGCGCTTGCGCTGGTCGAAAAACTTTCTCCCTCGCAGCAGGAAAAGGTGGGGGCCCTCGGCCGCCTGCGTGCCGCGCAGGCGTTGGGCCAGGCCCGCGCCGCCACGGAGCGCGGCGACACCGCTGCCGCCCGTGCTGCGCTGGAGGACGCGCTGCTGAACGACCCGGCCAGCCCTTGGGTGCGACTGGACCTGGCGCGGCTGTACCTGCGCATGGGGGCCGTGGCCGAAGCGCGCGGCGTGATGGACGGCCTGCTCCTGTCCAACCCCAACATGCCCGAGGCGCTGTACGCCGGTGCACTGTTGGCCTCGGAGGCCGGCGACTGGCCCGGCGCACTCGCGCTGCTGGACCGCATCCCTGAAAAACACCGCACGCGCGATATCGCAGCGCTGCAAAAACGCGTCTGGGTGCATGTGCAAGCCTCGGCCGCATCCGCCCTGGCAGCGGAGGGCCGGCAAGCCGAAGCACAGGCCGTGCTGGCCCAGGCCGAATCCTTTGCCACGCAAGACCCCGAACTGCTCGGCGCGATGGCGCTGGCCTACGCCGATGCGGGCGATCCGCAGCGCGCCCTGGGCATGGTGCGCCAGGTGCTGGCGCGCACCCCGCGGCCCGATGTCGGCCTGCGCCTGCAGTACGCCGCCACCTTGCTCAAGACCCAGCAGGACGTGGAGCTCGCAGGCATCCTGCGGCAGCTGCAGACCGCGCCCATGAGCGACCGCGAACGCAAGAGCTTCAGCGACATCCGCCGCGCCTACATCGTGCGCCAGGCCGACGGCCTGCGCGAAGCGGGCGATCTGGTGGGCGCGTACGACACGCTGGCACCGCTGCTGGCTGAGCAGCCCGACGAGCCCCAGGCGATGGCAGCGCTGGCCCGTATGTACGCCGCCAACAACGACTACGCGCAAGCGCAGGCCCTGTATGCGCGGCTGCTCGACAAGTCGCCCAACGATGTGCCGCTGATCCTGCAGACCGCCGCCATGGCCACCGGGGCCAAGGACTATGGTTATGCGGAGTCGCTGCTGTCGGTCGCGCTCGTCCGCGCCCCGCGAGACCCGGAGGTGTTGACCGCCGCCGGCCGCCTCTACCGCGCGCAAGGCAAGAACTCCAAGGCCACCGAGTTCTTCACCGCGGCCGTCGCCGCAGAAAATTCGCAGCGCGATGCCGTGCTGGCGGCCAGCGGTGTGCCTGCGGGGCCGGCACGGTCGGGCAATCCGTTTGCCCAGCGCATGGCAGTGCAGCAACGCGCTGGCGGTGGCCTGTCGGTACCAAGCACCGCCACCACGGCAGTCCGCTCGCCGGTCGGCTATACCCCGCTGCAATATGCGCCCCAGCCAGTGGCGCGCAGCAACGCGCCGTCCGGCCTGTACATCCCTGACCCGGCAGGTGCCAGCCGTTTTGGCACAGCGCCGCAGGCCTATTCCCAGGCTGCGCCGATGACGCCTGCAAGCTATTACCCCGAGGCTGCAAGCCCGGGAGGGATGGCCGATGCTTCGCCCACCGCCGCGTCCAGTGCCACACGGCGTGCGACACCCACGGCGCGCAATGCAGCGCCGTTGCCCGTGGCCACACGGTCCGCGGCTGGCGCTTCAGCGTTGTCCGGCAATGGCGCAATCCCCGCGGCCGCGTCCGCCTACATACCACCGGCGCAGCAGACGCCTGCCGCTGGCGGCTACCTCACGCCGGCACAGGCGTACGGCGGCTACGCTGCAGCGCCCCAGCCTCTGCCGCAGCAGCGCATGGGCGTGGCGCCCGCTGCAGCACCGTCGGCGTGGTCCACCGCTGGCCTGAGCAATACCGCGCCCGACCCCACCCGGCCGCGCACGGCGCGCGACGAACTGCGTGAAGTGCAGCAGAGCCAGATATCGAGCTTCTCGGTGGGCGCCACCGCACGTGCCCGCCAAGGCGAAGCGGGCATGAGCCAGCTGTCCGAAATCCAGGCGCCCGTGCAGCTGAAGATGAGCGTGGGCGACGGGCATGTGCTGCTGGGCGTAACGCCCACGGGCGTGAGCGCTGGCTCGCCAGGCTCGCCCTACGGCACAGTCAGCCGCTTTGGCGGGGGCCCCGTCACCGCGCTGGACATGCCCGAGCGTGGCGCTGGCTCGCAGAGCGACAGCGGCGTGGGGCTGAGCGTCGGCTACGAGAGCGGCAGCTTCAAGGCCGACATCGGCAGCACCCCGCTCGGCTTTGGCCAGTCGGACGTGACGGCCGGCGTGAAGTACCGCATGGCGGTCACCGACAACCTCACCGTGGCGGCTGATCTGTCGCGCCGCCCCGTCACCGACAGCCTGCTGTCGTTCGCCGGCGCCCGCGATGCGCGCACGGGGGACCGCTGGGGCGGCGTGTCGGCCACCGGCGGGCGCATCGATATGACCTGGGATGACGGGGAGCTGGGTGTATACGGCTACGGCTCGCTGCACGGCCTGACCGGCACCCGCGTACGCAGCAATGCGCGCGCTGAAGCGGGCGGCGGCATGTACTGGCACGTGCACCGCACGTCCAACGCCGACCTCACTGCCGGCCTGAGCTTCTCGGGCCTGTCGTACCAGCGCAACCTGCGCTACTTCACCGTCGGCCACGGCGGTTACTTCAGTCCGCAACAGTTCGTGTCATTCGGCATCCCCATCGAATGGGCGCAGCGCAATGGCCGCCTGTCCTACCAGCTCAAGGGCTCGGTCGGCGTGCAGTACTTCAAGGAAGACGCAGCGCCGTACTTCCCCAACAGCCCCTCACGGCAGGCCACAGCCGTCCAGGCGGCCAGCGACGCACTCGCCTTTGGCGAAACCGGCGCCACCGCCATCTACCCGGGCCAGTCGCGCACCGGACTGGGCTACAACCTGGGCGCGGCCATGGAATACCAGATGCACCCGCAGGTGTTCCTCGGAGGGCACCTGGCGCTCAACAACGCACGCAACTACCGCGAGTTTGCGGGCGGCCTCTACGTGCGGTATGCATTCCAGCCGTACAACGGCCTGCAGACCTTCCCGGTGAATCCGCTGCGGTCGCCTTACGCCTATTGAGGACGCGGGGCTTTTCGCCCCTCGAACCCTGGGCCGTCGGCGAAAATTCGATCCTTTGCGCCCATCAAAAAAGCCCGTCGCACAGTGAGTGCGACGGGCTTTTTCTTTTGGGGGGTGGTCCACATCCGTGGAGCCCACCGCGCCTCATCCTGCATGGTTTGCGCCGGTTGCGGCCCGCACTGCGCAGGATCAACCGGCGCTGCCAGCGTATTAAGGCGCCACCTGCTTGGCGCCCACAAACACGGTGTGGGCCCGCGTGCCCGCCACCGACAAGCCCGCCGTGAGGATGCGCAAGCCCACGACATTGCCGTTGGCATCGAATTGCGCGGCTGCCGAACCCGATTGCGCCGGGCCGGACGACAGGCCGCAGGTGATCGGCGCGTTCGGGCTGTTGAGGTAACCGAAGGCCTCGACGCGGTACAGGTTCAAGCCACTGCCCAGCTCGCCCAGCAGCTTGCCGGCGACCTCGCAGCCGCTCGTGGTCAAGCCCGTGATGGCGCCATCGGCAAAGACCGTGAGCGTCGTGGTGTCACCGCCAAAGCCCGCGCCCGCCATCTTGTAGGTGCCGACGATCAGCGCCGGGTTGGGCACCTTGCCGCTGGGCAGGGCGTACAACGGGTCGGGCGTCACGCTGAATCGCGTGGGTGCGCCGCCGGGCTGTGTGGGGTAGCTGAAGGTGCCGCTGAACAGGCTGGCGGTGCTGGAGCCCGGGGTGCTTTGCAAGGTGCCGTCGATCAGCACCGACTCGTTGTACGCGCCGGTGTTGGCCAGCAGGCGGTTGAAGAACACACCATCGTTGGCGGTCACGAAACGGTTGTTGGTCGCGTTGTTCTCATACCGGATGAGCCGGCCGTACAGCGCGTTGTGGTTGATGCTGCTGTTGGTATAGAAGAACAGGCCGCCATCGGGCAGCACGCTGCCCCAGACCGAGGTGTCGCCGATCACGCCCGCAGGCAGCGTGAACGAGCCCTGCCAGTTGCCCGCCACGGACAGCGGCGTGGCAGACGGTGGTGTGACGGTGCGCGGGTCGGAAATGCCGTTGAGGACGTAGGTGTTGTCGGGGCCTGTGGCGTTGCGCGTGAACGCCCAGATGCCATTGGGCGTGCCCGCCGCGTCAAACCGCAGCACGGCGATGCCGGACTGCTGGGTGCCGCTGGCGCCGCACGAGGTTGTGTCGCCAGAAAGATTGAGTGTGAGCGAATACAGCGGGGAGCCCGCTGCGCGCGGCGTGGCCGAGCCCGCCACCAGGCAGCCGCCAATGCGGCCCGAGAGCTGGCCCTGTGGCGTGACGGTGAGCACCCAGCCGCCGCCAAACAGCCCGGTGCCGCGGTAGGTGCCTTCGATCAGGCTTGCCGTCGCAGTGTGAAAGTTGAGGCTGCTGTACGAGAGCTTGATAGGCACCACGGCCCCGGACGCGGCTGCCGTCTGCACCGGGTCGCTGTAGTTGCCGCTGATGCCGTCGGTGCGCCCGATCTTGCCGCTGTTCGACGCCGTGCCGCGCAGGGTGAGGCCCGTGGCAAATTTGCCGTCCTGCACCGAGTGGTAGGTGACGCCCGTGGCCAGCACCGCGGTGACGTTGACGTTGAGGCGCCCGTACAGCGCATCAAAACCAGCTGCGCCCGGCGCTTCGCGCGCCAGGTAGAACTCGCCGCCGGTCCCCAGCGGGCCCGGATCGATGTAGCCCACCACCTGCCGCTGCGCTGCGCCGGTGCCCACCGTGCCTTCCCACACGCCCCCAGGGAACTGCTGCACGCCCGGGGTCGGTCCCACGTCCTCCCCGTCGGAGGAGCCGCCGCCACAACTGGCGAGCAGGGCCGCACAGGACAAAGAGAGCCAAAGAGATTTGCGCATGATGGACAACAGGGGATCTAGTGTGGGGTTCGGACGGCGCGGACGCCGACGCCAGGGGGCGAGGCCCGGGCCACCAGCAGCGCCAGCGCGCCGCACAGGGCTGTGTCCAATTGTGCCAGCAGCGGCAGGCAAGGCGTTTCGCGCGGCGCTTTCAGTACGGCTTTGCGGGCGCAGTTGCCTCGCAGGTATAGGCCTTCGGTCCTCCGCGCAGCCGCAGCGTGTTAGCTATCAAAAGCAAATGCTATTAAAAATATAGCTACGAGTGCTTATATATCAAGCGCTGGAGGCCTATTTGACTGCAAAAATAAACCGCAGCAGCAAAAATGGCCGGGTCCCTTGCAGAACCCGGCCTTGCATGAGGCATGTCGCCGCAGTGGGCGCCGGGCTCAATCGTCGTTGGTTGCCAAGCTGATCAGGATGCGCAGCACGTACCAGAGCATCAGCGCGATGGACGCGAACAGGTGCAGCGCCGCGCCCGCGGGGCGGTCGGCGGGGTAGTCGTGGATGATGCGCGAGGTGTCGTACAGCACGCAGGCGCCGGCAAACAACACCATGATTCCCGAGAACCAGATGCCCAGCTTGAAGCCGAAGATGGCGCCGGCCACGATGGTGCCCAGGGCCACGAGGCCGCCCACCTTGAGGATGCCGCCCAAAAACGAGAAGTCGGACTTGCTCGTGAACGCTGTCCAGGTGAGCGCGCCCACCAGCAGCAGCGTGATGAACGCGGCCGCGCCAATGGCGCCAGGAGCCACGATCTGCGCAATGCCGAACATGGGCGCAAAGATCAGGCCTTCGGCCAGCACATAAATGCCCAGGCCCATCAGCTGCGTCTGGGGGTTCTCGGAGTTGTCGGCCATGTAAGAGGCCAGCCAGCCCACCAGCATGAACGCACCCATCACGCCCAGCCAGATGAATTTGTTGCCGCTGCCCAGCAGCATCTTGGCAGTGGTGCCCGAGAAGCCGGACACCATCAGCACAGTGGACAGCAACACGAAGGCGAGCATGGCCGCGCCAAGGTGCTTATAGGTAGAGACGATGAAGTCGCGCCGTGCGAACGGTGCGCCTTCTGGCGTCGATGGGGTCAATGCGTTGGGGTTCATGGTGATTCCTCCACGGGTTGTTGTGAATGCGGGAAGAGCGCGCCCTCGCGCTGCTCCTCCCTCCCTCTCTCTTTTTATCCAGATGGCGCTCAGGCGGCGCTGAGCTGCGCAGCGTCGGCCGCGCGCAGCTTGCGGTTGGACCACAGGCCTGCGGCGCCGATCAGCGTCAGGAAGATCGCGAAAATCCAGGTGCCTGCACCGCTGAAAGACTGTGCGGACGCGGCGGCTTCGGTCTGCAGGCGCTGCTTGGTGGTCTCATAGCTGATCACGGGCTTGCCATTGACGGCCACCTCGTACACCAGGTCGCTGTCGCTGCTGTCCACCAGCGCCGTGACTTTTTCATCGATCAGGTCGGACACCAGGTCCTGGGGCGTGCTGTGGTCGATGCGCAGTTTGCGAACTTCGGCAGGCAGCGCGTCGGGCTTCACATCGATTTCGTAGTATTTCTTGGTGGCGCGGCGCTTGCGCTTGACCGTTACCTCGGACGCCTGCGTCACCGTGCCGGAGACGCTTTGCAGGCTTTCCTTCGCGGCGTAGGCATGGTCGCCGTCGGCTTTCCAGTTGCTGTAGACCGACAAGGCGATCAGGCCGGGGCCAGCCAGCAGCAGGAGCCAGGCGTAGCCGGTGATGAAAATCAGAATCTTGCGAATGAATCCGGGCATATCTTTCCCTCTCTCTTCTCTGTTGTGTGTTGAATTTGTAGAGCAAGCCCGCCGCGACCGGCGCTGGGCCGTGGGTGGACAGGTCGACACTATGTTCGAGGTTGGTGTATTCGATGTAAGAAAGTGTTGGGTTCGTTGCGCCCGGGCCGCAGTGGACAAATTGGCGAGGTGGGCAAGTCGCGGGCTGGTGTAGGCGATGCATCTCTGCCGCAGTTACTGCCGCTGGCGCCCCGCTCGGGCACAACAAAAAAAGCCCGCTCCCCTTGCGAGGAGCGGGCTTCGCCAAAAGCCGGCGCGTTAATTAAAACGGGATGTCGTCATCCATGTCGTCAAAGCCCGAAGCGGCTCGTGGGGCCTGGGCTGCGGGCGCCGGGGCCGGGCGCTGCGCTGCGGGGGCACCCATCGGGCGCGCCGCCGGTGGCGCTGCGCGGCGTGGCGGCGGGGCTTGGTCGTAGCCGCCACCCTGGTCACCGCCGCCGTAGCCGCCATCGTCATAACCACCGCCAGGCTGGCCACCGCCGCCGCCCTGTGCGCCCATGCCCTGGCGGCTGCCCAGCATCTGCATCTGGTCGGCACGGATTTCGGTGCTGTACTTTTCCACGCCGCTCTGGTCGGTCCACTTGCGGGTGCGCAGCGAGCCTTCCACGTACACCTGCGAGCCCTTGCGCAGGTACTGGCCGGCGATTTCAGCAAGGCGGCCGTTGAAGACCACACGGTGCCACTCGGTGGCTTCGCGCATCTCGCCAGACTGTTTGTCCTTCCACTTGTCGGTGGTGGCAATCGTCACGTTGGCCACCTGGTCGCCACTGGGGAAAGTGCGCATTTCGGGGTCGCGGCCCAGGTTGCCGACGATGATGACTTTGTTTACGGATGCCATGGTGCTGTCTTTGCCTTAAGGAAGTAACGAAGCGCCGGATTTGAGGAGTTTCCGCGCGCCAAACGCGCCATTGTGCCGCAAGCAGTTGGCAATGGAAGCCCCTGCTGCGCGCTGGCAACCGGGCCACGCCCAGCCCGCCGCGCCGTGCGGCGCAGCGCCAACTGCCCTCTCAGTGCCCGCCGCGGCCCACCGGGCGCAGCGGCCAGGTCAGCACCAGCCACAGCGCCGTCAGTACCGCCGTCACCGCAAACAAGCCGGGCGCCCCGGCCCATTTCACCAGGGCCCCGCCCAGCGCGCCGCCGGCAAAAAGGCCCAGCGACTGCAGCGTGTTGTAGCTGCCCAGTGCCGCCCCGCGCAGCTGCGCCGGCGCCATGCGCGATACCAGGCTGGGCTGGCTCGCCTCGAGTGCGTTGAACCCGCAAAAGAAGACAAACAGCAGTAGCCCCAGCGCCCACAGCGTCGGCGCCGCGTGGCCCGCCGCCAACACGCCCAGGCCTACCTGCACCAGCAGTACCAGCGCAATGGCACCCAGGAGCGCCGCGCGCAGCTTGCCGGCGCGCTCCAGCGCAAAGAGGCCGCCCATGGCGGCAAACGACAGCACCACGGCCGGCAGGTACACCTGCCAGTGGTGGTCTTTGGCAAGCCCGGCCTGCACCAGCAGCGTGGGCACCGCAACCCACATCGACAACTGCACGGTGTGCAGCACGAACACGCCCAGGTTCAGGCGCAGCAAATCTGGATGGGCCCACACGTCGGCCAGGCGCCCACGCGGCGTGTCCTTGTGCAGGGCGGGTTCCGGTGGAACCCACCACACCACCACCGCTATGCCGGCCAGCGCCAGCGCGCACGTCAGGCCAAACAAGCCCGCCAGGCCAATGTGCGCGGTCAGCAGCGGGGCCGCCACCAGCGCCACCGCAAACATCAACCCGATGCTTCCGCCCACCAGCGCCATGGCCTTGGTGCGCACCGCGTCGCGCGTCTGGTCGGCCAGCAGGGCCGTCACGGCGGCCGACACGGCGCCGGCGCCTTGCAGCGCGCGGCCAGCGAGCAGCCCTGTGAGCGAATCAGCCAGCGCGGCCAGCAGGCTGCCGGCGGCAAAAACCAAAAGGCCGAGCACGATCACACGCTTGCGGCCAAACCGGTCAGACGCCATGCCCAGCGGCAACTGCAGCACCGCCTGCGTAAGGCCGTAGATACCCATGGCCAGCCCCACCAGCGCCGGGTCATCGCCGCCGGGGTATTTGCGGGCCTCCAGCGCAAACACGGGCAACACCATGAACAGGCCGAGCATGCGCAGGGCAAAGATGAGCGCGAGGCTGATGCTGGAGCGGCGCTCCAGCGGGGTCATGGTGGAAGATGTCACGGGCGCGGAAGCGGCGGTTGGCAAGGGCAGGGGCACGTCAGGGCGCACGATGGGGGATGTAGCGGAAGGCAAGCGAAAGGTGCGATTTTCGCCCATCGCCCTGCAGGGGATCCCGTGCCTGTCTCGACCTCGGATTGTTTCACCCTGCCTTTGTGCCCATACAGGCCGCTGTCGCTTGATTGGACGGGAGTTGATGCTATATTTTCAGTAGCAAATCCGCTCGCCAGCTAGATCACGGCTGCGAGGTTCTCCATCGCCGTAGCCAAACTCCCAACCCGCCGTCACCAGGGCGGTATGGCATCACAAGCAGCTTCGCCCGGGGGACGGCGTATCGAAGACTGTGCAGTGCGCGGGCGTTCTGTCGGCGCGATCTGCAGGCACGTGCCACACCCGCCGGGCTCAAAGACGGGCTTGGGGTGGTGTACTGCCTTAGGTGGCGCGCTGGCGGTATCTCACCCCCAGCCAGCCCACAAGGGCCGCCATCACGGCCAGCGCCCAGGGGTTGTCGACAGGAATCCCGACGGCGCCCGCCCCTGGGGCAGCCAAGGCCGGTGCGAAGGGGTCGCCGATGGTGCCCACTGCCGCTTCGGAATCCCCCACGCCGTTGTCGACCACGGTGTAGGCCACGGTGCGGCGGTCCAGGCTCAAGGTCGCGCCCGTCCAGGCAAACCAGGTGGAGGTGAGTGCCCCGGGCGTAGCGGGCCCGAGCTTCCAGAACTGAATGCCTGCGGGCAAGGGCTGCGGATAGTTCAGCGTAAGGGTGACACTGCCTGCGCAACCCGTGGCCAGGAACGCGAAACCTCCGTGGGGCAGCGTGTGGCCCCCCGGTGAGCTGCCAGGGGTCATGAAGCCGGTGCCGCTGTTCAGCGTGCAGCTAGCGCCACCGCCGGACAACGTGGCCGTGGCCAGGCCCACCATGCCGGGCACAGGCCCCGAGACCGTCAACTGTGCATTCACTGTAAAGGTGCGGGTGACCTGCGGCGCCGCCAAATAGCTGCCGTTGCCCGGTTGGTCAGCGTTGATGGTGCAACTGCCCGCCGTCAGGAAGGTCACCGCACCCACTGGAGTGATCGTGCAGGCCCCCGGTGAGCCGGAGGTGAACGTCGGCGTCAGGCCGGAATCGGCGGTGGCGGTGAACGTTGGTGTGGTGCCGAAGTTCTGCGGCCCCGGAGCGGCAAAAGTGATGGTCTGCGTGGCTTTGGGTATGACGGAGTTGGAAGCCGCGGAGGCCGGGCCGGTGCCGGCTACGTTATCAGCCGTGACGGTGAAGGTGTAGGGCTGCCCGTTGGTCAGGCCTGTAACCACGATGGGGGAACTGGCGCCGTCGACCGGTGCGACGTCAGCCGGGCTCACGGTCACGGTGTAGCTCGTGATGGCGGTGCCGCCGGTGAACACCGGGGCGGTGAACGCCACACTCACCTGGGTGTCGCCAGCAGTGGCAGCAGGCGCTGTCGGTGCGCCGGGAACCACGGCAGCCGCCGTGAACGTCTGGCTGACTTGCGAGGCTGCCAAAAAGCTGCTGTCGCCTGCCTGATTCGCATTGATCGTGCAGCTCCCCGCCGTCACAAAAGTCAGCACACCGCCCGCAGTGACGGTGCAAACGCCCGCAGTCGCTGAAGTGAAAGAAACGGTATATCCGGCCCCTGCGGACGAACTCGCCGTGAGCGTCGGCGTGGTGCCGAAGTTCTGGGTGCCCGGATTGTTGAAGGTGATGGTCTGGGGCGCGGCGGGGGTGACCGAGTTGGAGGCTGCCGAGGCGCTGCCCGTGCCGGCGGAGTTGGTTGCAGTAACGGTGAAGGTGTAGGCAATCCCATTCGTCAGACCGGTGACGCTGATAGGCGAACTGGAACCTGTGGCAGTGGCCCCGCCCGGATTGGCGGTGACGGTGTAGCCAGACGCAATGATGGCCGCACCGCCAGTAGAGGCCGGCGCGGTGAAACTGACGGTGGCTTGGGTGTTGCCCGCGGTCGCCGTGCCGATGGTGGGCGCCCCAGGCACGATGGCATTCACGGTGAAGGTTTGTGTGACCGTAGTAGCCGCATTCCATGCCGTGTTGCCGGCCTGATCGGCATTGATCGTGCAAGAGCCTGCTGTCACGAAGGTCAGCATCCCGCCGCTGGTGATCGTGCAGACACCTGTCGTGGACGAAGTGAAGCTCGGCGCCAGGGTGGATGACGCGGTGGCAGTCAACGTGGGCGAGGTGCCGAAGTTCTGTGCACCGGGGTTCCCGAAGGTGATGGTCTGGTTGCCCTTGGGCGTGGCAGAGTTGGATGCGCCGGACGCCGTGCTGGTGCCCATGGCATTGGTGGCCGTGACCGTGAATGTGTAGGCCGTGCCGTTGGTCAAGCCCGTCACGGTGATAGGCGAGGTGGTGAACCCATTGCCGCCTGCCGTGATGCCGCCCGGGGCGGAGGTCACGACGTAGCCGGTGATCGCTGAGCCTCCGTTGTTGCCGGGTGCGGAAAATGCCACCGACACCTGCGCATTGCCGGGCGTGGCCGTGCCAATGGTCGGCGCGCTGGGTGCACAGCCAGCACCGTCACCGTCAGCGTGCGAACGGCTGTGCCAAAGCCGTCGCTGACCTGGATGGCAAAGCTGTCGCTGCCGGCGTGTCCGGCGGCTGGGGTGTAGGTGATGGTGCCCGCGGGGGCGACGTCGCTTCCCCCGGCGGCCGTGGACGTGCCGCTCACCTGCAGCGAACCATGCGCCGGGGCAGTGTGCTGAGACCAGGTCAAGGTCTGGCTCCCGTCGGGGTCCTTACATGCAGCAGCCCCTTGACGTCATTGGCGCTGGAGTTTCCGTTGACGCTGGTGTTGGTCGTGGCGCCAATGAACACGGGCGCGACATTGGTCATTGTGGTGGTCACCGCAGTGGCGCTGTTGCCTGCGCCGTTGTCGATGCCATCGTTGGGCAGCAAGGTGAAGGTGGTGGTCACCGTCGTTCCGGCCGGGCCCTGGCCATAGGTGGGGTTGAACACCAGTGCTTGCAGGCGGGACGTGAGCGTGGCAGGCGCTGCCGACGTAAGCGTATAGCTGCCTGCGCTGCCCGTGAGCCCGGCGCCCGACAGGGTGCCGTTTGCAGCCGTATAGGTAATGCCCACCGACACCGGATCACCGTTGGCGTCACCCACGCTCACACCGGAAAACGGCGCAATGGTGGCGTTGTCGTTCACAGCGCCATTGGTCATGAAAGTGCCGCTGAACGCAGGTAGGGCGTTGGTGACAACGCTGGCGCCCGACGAATAGGCGCTGTAGCCGTTCTCGTTGCCCGCCGCAACACGATAGTGATAGGTCGTGTTCTGGCTCAGCCCGGTCACCAACGCAGAGGGGTTGTCACTCAGCGAGGCCGGGTTGTATCCGGCCAGGCAGGAGGCAAAGCCGGCATCGGTGCAGACCTGAAGGCGGTGGCCGCTGGTACCGGCACTCGCGCTCCAGTTGGCGGTGAACCGTAGGGCCCGCACATCGGAGGCCGCCTGTATTGCCGGGGTCGCGGGAACGGTGGTGGTGCTGACCGTGGCGGAGTTGGCACTGTCACCTCCCCCGTTGTATGAGCGCACCCGGAAGTAGTACGTGGTGCCGGCGTTGTTGAGCCCGGTGACCGTGATGCTGGTCGGCGGCGTGGGCGAGCCGGTAACGACCAGGCCGTTGTAGCCTGGCCAAAAACTGCCGAAGCCGGCGTCGGTGGACACGTCGAGCTTGTAGCCCACCACCCCGGCGACACCCATCCAGGCCACATTGGTGCTTCCACCCGAAATATAGGGCTGCACGCCTGCGTTGAGCGGCGCCATGGTAGGCGCGCTGGGGGGCGGCACCACCACGCCGGCCTGTACGTTGATCTTGCCGCACGCCGAGTTGGTGTTGTCGTAACCGGTACCGGTCGGGGGCGTGGCGCCCGACGAGGCGGCATAGAACGCCACGGTACCGTTATTGACGTCGTTGCTCGCCAGGGTGTTGCTGACGACCCAGCTAGTAGCACCAAAAATATCGGTGCGGTAAAGATACCAACCGTTCCCGTCATAGCGTGGAGCGCCGTTCAGGGTGCCGTTTTCGTTGTAATTGCCGACGATAGACGGCGGCCATGCGTTCGGGCATCCGCTTCCAGCACCACCGTCCTGCACTGCGTAATTGGCCGCTTGGGCAACGCCGGCCACGAGCAGGCCCAGGGCCGCGCCCAGGATCCATTTCATTTCATTCCCTTGTATTGCTTGGGCCCCTTCGGCGTGTGCCGAAGGGCGCCAGCCCGGGCGAAATGCATCCAGGCGCCACGCGTTCGTCAAAAAGTAGCGGATGGTAACAATTGGGCGAGCCTTGTCCAGTTCCAAGTGCGCAGTCTGTGCGCTTTAGAGCAATGAAGGGCATTCCGGCGCCAGCGGGGGCCCTCGCCTATCATGGCGGGTTACCCTGCTTTCGACCACCGATGCCTGCTCCCGACGCTCCCAACGATGCCCCAGCCGCCCTAAACGAAGGCGCCTACCTCGCCCGCGTCCTGCGCGAGCAGCGCATCAGCATCCGCGGCGCGCGCACGCACAACCTCAAGAACATCGACCTCGACATCCCGCGCAACCAGCTGGTGGTGATCACCGGGCTGTCGGGCTCGGGCAAGTCGAGCCTGGCGTTCGACACGCTGTACGCCGAAGGCCAGCGCCGCTATGTGGAAAGTTTGTCGGCCTACGCCCGGCAGTTCTTGGGGCGGCTGGACAAGCCCGACGTCGACCTGATCGAAGGCCTCTCGCCGGCAATTTCCATCGAGCAAAAGGCCACCAGCCACAACCCGCGCTCCACCGTGGGTACCGTGACGGAGATTCACGACTACCTGCGGCTGCTCTACGCCCGCGCCGGCACGCCCTACTGCCCCGACCACGGGGAGCCGCTGGCAGCGCAGACCGTGAGCCAGATGGTCGATGCGGTGCTGGCCTTGCCGGAGGACACCAAGCTGATGCTGCTGGCGCCCGTTGCGCGCGAGAAGAAGGGCGAGTTCACCGAGCTCTTCACGCAGATGCAGGCGCTCGGCTACATCCGGTTTCGTGTGGACGGCACCATCTACGAATACGAGAGCCTGCCCGCGCTCAAGAAGACCGAGAAGCACAGCATCGACGTGGTGATCGACCGCCTGAAGGTGCGCCCCGAGATGCAGCAGCGCCTGGCCGAAAGCATTGAGGCCGTGCTGCGCGTGGGGGGCAATGACGGCAATGGCCGTGTGCTCGCGCTCGAAATGGATTCGGGCCAGGAGCATCTGTTCAGCTCCAAGTTTGCGTGCCCGGTGTGCAGCTACTCGCTGGCCGAGCTGGAGCCGCGCCTGTTCTCGTTCAACTCGCCCATGGGCGCCTGCCCCGCCTGCGATGGCATCGGCCAGCGCGAGGTGTTCGATGCGGCGCGCGTGGTGGCGTTTCCTTCGCTGAGCCTGGCCAGCGGCGCCATCAAGGGTTGGGACCGGCGCAACGGTTACTACTTTGCGATGCTGGAGAGCCTGGCGCGGCATTACCACTTCGATGTGGAAGCGCCGTTCGAGTCGCTGCCGGCCACGGTGCAGCACGCGGTGCTGCACGGCTCGGGCGAGGAAGAAATCCCCTTCAGCTACATCCTGGACAGCGGCGCGAACAAGGGCAAGGTCTACACCAAGAAGCACCCGTTCGAGGGCATCCTGCCCAATATGTCACGGCGCTACCGTGAGACGGATTCGGTGGTGGTGCGCGAAGACCTGGCCCGCTTTCGCAGCAGCCAGCCCTGCCCCGAATGCCACGGCACCCGCCTGCGCCGCGAGGCCCGGCATGTGAAGGTGGGCGAAGGCGAGCAGGCCCGTGCGATCTACGAAGTGAGCCATGCCACGCTGAACACGGCCCATGCCTGGTTCAACACGCTCACGCTGACCGGCGCCAAGGCCGAGATCGCCGACAAGGTCGTGCGCGAGATCGCCACGCGATTGCAGTTCTTGAACGACGTGGGCCTCAATTACCTGAGCCTCGACCGCAGCGCCGAGACGCTCTCGGGCGGCGAGGCGCAGCGCATCCGCCTGGCGTCGCAGATCGGCAGCGGCCTCACCGGCGTGATGTACGTGCTCGACGAGCCCAGCATCGGCCTGCACCAGCGCGACAACGACCGGCTCATCGCCACCTTGCAGCACCTGCGCGACATCGGCAACAGCGTGATCGTGGTCGAGCACGACGAGGACATGATGCGCGCCGCCGACTACGTGATCGACATGGGCCCGGGGGCCGGGGTGCATGGTGGCCGCGTGATGGCGCAGGGCACGTACGACGCGGTGCGCAACCATCCCGAATCGCTGACTGGCAAGTACCTGGCGGGCACGCTGTCCATCCCGGTGCCCAAGCGGCGCACGCCGTGGCTGCCGGTGGTGGCAGAGGCCGCACCAGCGCCCGCCCCGGCCAAGGGCAAGTCGCGCTTTCCGCAGACCGAGGCCAGCAAGCGCCGCGCCGAGCGCATGGCCGAGCACCACGCACGCCAGGGCGCCGTGCAGTCGCTGCGCGTGGTGGGTGCCACGGGCAACAACCTCAAGAATGTCTCGGTGGACTTTCCCGTAGGGCTGCTCACCTGCGTGACGGGCGTGTCGGGCTCGGGCAAGAGCACGCTGGTCAACGACACGCTGTACGCCGCCGTGGCGCGCCAGATCTACCGTGCCCACGAAGAGCCCGCCGCGCACGACGAGATCGTGGGCATCGAATACTTCGACAAGGTCATCAACGTCGACCAGTCGCCTATCGGCCGCACGCCGCGCAGCAACCCTGCGACTTACACGGGGCTGTTCACGCCCATCCGCGAGCTGATGGCCGAGGTCAACACCGCCAAGGAACGCGGCTACGGGCCGGGGCGTTTCAGCTTCAATGTGGCCGGTGGCCGCTGCGAGGCCTGCCAGGGCGACGGCGTGGTGAAGGTGGAGATGCACTTTTTGCCCGACGTCTACGTGCCCTGCGACGTCTGCCACGGCGAGCGCTACAACCGCGAGACGCTTGAGGTGCTGTGGAAGGGCAAGAGCATCGCGCAGATCCTTCAGCTCACGGTCGAAGACGCGCACGCCTTCTTCAAGGACGTTCCCACCATCGCGCGCAAGCTGCAGACACTGCTGGATGTGGGCCTGTCGTACATCCGCCTGGGCCAGGCGGCCACCACGCTGTCGGGCGGCGAGGCGCAGCGCGTCAAACTCGCGCAGGAACTGAGCAAGCGCGACACGGGCCGCACGCTCTACATCCTGGACGAGCCCACCACCGGCCTGCACTTTGCCGACATCGACCTGCTGCTCAAGGTGCTGCACCAGCTGCGCGACGCGGGCAACACCATCGTGATCATCGAGCACAACCTCGACGTGATCAAAACCGCCGACTGGCTCATCGACATGGGCCCGGAGGGCGGCGCGGGCGGCGGCAGCGTGGTGGGCGTGGGCACGCCCGAAGAGCTGGCGGCCAACCCAGCCAGCCATACGGGGCGGTATCTCAAGCCGTATCTGGGCAAATAATCCATTTAAAACAGGCTCTAGCGCTTATTCGATAAGCGTTAGTAGCTATGATTTTAATAGCGAAAGCTACGGGACCTTAACGCAGCCTCTGCGCCACCACAGGGTCCAGCGAGGCCATGAAAGCCTCCACCGCCCGCGTGTACGCGCTCTCCAGGCCCAGCTGCGCGTTGATCTCGCCATGGCTCAGCTCCTGCGGCAGCAGCTCGGCGCGGCCGCCCAGTTGCTGCACGCGGTGGGCCATGCCTTGGGCCTGCAGGCAAGGGTGGTCCGGGCGCTCGCTGGAGCAGACTAACTGGAACGGCGGCACGGCGCCCGCCAGCGCGTGGTAGGGCGAGACCGCCGTCCAGAACACCGGGTTGCTGCCCATCACCTCGTCGTAGAACGCATAGTGCGGCGCAGCCATCACGGCAGGCACGTTGAGCGCGGCGCTGTCGAGCGACACGGTGCCCAGCCAGGGCCAGGCGCCCTCGCGCTGGGCCAGCGTGGGCGATGCGTTGATCAGCGACACCAGGTGTGCACCGGCCGAGTGCCCCATGAGGATGAACTTCGACGCGTCGCCGCCCCAGGTGGCCGCGCGGCTTTGTGCTGCGGCCAGCGCGGTGGCCACGTCGTGGGCCTCCTGCAGCACGTTCACGGCGGGGTGCAGCCGGTAGTTGACCGAGATGAAGACAAAGCCCTTGGGCACCCAGCGCGCCACCTTTTCCTGCACCACGCGGGACATGGCCTTGTCGCCCGTGCGCCAGGCCCCGCCATGCACCATGAAGATGACTGGCGCAGCGGTTGTGCGGCGTGGGGTGTCCGCCTGCAGGTAGATGTCCATGCGCTGCAGCGGGTCGGGGCCGTAGGGCACATCGGCAATGCGCTGCACACCCGCGGGCAAGGTGGCAGCGGCCGCAGTGCGTGCCTGCGCAAAGGGCCCCAACGGGCGCTGCTGCGCCTGGGCGGGCGCTGCGAGCTGGGCCACCAGAACCACCAGCAGTGCGGCGCAGAGACCTTGGCGGGGGCGGGCTGAAA
>SDXZ01000336.1 GCA_004210805.1 Acidovorax sp.
GGAGACAACGACCATGGCAACTTCCCGCACCCCCTTCACCGCGCTCGCCGCAGGCCTGACCCTGGCCTTCGCCACCTTGGCGCCTGCGCACGCGCAGACGCCCACCACCCCCACGCTGGAGAAGATCAAGGCATCGGGCAAGGCGGTGCTGGGCGTGCGCGAAACCTCGCCGCCCATGGCTTATGCGCTGGGCGCGAATGAAAAATACGTGGGCTATCACGTCGAACTGTGCGAGCGCGTGCTCAAAGAAATCGTGCCCGACGCCAAGCTGGAATACATGGCCGTCACCGCGCAGAACACGCTGCCCCTGGTGCAGAACGGCACCCTCGACATCGGCTGCGGCCCCACCACCAACAACACCGCGCGCCAGCAGCAGGTGGCCTTTGCGGTGACGACCTATGTGAGCGAGGTGCGCATGGCAGTGCGCAAGGATTCGGACCTCAAGTCCATCAGCCAGCTGGGCAACCGCACGATCGCGGCGTCCACCGGCACCACGGCCGTGCAGCTGCTGCGCAAGCAGGAGCGCACGCTGGGCGCACCCGTCAAGACGGTGCTGGGCAAGGACCACCACGAGAGCTTCATGCTGCTCGAATCCGGCCGCGCCGATGCGTTTGTGCTGGACGACAACCTGCTGGCGGGCCTGATCTCCAACTCCAAGGACCCGTCCGCCTACCGCATCGTGGGAGAGCCATTGGGCGCCGAGCCGATCGCGCTGCTGTTCCGCAAGGACGACCCGACCTTCAAGGCCGCGGTGGACGGCGTGCTCACCAAGCTCATGCAAAGCGGCGAGATGGAAAAGATCTACACCAAGTGGTTCGTGAACCCCATCCCGCCCAAGAACATGAGCCTGAACCTGCCGCTGGGCACCACGCTGCGCCAGCTGTTCGCCACGCCCAACGACAAGCCCTTGGAGACCTACCAGCAATGAACGCCGCCATCCCTGCCACGGCCTTCCGAGCGGCCGATCGCATCAGCGCGATCGGTGTGTCGGACATCGTGCGCATCACCCAGGCCGCCAACGAACTCAAGCGCCAGGGCCAGCCGGTGATCGTGCTGGGCCTGGGCGAGCCGGACTTCGACACGCCCGTGCACATCCAGGAGGCTGCGCAGCGCGCCATGGCGCGGGGCGACACGCACTACACCGTGCTCGACGGCACGCCGGAGCTCAAGGCCGCCATCCAGCTCAAGTTCCGCCGCGACAACGGATTGGAGTTCGCCACCCAAGAGATCACCGTGGGCGCGGGTGCCAAGCAGGTCATCTACAACGCGCTGATGGCCAGCCTGAACCCGGGCGACGAGGTGATCCTGCCCGCGCCGTACTGGACCTCGTACGCCGACATGGCGCTGATCGCGGGCGGCGTGCCCGTGGTGGTGCCGTGCAGCGAGGACAACGGCTTCCGCACCACGGCGCAGGAGCTGGATGCGGCCATCACGCCGCGCACGCGCTGGGTGTTCATCAACTCGCCGTCGAACCCCAGCGGCACGGCCTACAGCGCCGAGCAACTGCGGCCGCTCCTGGAAGTAGTGCTGCGCCACCCGCAGGTGTGGGTGCTCGCTGACGACATCTACGAGCACATCCTGTACGACGGCCACGCGTTTGCCACGCCGGCAGTGGTGATGCCTGCGCTTCGCGACCGCACGCTCACGGTGAATGGCGTGTCCAAGTCGTACGCCATGACGGGCTGGCGCATCGGCTACGGCGCAGGCCCGCGCGCGCTGATTGCGGCCATGGCCGTGGTGCAGAGCCAAGCCACGTCGTGCGCGTCGTCCATCAGCCAGGCGGCGGCCGTGGCCGCGCTCACCGGTCCGCAGGACGTGGTGGTCGAGCGCTGCCGCGAGTTCCAGGCGCGGCGCGACCTGGTGGTGGCCTCGCTCAATGCATCGCCGGGCCTGCGCTGCCGCGTGCCCGAGGGCGCGTTCTACACCTTTGCCAGCTGCGAAGGCGTGCTGGGCAGCACCACGCCGGGCGGCGCGCTGCTGCGCACGGATGCCGACTTTTGCGACTACCTGCTGCGCGATTTCCATGTGGCCGTGGTGCCGGGCAGTGTGCTGGGGCTGGCACCGTATTTCCGCATCTCGTACGCTGCGTCGATGGCTGATCTGCAGGAGGCCTGCGCGCGCATCCGCCTTGCGTGCGAGGCGCTGCGCTGACCCGCCTGTTTTCTTGTTTGATTTCTCGTTCCGGACCTTTTGATATGACCACGCCTTCCACCTCCAGCCCCGCCCAGAGCCGCACCGGCGGCCAGATCCTGGTCCAGCAGCTCATCACCCACGGTGT
>SDXZ01000154.1 GCA_004210805.1 Acidovorax sp.
CTCGACCCGGCCCCACACCATGCACCACCTGTCTTTGTCCTCCCCCCTGCGCCGCACCGCGCTGCTGTGCACCCTCGCGGCCCTCGCCGCTGCCCCCGCCTGGGCGCAGCAGGACGCCTACCCCTCCAAGCCCATCACCATCGTCGTGGGCTATCCACCGGGTGGCAGCACCGACCTGACCGCCCGCACCGTGGCGACCGAGCTGGGCAACAAGCTGGGCGTGCCGGTGGTGATCGAGAACATCGGCGGCGCCGGCGGTGCCATCGGCGCGCAGAAGGTCGCCAGCGCGGCGCCGGACGGCTACACGCTGCTGGTGGGCGCCAGCAACGAGATCGCCATCAACAAGCTGGTGACAAAGAAGGTGAAGTACGACGTGAAGGACTTCACCGCCATCGGCCTGATCGCCTCGCAGCCGCTGGTGCTGGTGGCCTCCACCGGTTCGGGCGTGAAGAATCTGGCCGAGTTCACGCAGAAGGTGTCTAAGAATCCCGGCAAGTTCAGCTACGGCAGCTCGGGCGTGGGCACATCGCTGCACCTGGCGGGCGAGATGGTCAAGGAGCAGGGCAAGCTGTTCATGACGCACATCCCCTACCGCGGCGTGGCACCGCTGACCAACGACCTCATGGGCAACAACCTGGAGTACGGCGTGTTCGTGCTCTCCAGCGGCCTGCCGCACATCAAGAGCGGCAAGGTGATCGCCCTGGGCACCACCGAAGCCAAGCGCTCGGCAGCCACCCCCGACATCCCCGCCCTGGCCGAAACCGCGCAGTACAAGAACGTCGACATCGGCGTGTGGTTTGCGCTGATGGCGCCTGCCAACCTGCCCAAGCCGGTGTTTGACAAGGTGAAGAAAGCCCTGAACGACAGCCTGCAGTCGCCCGACTTCCGAAAGAAGATGGAAGCCACAGGCTCGACCGTCGCGGCCACCACCGTGAACATCGACCAGTACCTGGCCACCGAAGTGGCCAAGTACAAAAAGATCGTTGAATTCGCCAGGATCGAAGAATGAACGCGGCCGCCGAGACCCACAGCCACAACGCCGCTGTGCCACCGCTCACCTTCGAACTGCCCGCCCCCGACATCGCCGCCTGGCGCGCCGGCAACACTGGCACCGAAGGCGTGTGGCATTTCGACTCGGGCCGGCCCGGCCGCCACGTGATGATCAGCGCTCTGGTGCATGGCAACGAGCTGTGCGGCGCCTGGGCGCTCAAGGGCCTGCTGGAGGCCGGTGTGCGCCCCCAGGAAGGCACGCTCACGCTCGCGTTCTGCAACCTCGAAGCGTTCGACCGCTTCGACGCCAGCAGCCACGATGCCTCGCGCTTCACCGATGAAGACCTCAACCGCCAATGGCTCGACGAGCGCATCGACGCCGGGGACACGGCAGAACGCCGCCGTGCCGCCGCGTTGCGCCCCTTCGTCGCGCGGGCGGACTGGCTGCTCGACATCCATTCCATGCACGAACCCTCGGCGCCGCTGCTGCTCACCGGCATCCAGCCGCGCAACCTGGATCTGGCGCGCGCGATGCGTTCCCCCGAGCACATCGTGGTGGACGCGGGCCACAAGGACGGCGTACGCATGCGCGACTACGGCCGGTTCGGCTTGCCGGACAGCGAGGGCGAGGCCACCGACACCCGCTCGCTGCTCGTCGAATGCGGCTTCCATGGCGACCCGGCCAGCCGCGCCGTGGCGCAGGACCAGTGCGTGCGCTTTCTTGAGCAGTCCGGCGTCATCAGCGCCGAGGCCCTGGCGCAGCAGCTACCCGGCTGGCGCCTGCCCGATGCGCCCCGCCAGTGGGCGCTGGAAGTGACCGGCCCGGTCGTGGCCACCAGCAGCGCGTTCAAGTTCGTGGCGCCCTACACCGGCCTGGAGGTGTTTGAGAAAGCAGGCACCGTCATCGGCGACAACGACGGCGTGCCGGTGACCACACCGTACGACGACTGCGTGCTGGTGATGCCCTCGGCGCGCCAGGCCCGCGCGGGCGTGACGGTGGTGCGCTTTGCGCGCCGCAAGGCACTGACCTAGCCCGCCCCCTTTGGCACCGTCCGTGCGCAGGGCGCACAGGCGCTCTCGCACACCCCATGGCTGGCGCTTGGCAACGCTTGGCCAGTGCTATCGCCACGCCGTGCAGATTCCAACCGCACGGCTGCCAACCCACCCGCATGCGTCCCCGCTGCGGGCGGCTTCACCCCATCCCATGCCCCCTGCGTGACCCGCTGTGATGAACAGCCCGGCGTCATGGGGCGCACTGTTTTCGGACGAATCCAAGGACATCGCCATGAAAGTCTGGTTGCTGGTCGTGGGGCTGCTGCTCGCCCCGTTGTTTGCCGCGGCGCAAGAGGTGCCCAAGGACGAAATCGTCCTGGGCCAGTCGGCGTCCTTCACCGGCAGTTTTGCCAGCCAGGCGGCGGCGTACCGCGACGGCGCGCTGCTGTACCTGAACGAGGTGAACCGCCGCGGCGGCATCCATGGGCGCAAGATCCGCCTGGTGTCGCTCGACGACCAGTACAAGCCCGAGCTGGCGGTGGAGAACACCATCAAGCTCATCGAGCAGCACGGTGCCTTCGCGCTGACCCACTACACCTGGACGCCGGTGGCCCGCGCGGTGATTCCGGTGGCGACGAAGTACAAAGTGCCCTTCTTTGCGCCGTACACAGGTGCCAGCGACGTGTACCGCTCCAGCAGCCCTATGGTCTTCACCGTGCGCGCCAGCTTTCATGCCGAGCTGGAGGCGATCATCCGGCACGTCACCACGCTGGGCATCCGCAGGATTGCGTTCGTGCGCTACACCAGCAAGACGGGCGACGAGCTGCTGGCTGAGCTGGAGCCACTGCTGAAGAAATACGGCGCCACCCTGGTGGGCACCGGCAGCATGGCCAACAACTCCGCCCAGCCGAAAGACGCCATCCGGCAGCTCGCGCCCGTCGAGGCCCAGGCCGTGCTGCTGGGCGTGTCCGGCACCGACGCCGTGTCGTTCATCCAGGGCTACGAGGCCGCCACCGGCCGCAAGGCGCAGTACTACGCCCGCAGCCTCGTCGGCGCACGGCAACTGGCGCAGGAGCTGGGCGACCAGGCTTTCGGCATCTCGGTCACCCAGCTGGTGCCCAACCCCTTCAAGCAGGTGGTGGAGGTGAGCAAGGAATACAACCGCCTGCTCAAGGGCAGCGGGGCCGGCGCCCAGCCCGACTACATTTCGCTGGAGGGCTTCATCGCCGCCAAGGTATTCTGCGAAGCACTGAAGCGCACCGGCCCGGCCCCGACGCGGGCGGGCTTTTTGCAGACGCTGTCCCAGATGAAGGTGGATGTCGGCGGGTTCGAAGTCAGCTTCAGCCCCGGCAACCACAACGGTTCCGACTTCGTGGACATGACCATGATCGGGCGCAACGGCAGGCCGATCAACTGATCGGTCTTAAACAGCAGCCCCTGGGTGCAGCGCCGCTCTACAGAAACTTCAATACTATATTTTTGATAGCACCAAGCGCTTACCAATCAAGCGCTGGCGGCCTATTTTGATCGAAACTTAGGCCCCAGCACCACGCAGGCGAGCGCGGCGACGATGAGCGCAATGCCCGCCCACTGCCAGGGCGCGACGCCTTCGTCCAGCAGCAGCATGCCGGCCGTGAGGCCCACCACCGGCACGGCCAGGCTGAAGGGTGCGACGCGGTTGGCCGGGTAGCGCTGGAGCAACTGCGTCCACAGCGCGTTGCCCACGGTGTTGGCGGCCCAGCCCAGGTAGGCGACGGCAGCCCAGCCTGACAGCGGCACGCTGGCCAGCGCCTCCCAGTGCAGCCAGCGGGCGGCGTCGGGGTCGAAGGCTGCGGACAGCGCCATGAACGGAACGATCGGCACCACGCTGCTCCAGATCACGAAAGCCAGCGGGTCATAGCCGGGGCTGGCGTTCTGCGCCAGCCGCGCCACGATGTGCGACGCGGCCCACAGCGCAGCAGCGCATAACGTGAGCAGCAGCCCCGCCATCGTGGTGGCGCCCGCCACACCCAGGCCCGTGCCGGGCCCGACATAGTTCATCGCAAAACACGCGAGGCCCAGCGCCGCCAGCGCCATGCCCCACAGCAGCGGGCGGCCGGGCTTTTCGCGCAGCAGCGCAAACGCAAACAATGCCGTGAAGAACACCTGCGTCTGCAGCAGCACGCTGGCCAGGCTGGCCGTCATGCCCACCTTGAGCCCGATGAACAGAAAGCCGAACTGCCCCACACCCTGAAACAGACCGAACCACAGCACCCAGCGCCAATGCACGCGCGGCGGCCGGACCATCAACAGCAGCGGCAACGCTGCAAACACATAACGCGCCACGCCCAGCTGAAACGGCGTGAAGCTGCGCAGCCCCCACTTCATCGCGACGAAGTTCACACCCCACAGCACCACGACGACCAGCGCAATCAACAGATCGCGCGGCCGCAGCGGGCCCGTGGCAGCCGGGGCTGCAGGCGGCAGCGGGGCTGTCACTGCGCCGCGCGCGCAGCGTCGATGTGCGCCTTCACGCGCTCCGCCAGCGCCATGTCGCCCGGGGTTTCGGGCGTCCACCGGTCGACGGCGCGGGGCTGCTCGTCGGCATCCACCGCGGTGTAGACCGCCACACAGTGCAGCACGTCTTGCTGCGCCTGGCCGTGGATGCTGCCGCTGCGCACCTCCACAGCAAGGTGCATGGAAGCCTCGGTGGTGAACGCCAGGCGGGCATGCACTTCCACCAGGTCGCCCGGGCGGATCGGATGCACAAAATTTGCGCCGCCCACAAACTCGGTAATGCAAGGCCCCTTGGCCCAGGCGCTTGCGCAGGCAAACCCCGCTTCATCGACCCAGCGCAGCACCGTGCCGCCTGGCACGCGGCCGGCCTGGGGCAGCGTGCTTTGAGAGGCCAGAAAACGCAGGGTGATGGATTGCATGCGGAGTGTTCCAAGGAGGGGGTGGTTGCCTGATTATTCTCCAGGCTCCAGGCCGACCGCACGGTCGCGCGTCAGGCCAACGATTGCCGTAGGCGGTCCAGCGGGCGCGGCGGGCGCACCAGCAGAATTGACCTGGGTCAAAACCCTACTCGGAGCACACACCTACATTGGCTGCAGTCCGCGGCCTGCTGGTGGACCAGCATCCCAGTCGGCGGGCGCCGACACCCCCGCCCCTGAGGGCCTCTTTTTTTTGCGCACACAGTCACCGTGCGCCTATTCCCATGTCCTTGCTGCACCGGTTGAACCTGCTTGAAAAATTCCTCATTCTGGGAACGCTCGGGCTCCTGATGAGCGCGCTGCCCACCTACCTGACGGTGAACGACTCGCTGCACGCCATTGCCCAAGCGCGCCAAGAGGCACAGGGCGTTGGCCCCGCGCAGGCACTGACCCGGCTGGTGCAGCAGATGCAGGTGCACCGCGGCCTGTCGGCGGGCATGCTGGGCGGCGACGAAACCCTGGCCGCACGCCGCCCCGCTGCGCGCGATGCGGTCGGCGCAGCCCTGGACGATGTCACCACCCGCTTTGCGGCCGCCAAGGTGCCCGCCCCCCAGATGGCCGCCTGGACCCAGGCCCAGCAGACCTGGCGCACGCTGGAGCACGCCGTGGCCGCACGCAGCATCGAGCAGGCCCAGAGCACGGCGCAGCACACGCAGCTCATCGCGTCGCTGCTGCAGCTCAACGAATCCTTGCTGCATGCCTATGGCCTGCAGATCGACCCTGACGCCGACACCCACGCGCTGATCCAGGCCTCGCTGGTGCAGGCGCCCATGCTGGGCGAAAAGCTGGGCATGCTGCGCGCCCAAGGCGCCAGCGCACTGGGCAAGCACGAGCTGACGCCCCAGGGCAAAGGCCAGCTGCTGGTGCTGCAGCAGCGCGTGGCCGAGCTGCAGGCCGACACATTCCGCGGGCTGGACCGCGCCCTGCAGGGCAACCCCGATCTGCAGCGCGCCCTGGGCAGCAGCGCACAGGCGGTGCAGGGCCAGATCCAGCAATCGCTGCAGATGGCCGAGCGCGACGTGATCAACGCCAGCGAACTCCAGCTGCCCTCCAAGGACTATTTCGACGCGTTCACCCGCACCATCGAAGCGCTGAACGCGCTCAACAACCTGTCCATGGCCCGCCTGGACCAGGCGCTGCAGGCCCGGGTGTCCGACCTGCAGCGCGGGCTGCTGTGGGTGGCGCTGGCCCTGGTGGTCACGCTGTCGGCCACCAGCGGCATGGCGCTGGTGTTTGTGCGCTCGATGACCGGGCCGCTGACGCAGGCCGTGGCGCTGTCGCGCGCGGTGGCGCAGGGCGACCTGAGCGGCGCCCCGCTGCCCCACGGCACCAACGAGGTCGGCCAGTTGCTGGAAGCGCTGATGCAGATGCGCACCCAGCTCACGCAGGTGGTGCGCCAGGTACGCAACGGGTCTGAAAACGTGGCCACGGCCAGCGTGCAGATTGCCCAGGGCAACACCGACCTGTCGGCACGCACCGAAAGCCAGGCCAGCGCGCTCGAAGAAACTGCCGCCTCGATGGAGCAGCTCAACGCCACCGTGCGCCAGAACGCCGACAGCGCCCAGCAGGCCCGCCAGTTGGCCGCGAGCGCCAGCACCGTGGCCGTGCAGGGCGGCGAGGTGGTGGCCCAGGTGGTGGACACCATGCAGGGCATCAACGCCTCGTCGCAGAAGATCTCGGACATCATCGGCGTGATCGACTCCATCGCATTCCAGACCAACATCCTCGCGCTCAACGCGGCCGTGGAAGCCGCCCGTGCCGGCGAACAGGGCCGGGGTTTTGCCGTGGTGGCCAGCGAGGTGCGCAGCCTGGCCGGGCGCAGTGCCGAGGCCGCGCGCGAGATCAAGGCCCTCATCAGCGCCAGCGTGGAGCGCGTGGAGCAAGGCACGGCCCTGGTGGACCGCGCGGGCAGCACCATGACCGAGGTGGTGGCGTCCATCCGCCGCGTGACCGACATCGTGGGCGAGATCAGCGCAGCCAGCCACGAACAAGCGCTGGGGGTGGCCCAGGTGGGCGAGGCCGTGACGCAGATGGACCAGGTCACGCAGCAGAACGCCGCCCTGGTCGAGGAAATGGCCGCCGCCGCCAGCAGCCTGCAGAACCAGGCCGAAGACCTGGTGCATGTGGTGTCGGTGTTCCGGCTGGGGGACGAAGGCCAGGGCCGGCACAGGGCAACACGCTCTGCACAGTCACTACGAATTCGATAGCTACCAGTGCTTATCCAGCAAGCGCTGGCGGCCATTTTTATTCAAATTCTGCGTTCCTCGCGTCGCCTGGGCATTGCGCGAAGCGGTGGAGGGACCAGGCAACTCGCGCGCTCCTGCATTGCGCGTCCGTTCAGGCACTCGCGGGCTCACCGCCCGGCCCCGCCAGCGGCAACACCAGCCGCGCACGCAGCCCCTGGCCGGGCGCGCTGTGCAACTCCAGCGCACCCCCATGGGCACGCGCCACGCGCTCGGCAATCGCCAGCCCCAGCCCGGCGCCGGGGGCGCCCGCACGCGCCGCACCACCGCCGCGCGCAAAAGGCTGGCGCATGGGGTCCAGCTCGTTGGGGTCCATGCCGATGCCGTGGTCGGCCACCTCGATCCATACCTGCTGCACACCGCCGCCCGTGCGCAGCACCACCGGGGCGGCGCCGTGGCGCCAGGCGTTTTCCACGAGGTTGTCCAGCGCGCGGCGCAGGGCCTGGGGGCGTACGGGCACGTCGGGCAAGGCACCCAGTTCGAGCACCAGCGCGCGGCCATGGTCGGCCTGTGCTTCGGCCACGGCCTGGGCCAGGTTGTTGAGCGATGCAGCGATGGGCGCTTCTGCCTCACCACTGCGTGCGAATTGCAGGAACTGGCCCACGATGCCGTCCATCTCGTCGATGCTGCGCGCCATGCTGGCCGCCAGCGGCGCATCGACCTGCGCCCCCGCAATCTCCACGCCCAGGCGCAGCTTGGTCAGCGGCGTGCGCAGGTCGTGCGACACGCCCGCCAGCATCAGCGTGCGCTCATGGTCGGCGGCGGCCAGGCTCTGTGCCATCTGGTTGAAGCTGCGGCCCACGGTGGCGATTTCTTCGGGGCCGGCCTCGGGCAGCACGGCAGGTGTCTGGCCCTGCGCAAGCTGCCGCGCTGCTACCACCACCTGGGCCAGCGGCCGGTGGATGTGCCGCTGCAGCCACCACGCGCCCAGCAGCGCCAGCAGCATGCTGGCCAGCGTGGCCATGAGCCAGGCGCCGGTGAACTCGCGCGTGGGGAACAGGCTGGGCAGGTTGAGCCAGTAGCTCTCTGCCCCGTCGGCGCCTTCATGCACCACGCGCAGGGCCAGCATGCCGGTGCTGTCGCGGCGCCATAACGGTTGCGGCGGTTGCGGCGGCTGCGTGCTTGGCATGGTGGCATCGCTCGCGCCCAGGCGGCGCGACACCGCCAACACAAACTGCCGCTCCATAGGCGACAGCAGCGCACGCCGCGCTGCGCCCTCCGGCGCCACAGGCGGTGTGGCCAACGCGGCCTGCCGGTTGAATGCCTCGACAAACGACACGCGCTGCGCCGGGGGCAGCGCCTGCAGCCCCGCACGCAGCGCAGCCACGTTGCGCGCCACGCCATCGGCCACCTGCACCACGCGGGGCTGGAAGATCATCTGCCGCACCAGCACCGCCGCCACCAGCTGCCCCAGCACGATGAGCACGGCCATGAGAAGCAGGTTGCGCCCGAGCAGGCTGCGCGGCCAGAGCCCCCAGCGGCGGGTCGGGGTTGCGGGCGCCGTCATGGCTGGCGTCCCGCGGCTGGCACCGCGCCATCGGGCACAAACACATAGCCCACGCCCCACACCGTGCGGATGTGGCGCGGCTGGGCCGGGTCGGCCTCGATGAGCTTGCGCAGGCGCATCACCTGCACATCGATGCTGCGGTCGGTGGCCGTGTGGTCGGGGCCATAGGCCAGTGCGATGAGCCGGTCACGGCCCAGGGGCCGGTGCGGTTGTTGCGCCAGCGCCTGCAGCAGCGCGAATTCGCCGGTGGTCAGGGGCACGTCCTGCGCGCCCTTGCCCTCATCGCCGTCGCTACCGCCGTTGCGCTCCAACCGGCGCTCGTCCAGCCACAGCGTGAAGGTGCCAAACACAATGCGCCCACTCGCCTGGCGCGGCCCGGTATGGGCGCCCAGCACACGCTGGCGCCGCACCATGGCCTGGATGCGCGCCAGCAACTCGCGCGGGTTGAAGGGCTTGGACAGGTAGTCGTCGGCGCCCATCTCCAGGCCGATGATGCGGTCCACCGGGTCGCCACGCGCGGTCAGCATCAGGATGGGAATGGTCTCGCCCTGGGCGCGAAGGCGGCGGCAGATCGACAGGCCGTCTTCGCCCGGCATCATCACGTCGAGCACCAGCACATCAAACCGCTCGCGCTGCAGCAACACATCGAGCGGGCCCGCGCCATCGACCGTGCGCACGCTGTAGCCCTGGTCGCTGAGGTAGCGCTGCAGCAGCGCGCGCAGGTCGGGCTCGTCGTCGGCGACCAGGATCTTGGCCAAGGGTTCCGTCATGGGGCAACTCGTGTGGATCGCAGCAGGGGAGCCGCATGAAAGGGGCGCGCGGCGTGCCAATGGTAGGACGGAAAACGCCGGGCTTCGCAGGCCAGCTGGCGCCGTTATGACAAGGCATGACGCATCCCGTGGGTCTGTCATGGTTTGTCATACATCGCACTGCCGCTGCCACCACTGGCTCACACCTCGCGGCCAAAGTCCACCCAGCGCTGCATGGGGCCCAAACCGCTGCCGCGCCCACCACCCCTTGCTTTCAGTAGTTGACCACCATGTTCCATTCCATTCGCCGTCCCTCCACCTCGGGCGCCACCCGCGCTACGCAGCTGGCGGCCCTTGCCGTGGCGGCACTGCTGCTCTCTGCCGCGCACGATGTCACCGCCCGCACCCGCCGTGGGGTGGACCCCAACGCCGATGGCAGCACCACCGCCCGCACCGGCGTGGCCCGCGCAGCGCCGGGGGGCGGGGGCGTGCTGCACGGCCGCAGCGTGACCACTGATGGCCAGGGACACGGCAGCGTTCGCAGCGGCGTGGCCGTAGTGGGCCCGAACGGCGCCACCGCCGTGCGCCAGGGCCAGAGCGCACGCAATGCCGATGGCACGGCCCGCCACAGCAGTGCCATCGCAGCACAAGGGGACCGGGGCACGCTGCAAAGCACGGGCGCCGCCACGCGCAGTGCCGACGGCAGCGTGACACAGGGCCGCACCACGACAGCCACCAGCGCCAGCACGGGCAACAGCGTGCAGGCCAGCAGCTCGTACAACAAAGACACCGGCCTGACCCGCAACGCCAGCTGCTTTGACGCCAGTGGCGCCGCCATGGCCTGCCCGACACGGCCTTGATCGACCACCTTTTCGCCAGGAGATTCCAAATGACCCGCCCCACACCCCGT
>SDXZ01000337.1 GCA_004210805.1 Acidovorax sp.
ATCGGCGCTGCGCTCATGGGCCCCACCTGGCAATCCATCGTGCCCGAGCTGGTGCCGCGCAGCGAGCTCAAGAGCGCCGTGGCGCTCAACTCGCTGGGCATCAACATCGCACGCGCCATTGGCCCGGCGGCGGGCGGCCTGTTGCTGGCCAGCTTCGGCGCGGCCATGGCCTATGGCCTCGACGTGCTGAGCTATGTGTTCGTGATCGCCGCGCTGCTGTGGTGGAAGCGCCCGAAGGCCGAGGCGTCGGGTCTGAACGAGCAGTTCTTCGGCGCCTTCCGCGCCGGCGTGCGCTACGCCCGCGCCAGCCGCGAGCTGCACGTGGTGCTGCTGCGCGCAGCGGTGTTCTTTTTGTTCGCCAGCTCCGTCTGGGCGCTGCTGCCGCTGGTGGCGCGCCGCATGCTGGGCGGCTCGGCAGGCTTTTACGGTGTGATGCTGGGCGCCGTGGGCGCAGGCGCCATCCTGGGCGCCGTGCTGCTGCCCCGTTTACGCAAACGGCTCGACACCGACGGCTTGGTGCTGCTGGCCTCGCTGCTGACGGCTGCCGTCATGGGCGTGCTGACCGTGGCCCCGCCACAGTGGGCCGCCGTGGCGCTGATGCTGGTGCTGGGCCTGGGCTGGATCATCGCGCTGACCACCCTCAACGGCGTGGCCCAGGCCGTGCTGCCCAATTGGGTGCGCGGCCGGGGCCTGGCCATCTACCTCATGGTCTTCAACGGCGCGATGGCCGCCGGCAGCCTGGGCTGGGGCCTCATCGCGGGGCAGGCTGGCTTGCCGGTCACGCTGCTGATGGGCGCGGCGGGGCTGGTGGTGGCATCGCTCATTTTTCACCGCGTGAAGCTGCCCACCGGCGAGGCCGACCTGCAGCCGTCCAACCACTGGCCCGAGCCCCTGCTAGCCGAACCCGTGGCGCACGACCGCGGGCCGGTGATGGTGCAGATCGAATACCGCATCGCCAAGCCCGACCTGCCCGCCTTCCTGCAGGCCATGCAGCGCCTGTCCCAGGAGCGCCGCCGCGACGGCGCCTACGCCTGGGGCGTGGCCGAACACACCGGCGAGCCGGGCCGCGTGATCGAGTGGTTCCTGGTCGAGTCCTGGGCCGAACATTTGCGCCAGCACCACCGCGTGTCGAAGGCCGATGCGGACCTGCAGGCGGAGGCGCTGCGGTTTCATCAGGGGGCGGAGCGGCCTGTGGTGCACCACTTTCTGGCCCTGAACGCGCAGAGCGCCACCACGCCATAAGGCGTGGGCAGCGCTCTGCGGCGCGGGCAGGTTGCCTCTGGCCCTCAGGCCGTCTGCACCTCGATGCGCCGTGGCTGCGCATGCTGCGCCTTTGGAATGCGCAGCGTCAGCACGCCTTGCGCCAACTCGGCAGAAACGCGTTCGGTGTCGAGTTCCTTGCTCAGCGTGAACACGCGGCGAAAGCGCGCGAGGCCCACTTCGGTGTGGCTGGACGTCAGGCCCTCGGGCACGCTGAGGTCGGCCTGGGCTTCGATGGTGAGCGTGTCCGACTCGACCTGCAGGTGGAGCTTGTCGCGGCTCACGCCCGGCAGGTCGGCATACAGCGTGATGCCGTTGGTGTCCTCGATCACATCCACGGGCGGGGTCAGGGTCGCGTCGCTGTAGCGCGAAGTGTCCTGGCGCTCTGGGGTGCTGGGGGAGGTGCCTGGTGAGGTGCGTTGTGAAGTCTGTACATCGTTGCGCATGGCAATGCTCCTTGTGGGGTGTCCTTTCTCTGGGATGTCTGGCGTGCCGGTCACTGCACTGCAATGCGCCGGGGCTGGGCCGACGCGCGGCGCTGCACCGAGATGCGCAGCACGCCGTCGCGCAGCTGCGCGTTGACCGCGTCGGGGTCGGCGTCGTCGGGCAGGGTGATCGCGCGGCGGAAGCGCCCGTCAAAGCGCTCATTGATGTGCGCCGTGGCCTTGGCGTCGGCGCTGGCCAGCGGGCTCTTGCGCTCGCCGGCAATGCTCAGCAGCCCGCGCTCCAGGTTCACTTCGAGCGTGGCCGGGTCGACGCCCGGCGCAAACGCGTAGATCTCGATGCTCTGGGGCGTGCCGCCGACATTGATGGCGGGAAAGCCGTTGCGGGCCAAGCCGCGGATGGTGGGAGACAGATCGTAGGCCTGCTGCATCTCGCGTTGCAGGCGATCCATCTCGGCGAACACGTCGCGCGGGAACAGGGATCGGTACATGGCGAAACCTCCGTAAGTGGTTCAACTACAAAACGG
>SDXZ01000338.1 GCA_004210805.1 Acidovorax sp.
GGCATCGCCTCCCGCATCCCCTCCAAAAACAACCGCAAGCGCGCCGGATAAAACCGCGCATGTGGGTACACCAGGTACACCGGCAGCGGCGCGGCTTGCCAGGTGGGCACCAGGTGCAGCAAGTCGCCTGTGCGCAAGTCTGCATCCACGATCCACGCCGATGAAATGCACGCGCCCAGGCCGGCCAGCGTGGCGCTGCGCAGGGCGTACAGGCTGTCGGTGGCCAGGCGGGGATTGATGGGGAAGGTGCTGGTCTCGCCGCTGTGCTGGTAGGTGAGAGTGACTTCGCGCTGGTAGAAGGTGCTGAGTGCAAGCCAGGGGAGGTCCTTCAAATCCTGAGCGTGCTGCGGCATGGGGCGGCCCGCCATCAGCTCGGGCGACGCCAGCACGATGCGGGGCACCTCAGCCAGGCGGATGGCGACGACGGATGGGTCTTGGACCGCGCCGACCTGGATCGCGCAGTCGATGCCCTCGGCGATGAAGTCGGGGCGGCGATCGTGCAGCATCCATTCCACCGACACATCGGGGTGGCGGCGCAGGTAGTCCATCAGCGGGGGGATGAGCTGGTTTTGCCCGAAGGCGTGGGGTGCCAGCACGCGCAAGGTGCCGCGGGGCGTGTCAGCCGTGCCGCGCAGGTCGTCTTCCATGGTGCGCCAGTCGTCCAGCAGAGCCTTGGCGTGGACAAAGCAGCGCTCGCCGTCTTCCGTCAGTTTCATCACGTGGGTGGAGCGCTGCAGCAGCTTGATGCCCAAGGTGCGCTCCAGTGCCTGCAGGCGGCGGCTCACGGTGGGCTGGCTGGTGCCCATCTGCTGCGCGGCGGCCGACAGGCTGCCGGTCTCGACGATGCGGATGAAGGTCTGCATCAGCTCAATGCGGTCGGCGCCGGGTGGCAGGGCGATGGTCATGCGTGAAGCGTATAACAAATCTGCAACCCAGCCCACTACCCAGCGTGCGCTTGCCTGAGAACAATCACCCCATTCTTTGGCTGAACAGGTGTTGATGCGATGTCTTCCATTCAAAATGTGCATGCAAACAATGCGGTGGGCGTGGCCCCTGCGTCACCTGCCGAGCGGGCAGTGAGCGCGCCGCTGTTGCTGCTGTTGGCCACCACGGCGGGGCTGAGCGTGGCGTCGCTGTACTACAGCCAGCCCATGCTGGGCGTTCTGGGGCCGGACATGCAGGCAGACAGCCGCGTGGTGGGCCTGGTGCCCACGCTCACGCAGCTGGGGTATGCGCTGGGCATCTTGCTGCTGGCGCCGCTGGGCGACCGGTTTGACCGGCGCCGCATCATCGTCATCAAGTCGGTGGCGTTGATGCTGGCACTGCTGCTCAGCGGGCTGGCACCGGGCATGGGCGCGCTGCTGGCAGCCAGCCTGGCCGTGGGCCTGGCGGCCACGGTGGCGCAAGACGTGGTGCCCGCCGCCGCCACGTTGGCCCCGGCCGCGCAGCGCGGGCGCATGGTGGGCACGGTGATGACGGGGTTGTTGCTGGGCATTTTGCTGTCGCGCGTGGTCAGCGGCTTTGTGGCGCAGCAGTGGGGCTGGCGCACGGTGTATGTGGCGGCGGCGGTGGCCATTGCGCTGCTGACGGTGGCCGTGTGGCGTGGGCTGCCGCGGTTTGCGCCCACCACGCAACTGGGCTACGGCGCGCTGATCGGCTCGATGGTGGCGCTGTGGCGCCAGCACAGTGCGCTGCGCCGCGCGGCCTGGGCGCAGGGGCTGCTGGCCGTGGGCTTCAGTGCGTTCTGGTCCACGCTGGCGGTGATGCTGCACAGCCAGTTTCACCTGGGAACGGCAGCAGCGGGGGCGTTTGGCCTGGCGGGCGCAGCGGGCGCCTTGGCTGCACCGCTGGCCGGGCGGCTGGCCGACAAGCGTGGGCCCGAGGTCGTGACACGCTACGGCGCCGGGTTGGCGGCGGCGTCGTTTGCCGCGATGGCGCTGGCGCCCTTGCTGCCCGCCCAGGCGCAGCTGGCGTTGATCGTGGTGAGTGCCATCGGCTTCGACTTCGGCGTGCAGGCCACGCTGGTGGCGCACCAGACCATCGTGTATGGCATCGACCCTGCTGCGCGCAGCCGGCTCAATGCGCTGCTGTTCACGGGCATGTTCATCGGCATGTCGGCCGGTGCGGCGCTGGGCAGCCTGGTGCTGGCGCAGTGGGGCTGGCGCACGGTGTATGTGGCGGCGGCGGTGGCCATTGCGCTGCTGACGGTGGCCGTGTGGCGTGGGCTG
>SDXZ01000155.1 GCA_004210805.1 Acidovorax sp.
TCCACCTCCAGCCCCGCCCAGAGCCGCACCGGCGGCCAGATCCTGGTCCAGCAGCTCATCACCCACGGTGTGCAGCAGCTGTTTTGCGTGCCGGGCGAGAGCTACCTGGCCGTGCTCGACGCCCTGCACGATGCAGACATCGGCGTGACGGTGTGCCGCCAGGAAGGCGGCGCGGCCATGATGGCCGAGGCGCAGGGCAAGCTCACAGGGCAGCCGGGCATCTGCTTCGTGACGCGCGGGCCGGGCGCCACCAATGCGTCGGCCGGCGTGCACATCGCGCACCAGGACTCGACCCCGATGATCCTGTTCGTGGGCCAGGTGGCGCGCGGCGCCATGGGGCGCGAGGCGTTCCAGGAGCTCGACTACAGCGCCGTCTTCGGCACCATGGCCAAGTGGGTGGTGCAGATCGACGACCCGGCGCGCGTGCCTGAACTCATCTCGCGGGCGTTCCATGTCGCCACCTCGGGCCGCCCCGGCCCCGTGGTGGTGGCGCTGCCCGAAGACATGCTGACCGAGGCCGCCACGGTGGCCGACGCGTTGCCCTACCAGGTCACCGAGACCCACCCTGGCGCCGCGCAGATGGCCGAGCTGGCCCAGCGCCTGCAGGCCGCCCAGAGCCCCGTGGCCATCCTGGGCGGAAGCCGCTGGTCCGAGCAGGCGGTGCGCGAGTTCGCGGCGTTTGCCGAGGCCTGGTCGATCCCGGTGTACTGCTCGTTCCGCCGCCAGATGCTGTTTGCGGCCACGCACGCCTGCTATGGCGGCGACCTGGGCCTGGGCGTGAACCCCAAGTTGCTGGCGCGCATCCGCGCATCGGACCTGGTGCTGGTGGTGGGCGGTCGCCTGTCCGAAGTGCCGTCGCAAGGCTACGAGTTGTTCGACATTCCCACGCCCGCGCAGCCCTTCGTGCATGTGTACGCCGATGCGGATGAGCTGGGCAAGCTATACCGCCCCACCCAGTCCATCCACGCCACGCCGCAGGCCTTTGCCGCGGCCTTGAGTGCGGTGCGCCCCACGGCGGCTGTGCCCTGGAAGGCCCACACCGAAGCCGCCCACGCCGACTACCTCGCCTGGAGCGACCCGGCGCCCATCCGCATCCCCGGTGATCTGCAGATGGGGCAGGTGATGCAGCACCTCAAGGACGTGTTGCCGGCCGACACCATCTTCTGCAACGGCGCAGGCAACTTCGCCACGTGGATCCACCGCTTCTGGCCCTTCACCACGTTTGCGAGCCAACTGGCGCCCACCAGCGGGTCGATGGGCTACGGCCTGCCGGCCGGTGTGGGCGGCAAGCGGCTGTGGCCGCAGCGCGAGGTGGTGATCTTTGCGGGTGACGGCGACTTCCTGATGCACGGGCAAGAGTTTGCGACCGCCGTGCAGTACGGCCTGCCGATCATCGTAGTGCTGCTGGACAACGCCATGTACGGCACCATTCGCATGCACCAGGAGCGCGAGTACCCGGGCCGCGTCAGCGCCACGGCGCTCAAGAACCCGGACTTCAAGGCCTACGCCCAGGCTTTCGGCGGCCATGGCGAGCGTGTGGAGCGCACCGAAGACTTCGCGCCTGCCCTGGCGCGCGCGCGCGCCAGCGGCCTGCCCAGCGTGCTGCACTGCCTGATCGACCCCGAGGCGATCACGCCCACTGGCACGCTGCAGGGGATTCGCAAGGCGGCTCTCGCCAAGCAGTAGGCGCCTGTAGCTCTGAAGGCCGCGGCGGAGCTGATGAGACGGGTGCTATTCATAGAAGTGTTTTTTGCAGCTTTGAATTGATTCTATGAATAATTATCGGCTGATGAGTTCTCATGGCTCGTTCCGCGGACCCTTCGCCTTTCTGAATTATTTATAGAGTTGATTAAATTTGCCAAAAAGCTACTATCTATGAATGCCAAAGCAAAGCACCAGCCCTGCTGACCACCCCCAAGCCGTCCTGCAGCAGATTGAACTGCTGGGCCAGCACATCGCCGTTGCCCGCAAACGGCGTGGCGAGACGCAGGCCCAGTGGGCGCGGCGGCTGGGTGTCTCGCAGCCCACCATGGCGCGCATTGAGCGGGGCGACCCATCGGTGGCCATGGCCACTTACGTGATGTGCATGTGGCTGGTCAACCCGGCCGTGGCGGTGGCGGACTTGATTGCGCCGCAGAACGACCATGCAGCGCTGGAGCGCGAGGTCACGCGCGTGCGGGGCACACGCAAGCCCGTACAGCCGGCAGCAAAGCGCGCAGGAGCCGCTGCCGCCGTCCCTCCTTCCGTCGCCAAGGGGGCCAACAACACGGCAGCAGGCCTGGCCGCGTTGCTTCATGCGGCGGCAAAGGTTTTGACATGACCGGCGCAGTCTCCCCCCGTGGCTACGTTCCGCAAGACCAGCTGTACGTCTGGGCGCTGGTGAATCCGGCACAGCCCATGCTGGTGGGCGAACTGCGCTTGTCGCAGCTGGTGGCCGACTGCGCCACCTTTCGCTATGCCGAGGGCTGGTGGCACTTTCCGCTCAGCGAAGATCTGCCTCTGGTGCAGGGCCAGGAGTTCACGGCCGGTGAGAAGAGCAGCGCGCCGGGCGCCATGGACGACGCACGGCCCGACCGCTGGGGCGAGCGCATCATCCGCCACGTGGACCGGCCGGCGCGGTTGTCCATTCTGGAGATGCTGCTGTTTGCGGGCGATGACCGCTTCGGTGCACTGGGCGTGTCCATCTCCGTAGACCACTATGTGCCGCGCCGGTTGGGGCCGTATCCGAAGGTGCGCGACCTGGCCCAACTCTGCGCCGCCGTGGAAGACCTGCAGACCCAGGCTCCGGTCACGGCCGATATGCAGCGCCTCATCCAGCCGGGCGTGACATTGGGTGGCGCGCGACCCAAGGCCTTGCTGCAGACCGACGCCGGAGCCTGCGTTGTCAAGTTCAGCGAGCTGGACGATGCCGTGGACACCCCGCTGGTGGAGCACGCCACCATGACCCTTGCGGCCCAGGCGGGCATCAGCGTGGCGGCCACGGGGGTGCTGCCGCTTCCCGAACGCCACGGCAGGGCGCGCCATGCGCTGACCATTGAGCGCTTTGACCGGCTGGGCAGCTACCGCCTGCACTGCGTGTCGGCCCGCACGGTGCTGCGTGCCGCGCGCTTGCCCGAAAGCTATGGCGCGCTGGCCACGGTGCTGCTGCGCCTGGCCCACCCCGACCGCCAGGTGGCGATGCGCGAGGAGCTGTTCAGGCGCATGGTGTTCAACATCCTGATGGACAACACCGACGACCACGAGCGCAACCACAGCCTGCGCCTGGGGCTGGATGGCTACTACGAGCTGACCCCGGCCTACGACGTGGTCCCCACGCTGCAAAACCTCGGCTACCAGGCCATGTCGGTGGGCCTCGCCGGGGCGGAATCCAGCTTGGACAACGCCCTCACGGAGCTGAGCGAATTCGGCATCAAGCGCTTACGTGCGATGGCATTGATCCAGCAGGTGGTGCGTGTGGTGGATGGCTGGCAGAACCACTTTGCGAAACAGGGCGTGAGCCCTGCGGACATCGACCTGCTGCGCGCGAGCATCGACCGGGATGCGTTGCTCCGACAGCGGCAGGCGTTTCTCTGACATGGCTGTGCTCCCCCGTGGTAGCAGCCTGTTACCCGGCCACGCACAATATCAAGCGTGACGCCCCCCAACTCCGATTCCTCTGCAGAACATGGCGATGCCACAGCGCAGCCCGAAGGGCGCTTGCGCCGCATTGCGCACCTGGACATGGATGCGTTTTTTGCCTCTGTCGAACTGCTGCGCTACCCGCAACTCAAGGGCCTGCCGGTCGTCATCGGCGGCGGTCGGCGCAAGGTGGATGATCTGTTGCTGCAAAGCCCTGACGGCTCCGGTCCGCGCGAGCCGTGTTTCATTCCCGTCGAAGACTTCCCGCTGCTCAAGGACTACGTCGGCCGGGGCGTGATCACCACCGCCACGTACCCCGCGCGGCAGTTTGGCGTGGGCTCGGCCATGGGCATGATGAAAGCCGCCAAGCTCTGCCCGCAGGCCATCGTGTTGCCGGTGGATTTTGACGAGGTGCGGCGCTTTTCGCGCCTGTTCAAGAGCACCATCACCGACATTGCGCCGGTGATGCAGGACCGGGGCGTGGACGAGGTGTATATAGACTTCACCGACGTGCCCGGCGGCCAGCGCGAAGGGGGCCGGGTGCTGGCGCGGCTGATCCAGAAAAGCATCTTCGACGTGACGGGGCTCACCTGCTCGATCGGCGTGGCGCCTAACCGGCTGTTGGCCAAGATGGCGAGCGAGTTCAACAAGCCCAGCGGCATCTCCATCGTCTACGAAGAAGACCTGCAGACGAAGATCTGGCCCTTGAACGTGCGCAAGATCAACGGCATTGGCCCCAAGGCGGGTGAGAAGCTTGCTGGGCTGGGCATCCACACCATCGGTGAGCTGGCCGCGCAAGATCCGCAGTGGCTGATTGCGCGCTTTGGCAAGTCCAGCGGCGCGTGGATGCACCGCGTGGCGTGGGGCCGCGACGACAGCCCGGTGGTGACCGAGAGCGAGCCGGTGAGCATGAGCCGCGAGACGACCTTCGACCGCGATCTGCACGCCGTGCGCGACCGGGCGGAGCTGTCGGCCATCTTCACCGACCTGTGCGTGCGCCTGGCCGCCGACCTGCAGCGCAAGGGCTATGTGGCGCGCACCATTGGCATCAAGCTGCGCTACGACGATTTCAAGATCGCCACCCGCGACCACACGGCGCAGATCTACACGGCCGACGGCGCCACGATCCGCCAACTGGCCGGGCAGTGCCTCAAACGCGTGCCGCTGGACAAACGCCTGCGCCTGCTGGGGGTGCGGGCCAGCACGCTGGCGCGGCGGGGGGAAGAACCCGTGCTGGAGCCACGGGCTGGGGCCACCGCGGAAACGCGTCGGCGCAAACCAGGCTTCGCAGATGACACAGACGGTGTGGGTGTTACGGCGCAGCTTTTTTAGCGCGCATCGACACCGCTTCGTGCCGCTTCACGGCCCTGCGAGGTGGTGGCAATCGGCGTAAACACCCAGAGCGCAGCTGCCTGCAACCTCAGCGGCGTTCCTATACTCGCCCGCATATGGCCCCTGCCACCAATGTCCCCTCCGCCGAGCTGCAGGCATTGATCCTTGCCGCCGCCGGGGGAGACCACGCTGCCTTCGCGCAGGTCTACCAGCGTACCCATGTGCATCTGTTTGGGGTGGCCGTCCGTATGTTGGGGCAAGGACAGGCGGCCGAGGATGTGCTGCAAGAGGCGTATGTGAGCATCTGGAAAAACGCTGGAAGCTACCGCAGTGAGGTGGGCGGGCAGCCCATCCAGCCCATGACATGGCTGATTGCCATCGTGCGCAACAAGGCGCTGGACGCCTTGCGTGCCCGCGCGCGGCGGTCAGAAAGCGCCTGGCACGACACCGCAGAGCTTGCAGGCAGCGAGGCGGATGGCAGCGAAACGGCGGGTGCTGCGTCTGCGCTGGCGCCTGCGCCCAGCGCACTGCATCTGCTGGAGCAGGCGACCCAGGCATTGCACATTGAAGGCTGCATGAATGCCCTGGAGGGGAGCTACCGGCAAAGCCTTGCGCTGGCCTACTACCAGGGCCTGTCGCATTCCGAGGTGGCGGCGCAGATGGGGGCGCCGCTGGGTTCGGTCAAGGCATGGATCCGGCGCGGCCTGGAGCGCCTGAAGAACTGCCTGGCCACACAAGGGGTGGGCGCATGAGGTACACCCACCCCGCGCTGCTGGACCACCTGGCGTCTGCCTATGTGCTGGGCACGCTGGGCGGTGGCGCGCGCCGCCGGTTTGTGCGGCTGCTGCGCGAGCGCAGCGACGTGCAGTTGCTGGTGGCGCAGTGGGAAGGGCGGCTGGGGATGCTGGCCAGTTCGGTGCCGGTGCAACAGCCACCGCAGCGCGTGTGGGCCGCCATTGAGGCGCGCACCCGGCCTCGCGACGTGAAAGCGGCAGCCACCCAAGGCGGTTGGGCCGGTGCGCTGTGGCGGCGCAATGGCGTATTGCAGGGCTTTGCGGGTGTGGCGTTGGGTGTGATGGGCACCGTGGCCCTGGTGGTCGCGGTGCCAACCTTGTTCGTGTCGAGCGACCAGGTGGCCCTGCGCGCAGGGGACAAATTGCCGCAGGCCTATGTGGGCCTGCTGACGGACGCTGCGGGCAACGGCAAGGTGCTGGTGAGTTCGCTGCGCCATGGGCGCTCGCTGACGGTGAAGGTCATTGGGCCTATCACGCTTCCTACGACTCCTGCGACTGGGGCTGGCGCAGCCCCGCAGTTGGTGTTGTGGGCGGTGCCAGCCGATGGCGCCCCGTTTGTGTTGGGCACGGTGCCGGTGGCGGGTTCTGCGGTGTCGGTGTTGCCCGATACGTCAGAGAAGCTGCTGTCCAAGGTCAGCAAACTCATGGTGACACTGGAGGCATCGGCAACACCGCAGGTGCCCAGCAGCACCGTGCTCTTCACCGGCAACTGCGCCAAGCTGTGGTGAGCGGCGCAAGGCTGTCATCGGCTTTGCAAAAATAATTGTCCGGCGCTGCATCCGTTTTGCAATCCGTGTCGTTTATCCGAGGTGCCGGTCTCCGGCATGGGGCCAGTGCGGCCTCCGGTCATTCCCACTTCACGTTTTTCAGGAGCCTCCCATGCCTTCCTTTTCTGTTCGCCCCTTGATGTCTGCGCCCCTGTTGAGCCTCGCCCTGATGCTGGTATCCGTGTTCGCGCCGCCCGTTGCCCAGGCAGCCGATACGCCCACCACGCCGGTGGAGAACACACGCATCGACGACTTTGTCGTGGGCAAAAAAGCCATCGATGCCAAGAACTGGGCGCTGGCTGCCAGCAGCTTCAGCAAGGTGGTGGCCCAGAACCCGCAGAACGCAGACGCCTACAACCTGCTGGGCTACTCCAACCGTTGGCTCGGCAAATACGACGAGGCTTTTGCGGCCTACAACAAGGCCCTGGCGCTGGACCCCCGCCACAAGGGCGCGCTGGAATACTCGGGCATGGGTTACCTCAAGGTGGGCCAGAAGGCGCAGGCCGAAGCCCAGCTCGCCAAGCTGCAGGCCATCTGCGCGCAGTGCGAGGAAACCACCGATCTGGCCAAGGCCATTGCGGCATATAAACCCGCGCAGTAAACCGGACGTCGGCGCCCTGAACGCATGCTCAGGCGCTGGCTGCCCGCTGGATCAGCGCGCAGGTGGGTGACTTTTATGGCCCGGGGCGATGGCGCATCGCCCTTCCTTTCCTGGCGCGTCTTGACGAATTCTTACTTGTAACTTACATTGAATTTCCCGTTTTCCGGGAGATTTCCATGACCTTGAATGAGCTGCAACGCATCAAGCAATGGCATGTTGCGCACAAGGCTGACCATCCGCTCGAATACCACCTGTGGGATCTGGTGCTGACGCTCTGGATGCTGGGCTGGGTGGGCTGGTTTCCCATCTTTGCGTTCGGCGAGGCGTTGATCGCGCCCCTGTGCCTGGTCGGTATCTTCGGGCCCAGCCTCTATGTCACCTGGCGAACGCGCGCGCACTTGCGCCACACCTTGCGGTGCGACTGGATCGATGTGCGGGGCTGACGGGTGTGGGCTTACTGCCGCGCTGTGCGCACGTTGCGCGGCAGGCTTTGGGGGTGGCTGGTGCGCAGCGGGTTGATATCGAGACCGCCCCGGCGCGTGTAGCGTGCATACACCGTGAGCTTGATGGGTTGGCAACGCGTCCACACGTCCATGAAGATGCGCTCCACACACTGCTCGTGAAATTCGTTGTGGTTGCGAAAGCTCACCAGGTACTGCAGCAGACCTTCATGGTCGATCTGCGGGCCTGTGTAGCTGATCTGCACGCTGCCCCAGTCGGGCTGGCCGGTCACCAGGCAGTTGCTCTTGAGCAGGTTGCTCGTGAGCACCTCGGACACGGGGGGCTCGCCTACCACCGCTGTCAGCAGCCCGGGCGCGGGCTCGTACTGCGTGCATTCCACGTCCAGGCGGTCCAGGCTCAGGCCGTCGAGCTCGTGCACGGGTTCCTGGTCGAAGAGCTCGGGGCTGATGAGCTTGACGCCCACGGTGGCGGGCCGGTCCGAGCCGCGCCAGGCGGCTTCGCTGATGTCGGCACGGATGCGCGCATGCACCTCGGCCGCATCGGCAAAACGGGTGTTGTTGAAGCTGTTGAGGTAGAGCTTGAAGGACTTGCTCTCGACGATGTTGGGCGTCTCGCACGGCACGGTGATGTGAGCCAGTGCCACCTGCGGCTTGCCGCGCGGGTTGAGCCACGACAGTTCGAAGGCCGTCCATAAGTCAGCGCCAAAAAACGGTGGCGCGCCAGCGATGCCGATCTCGGCCCGCTTGCCGGCGCGGGGGATGGGAAAGAGCAGCGAGGCGTCGTACTGATCGACATAGGCCGAGGCCTTGCCGAGCTGGGATTGTTCTGGCGTGTTCATTCGGTACCGGATGTAGTGCTATAAAAATAATAGCTATAAGCGCTTTATAAATAAGCGCTGGAGCCTGTTTTTACTTGAATTCTCGCTCGCGCAACCACTTGGTGGCGATCCACTTCTCGCCGGCGATCACCGGGGCACCGCCGTGCAGGGTGCGGGTGGAAGGGTGCGGACGCTCATAGCTGAAGAACACCGCGTTGCCGCGCTGCGGTGCGACCTCGACATGCACATCCGGGAACGTGGTGCCACCGCCTTTGTCGGGCGTGTTGAGGTACATCACCAGCGTGCCCACCCGCTGCCCGCCGCGCTTGACGATGGTGGGCGTGCCGGGCTCGGCGGGGTCGAAATAATCGTAGTGCGGCTTGTACTCGGCGCCGGGGCGGTAGTGCAGAACTTGCAGGCCCTCGCCGTTTTCCAGCGGCCAGTTCAACAGCCGGGCAATGCGGGCTTCGATGCGCTGGATCAATTCGGTCTCGCCGCGCTGGAAGAACATGCCGTCGCTGGTGCGGTCGTCGTTGACTTCTTCGCCGCCCGTCTTGATGGCCACGGTGAGCGAGCGCGCCATGCGCGGCGCGGCCACGGCAACGAGCGCTTCGCATTCCTCGGGCGAAAGCAGGTTGCCAAACACCACGACCCGCGGCTGCGCGATGGACAGCAGCACATGGACCACGCGGTCGCCGCAGTCCACCTGGGCGGGGGATTCATCGAGCTGGGGCTCCGGCACCGGTACGGCGGGTGGCAGGCCCTGCTGCACGGCCTGCTCATTGAGGTGGTCCTGCAACGTGATTTCCATCGCCTCGGCCGCCACGTCCTCATCCCAGCCCGCGTCGCGCATGGACTGCAGCACCACCGGCGCAGCGTGGCCGGCCTGCGCCTGCTCGATGATCCAGCGGCGAAGCTCGGGGGTGATGGCTTGGGTGGCGGAGGATGTGCTCATGGCGGTCAGCTTCCTTCAGTCGGTCAATCTGCGGCGAAACACCAGGCGCTCTGGAGAAGAGGCCCCGGGGGCGAAAGCATAGCCGTCCAGATCGAACCCTTCCAGCTGGCGCGGTGTGGCCACGCGCTGCGTGATGGCGTAGCGCGCCATGAGGCCGCGCGCGCGCTTGGCATGAAAGCTGATGATCTTGTAGACGCCAGCCTTGTAGTCCTCGAAGACGCAGTCGATCACCCGCGCCTTCAGGGCCTTGCGGTCCACGGCCTTGAAGTATTCCTGCGAGGCGAGGTTGACCACCACCGGGGTGGTGTCGGCACGCAGGCGGGTGTTGAGGTGTTCGGCGATCTGGCTGCCCCAGTAGTCATAGAGGTTGCTACCGGCGTCGGTGGCCAGGCGCGTGCCCATCTCCAGCCGGTAGGGCTGCATGCGGTCCAGCGGGCGCAATACGCCGTACAGCCCGCTCAGGATGGCCACATGCCCCTGGGCCCAGGCCAGGTCGTCGGCAGAAAGCGAACAGGCCTGCAGTCCGTCGTACACGTCGCCGTTGAAGGCCAGCGCAGCCTGGCGCGAATTGGTGGCCGTGAACCGTGGGCGCCACGCCTGGTAGCGGGCGACGTTGAGCGCGGCGAGCTTGTCGCTCAGGTCCATGAGCGAAGCAATGCTCTGCGGCGAATGCGTGCGCAGAACCTCGATGAGCGCCGTGGATTGCGGCACGAATTGGGGCGTGGTGTGCGGCAGGCCGTCGGGCAGGGGCGTGTCGTAGTCGAGCGACTTGGCGGGCGAGAGCAGGAACAGCATGGGCGGGGCCGGGCGGGCGGTGCGTG
>SDXZ01000156.1 GCA_004210805.1 Acidovorax sp.
ACGTCGTGCCAGCCGGTGGCGGCGCGGTCGTCCTTGGCGCCGCTGATGGCGATCTTGAACTTGCGCGGCAGGAACGCGAACTCGGGGTGCAGCGTGGTCCACTGGCGGATGATTTCCGCGTAGGGGCGTGGGTCCACGATCTCGTCCACAGCCACACCGGCCAGCGCGTCGGTGGTCGTGTTGCGGATGCAGTTGCCGCTGGTCTGGATGCCGTGCATGTCCACGCTGGCCAGCAGGTCCATCACGTCCGCGCTCTTGGACAGCGGAATCCAGTTGAACTGCACATTGGTGCGCGTGGTGAAGTGGGCGCAGTTCTTGGGCAGGAAGGTGGTGCCCAGCAGGCCCTGGCCCTCCATGGCGGTCTTGAAGACCGCCGCTTCGGGCTCGTCGTATTCACGGGCGACGGTGGCCAGCGCGCGCAGCTGGCGGCTGGCGATCTCGCCGTAGGGCACGGCCACGCGCAGCATGGGTGCGTAGCGCTGCACATACCAGCCGTTTTGCAGGCGCAGCGGGCGGAAGTCGTCTTCCGTCAGCTTGCCGTCTTGCCAGCGGTTGAGCTGGTCGCGGAACTGGCGTGCACGTTGCGTGACGAACTTTTTGTCGAATTCTGTGTATTGGTACATCGTGGGCTTAGAACTTGAAAGTTCCTAGATCAGAATAAGTTTGGCGCCAGCCCAGGCCAGCAGCACGGACAGCACGGAGCGGATCAGCCGCTCGGGCGTGCGGGTCACCAGGCGCGAGCCCAGCCAGATACCCGGCAGCGAGCCAGCCAGCAATTGTGCAAGCAGTGGCCAGTCCACCGAGCCCAGCGTGGCGTGGCCCAGGCCCGCCACCAGCGTCAGGGGCACGGCGTAGGCAATATCGGCGCCAATCACACGGGGCAGCGGCAGCAGGGGATAGACCAGCAGCAGCACCGTGACGCCGATGGCGCCTGCACCCACTGAAGTGAAGGTGACCAGCGTGCCGATAACGGCGCCCAGCAACACGGGCAGGCTCCAGTGGCGGGGGCGGGTGGATTCTTCGGAGCTGGCCTGGCGCTTGGCCTGATCGGCGGCTTGGCGCTCCCGTGAGAAGGCCACGACCTTGTACAACGTGGCCGCGGCCGTCAGCAGCAGCGCAAACCCGAGCGTGGTGGTCATGATGCGCTGGGCCACCGCACTGGCGGGACCCAGGGACTTGAGTGCCCACAGCGACAGCAGCGCGGCCGGAATGCTGCCAGCGCACAGCTGGCCCACGACGCGCCAGGGCACGAGGCGCTGGCGGGCCATGCTCACCGTGCCGCCCATCTTGGTAAAGGCGGCAAACAGCAGGTCGGTGCCAATGGCCAGGTGCGGCTTCACGCCAAAGAAGAAGATCAGCACAGGCGTCATCAGCGAGCCACCGCCCACACCCGTCAGGCCGACGATGAACCCGACTGCAAAGCCCGCTACGACAAACGCCAAATCATGCATGGCAGCGAATGTAGAACGCCGGCTTATGGATGCAAACTATTGTTTTCTCCTGCCAATATACCAATTTGCGTATAAGCAAAGCTTGGCGCGGGTTTCCACGGGGTGACAGTGGCGCGAGCGGCCTCTTTCGCCCTGTTACAGATTCACGACAGGCGGGCTGCTCCCAGCGCTCTGGCCAGCTTTGTGTCGATGGGCAGGGGCTCGCCCTGCAGCTGGGCGGCCAACAGTTCGCCGCACAACAGGGCCAGGGTCAACCCGCGTGCGCCCATGGCGGTGCAGGCCCACAAGCCGGGCAAAGCCTCGGCATCGACCGGCCCGACGATGGGCAAACGGTCGGGCGCTGTGCAGCGCACGGCGGCCCAGGTATTCAATGGGGTGGGCGCTTCGGCGGCAGTCGTTGCCGACGCAAACACGGCGCGCATCTCTTCGGCAGCGCGCGGCAGCAGTGTCTGAAGCTTGGCCCAATTGGCCTCGTGCGCGGCCTGCACGTCGGCGGGCGATGGTGGCAGGGTGTCCACATCGCGCTCGAAGGTCGAGCCCATCACCCACGCTGCGGGGCCGGCCGGATCGTCCCCCAGCGGAAAGCCTGGCACCAGATTGCCGTTGCCGTTGACCGGGAAGGGCACCGCCAGCCCCGCGCCCGCGCCATGTTGGCCCCAAGACACTTGCCCGCGCACCGGCTGCAACGGCCAGCGGTGTTCCAGCAGGGCGGCGCTGCCGGCCCCTGCGGCGATGACCACGGTGGGTGCTTCGGCCAGCACGCGGCCTTGGGCGTCCAGCGCCTGCCAGACCGGGCCGGTGGCCGCGGTGTCTACGCGCTGGAGCCGAGCCACAGCGCATTGGCCCTGCCAGCGGATTCCGGGCTGCGCAAGCAGTGCGGCCACCAGGCGCGCCGGGCGCAGCCAGCCGCCCTGGATGTGCCAGCACGCGGTGGATTCGGCAGGCAGCCCGGCCGCGGCCAGTGATGCTGGCGTGGCGGGCTCGCTCCAGTCCATGCCGGGGCCCTGGCGCCAGTCAGCAGCCAGCCCTGGCGTTCTGTCCGTGCGGTGCTCGAGCACGCCGCAGGGCGACCAGTCGACGCCCTCGCGCAGCAGCCACCGAGCTTGCTGCAAGGTGGTGCGCACGCCGCTGCGGGACAGCCGCGACAGCACGCTGTCGTCGGGCGACACATGGGGCGCAAATACCCCCGCAGGCAGGCCCGAAGCCCCGGCGGCGGGCTCGGCGGCCTGGTCCAGAACCAGCACCTGCCAGCCGCGGCGCGCCAGGCTGGCTGCGGAGGCGGCCCCGGCGATGCCGCCTCCGATCACGATGCACCGGCCGGGCGCCACCGGGGCGGGTGCAGGCGCCGTGCGCCCGGAGGTGCGCGGTTCCCAATGGGGGTTGTAGGCGGCGTGCAGGTTGTCGCGCTTGGGAGGCACGCCCGGGACGCGCATGACCTCAAAACCGCACTGGGTGAGCGCGTCGCGCACGGCGCGCGCAATGGTCCAGGTGGCCAGCCGCGTACCGCGCCGGCAGCAGCGCGCCACGGCTTTCAGGGTGTGCAAACCCCAGATGTCTGGGTTGCGCTGCGGGCTGAAACCATCGAGGTAGACCGAATCCACGGTCAGCGGTTGTTGCTGGCGCAGCATGGCTTGCGTGTCGCCCACGCACAGCGTAAGCAGCACCCGGCCGTCGTCAAAGCGCAGGCGGTGCACCCCGGGCAGCAGGCCCCACCACTGGCGATGGAGTTCTTCGGCCAGCGGCGCCAGCTCGGGGTGCGCAGTGGTGGCGCGCAGCAGGTCGGCCGCGCTCACGGGCCAGGCTTCGGTCGATACAAAGTGCAGCAGCGTGGGCCGCGCGGGGTCGGCGCGCCAGGCCGCCCAGGTCACCAGAAAGTTCAGCCCAAAGCCAAACCCGGTTTCCAGGATGCGCCACTGCGGCTGCCCCGCCCACGCTTCGGGCAGCCCGCAGCCGTGCAGAAAGACGCGGCGCGCCTGGTCCAGGCCACCGTTTTCGCTGTGGTAGCGGTCGCCAAAGCGGGGGCTGTATGGGGTGCCGTCCGGCAGCCAGTCAACAGGCTCGCAGATGAAGCACCCCCTGAGTCGCTTCGCGCCTTCCCCCTCTCTCACGCGTCGCGTGGGTGGGGTACGCAGCCAGCGGCCTGGCAAAGCCAGTTCCGCGGCTACCTCGCCCGGGCAGCGCCAGTTTTATGGGCTGCAGGTGGTCGGCAGCGCTACCGAAATCTGACATCGAGGCTTATTCGCTAGGGGGCACGTAGCCCGCCGCGGCGTCTGCGCCGCCGCCAAAAAAGTGATTTTCCATCTGACGGGCCAGGTATTGGCGGGCCCGGGCATCGGCCAGGTTCAGGCGGTTTTCATTGACCAGCATCGTCTGGTGCTTGAGCCAGCCCGCCCAGGCTTCCTTGCTCACGCTCTCCCAGATGCGTTTGCCCAGCTCGCCCGGGTAGGGGGGAAAGTCGAGGCCTTCGGCTTCCTTGCCGAGTTTGATGCATTGGACGGTGCGTGCCATGGGATTCCTTATGTGTGGGGGGTGAGCAAAAGCAGGGTTGCTCAGATGATTTAGATATAAAGAACTGAAATCTCAGTAGTTCCAGTTTTGAAGAGGGCCTTTCAGAATGCGTTTCATCGGTGATTGACACCGTTCGCATTTCCAAAAAAGAGGCCTCCCAATGAACTTTCGCCGCGACTTTATCAAGTTTCCCTTTGCCGCCGCCCTCGTTGGCAGTTTGGCCCTCACGGCATTGCCGTCGTTTGCGCAGTCTGTAACCCTGCTCAACGTGTCATACGACCCCACCCGCGAGCTGTATGTCGATTTCAACCAGGCTTTTGCCAAACACTGGAAAGCCAAGACCGGTCAGGACGTGACCATCAAGCAGTCCCACGGCGGCTCGGGCAAGCAGGCGCGCTCCATCATCGACGGCCTGGACGCTGACGTGGCCACGCTGGCCTTGGCTGGCGACACCGACGCGCTGCACACCAACGGCGGTTGGATTCCCAAGGACTGGCAAAAGCGCCTGCCGCACAACAGTTCGCCCTACACCTCGACCATCGTGCTGGTGGTTCGCCAGGGCAACCCCAAGGGCATCAAGGACTGGGATGACCTGATCAAGCCCGGCATCAGCGTGATCACGCCCAACCCCAAGACCTCGGGCGGTGCGCGCTGGAACTACCTGGCCGCCTGGGAGTTCGCCAAGCGCAAGCTGGGCAGCGACGCCAAGGCCAAGGACTTCGTGGCCAAGCTGTACGGCAACGTGCCCGTGCTCGACACCGGCGCACGGGGCTCCACCATCACCTTTGCCCAGCGCAACCAGGGCGACGTGCTGATCGCCTGGGAGAACGAGGCCTACCTGCTCGAAAAGGAATTCGGCGCCAAGTTCGACGTGATCGCGCCTTCGATCTCCATCCTGGCCGAGCCTGCTGTGACGGTGGTCGACAAGAACGTGGACAAGAAGGGCACCCGCGCCGTGGCCGAGGCCTACCTGCAGTACCTGTACACCGAAGAAGGCCAGGACATCGCCGGCAAGCACTTCTACCGCCCCGCGGTGTCCGACAAGGCCAAGGCCAAGTACGCCAAGCAGTTCCCCAAGCTGAACCTGTTCACCATCAACGACGCGTTCGGTGGCTGGGACAAAGCGGCCAAGGACCACTTTGCGGACAACGCCAGCTTTGACCAGATCTACACGCGAAAGTAAGTTCACCCCGAAGCGGCCTGCGGCCGCCTCCCCTCAAGGGGCGCCACCCCTGGCCCGGCAAAGCCGGATCCACGGTGGCGCTGGTATTGCCACGCCCTCTGGAATCTCACCTTATGTCCGCCCTTCTTATTGCCGGTAGCCCCTCGGAGCGTTCCCGCTCCGCCGCCCTGCTGGACGCCGTGGCCCAACGCTTGTCCGTGCGCGGCGCGCTGGTGGACCGCATCCACATCCGTGATCTGTCGCCCCAGGCGCTGCTGCTGGCCGACTTTGGCCATCCCACCGTGGTGGGTGCCGTGGATCAGGTGGCGCAGGCCAGCGTGCTGGTGGTGGCCACGCCGGTCTACAAGGCGGCCTACAGCGGCGTGCTCAAGGTGTTCCTTGATCTGCTGCCGCAGACGGCTCTGAAGGGCAAGATCGTGCTGCCCCTGGCCACCGGTGGCAGCCCGCACCACATGCTGGCGCTCGACTACGCGCTGCGCCCCGTGCTGCAGTCGCTGGGCGCCAAAAGCATCCTTCCGGGCATCTACGCCACCGATGCACAGGTCACGCTGACGCCCGAGGGTGCTTACCACGTCAACGAGGACATCTCCGCGCGGCTGGACGACGCGGTCAATGTGCTGGTGACCGAAACCCTGCGCCCGTCCCCCGCCCAGGCCACGCGTTTTGCGCCGGTGCATTTCTCGCAGGTGCGATGTAGCGTCTGACCGGCACGCCGCCATCCCGCACTGCAACGGCAGATGGCGGCGCTGGCTGCTCTTTTTCTTCCCCCCAGTTTGTTGACATGCGCCCACCGCGTTGCGGGCGGGCAGGGCGGAGCACTGCCCGGCACACGCACACCACCTCATTCTTCACAGGACTTCATCATGAGCACACTGACACGCGATGGCGCTGGCGACGGCCACACACGCACCACCCCGGCCGCCGGGCTTTCGGCCCTGCGCAACATGGCCATCGGCTTCCTGGTCTTCACGGCCTTTGTGCTGATTGCGGCTTTCTTGCTGGCCCAGCCCGTGCACGCCCAGGCCAAGGGCGAGCTGCGCATCGGGTTCCAGAAGGGCGCGAGCCTGCTGGTGCTGCAAAAGGCTGAGGGCAGCCTCGAAAAGAAGCTTGCGCCCCTCGGATTTGGCGTGAAGTGGGTCGAGTTCCCTGCGGGCCCTCAGTTGCTCGAAGGCCTCAATGTGGGCGCCGTGGACTTCGGTTTTGTCGGCGAGGCCCCGCCCATCTTTGCCCAGGCCGCGGGCGCAAAGTTCTACTACATCGGCCATGACCCGGCCGCACCCTTGGCCGAAGCCATCGTGGTGCGCAAGGACTCGACGATCCAGTCCGTGGCCGAGCTCAAGGGCAAGAAGGTTGCCCTGAACAAGGGCAGCAACGTGCACTACCTGCTGGTGCGCCTGCTTGAGAAAAACGGCCTCAAGGTCTCCGACATCCAGCCCGTGTACCTGGCGCCAGCCGATGCGCGTGCCGCTTTCGAAAGCAAGGCCGTGGACGCCTGGGTGATCTGGGACCCCTTCACCGCCGCGGCAGAAAAGCAGATCGGCGCCCGCGTGCTGGCCGACGGCACCGGCGTGGTCAACAACTACCAGTTCTATCTGGCCGAGCGCGGCTTCACTGAAAAGCACCCCCAGATCATCCGCGCGGTGTTCGAAGACTCCGTCGACCGCGGCCAGTGGATCAAGGCCAACCTGCGCAAAGCGGCCGAAATCATCGCCCCGCTGCAGGGCTTGCCCGTGGACGTGGCCGAACTGAGCCTGCGCCGCTATGAGTTCAACGTCAAAGCCATCACCCCGGCCGTGGCCGCCCAGCAGCAAAAGATCGCCGACACGTTCTTTGATCTGAAGCTGATCCCCAAGGCCATCAAGGTCAGCGATGCCATTGCGGGCAGCCAGCCCTGAGTCCGCGCCTGTCTCTCGCAGCACCTACCCCTTTTGAAAAAGACACCCCCATGGCTTCCCCGATTTTTGCCCCCCGCCGCCGCTTGATCCTGCAGGGCGCGGCCTCTGCCATCGCACTGCCGGGCTTTGGCGCGCTGGCAGAGGCCGCCGCTTCGCGCGAATTCCGCATCGGCCACCAGAAGGGCTTTCTGAGCCTGCTCAAGGGCCGCGGCACGCTCGAAAAGCGCCTGGCACCGCTGGGCGTTTCGATCAAGTGGACCGAGTTCACCGCCGGCCCCGTGCAGCTCGAAGCGCTGAACGTGGGCTCCATCGACTTCGGCGACGTGGGCGAAGCTCCGCCCATCTTTGCCCAGGCCGCAGGCGCCCCGCTGGCCTATGTGGCCGCCACGGTGCCCAGGCCCAAGGCCGAGAGCGTGCTGCTGCCCAAGGGCTCGCCCGTCAAGACGGTGGCCGACCTCAAAGGCAAGAAGATCGCCCTCAACAAGGGCAGCAACGTGCACTACTTTCTGGTCAAGCTGCTGGAAAAGCATGGCCTCCAGTACGCTGATGTGAACGTGGTCTTTCTGCCGCCGGCGGATGCGCGCGCCGCTTTCGAGAAGGGCTCTGTCGACGCCTGGGTGATCTGGGACCCGTTTGCCGCCGCCGCCGAGAAAACGCTGGACGCGCGCCTGCTGGCCGACGCCACGGGCGTCGTGGGCAACCGCGCGTACTACTTCTCGTCGCTGCCCTATGCCGACAAGAACACGGACGTGCTGCGCATCGCCATCGAAGAGATCAACAAGATCGACATCTGGGCCAAGGTCAACCGCGGCCTGCTCGCGGCCGAACTGGCGCCGTTGTTTGGCATCCCCAAGCCCGTGCTCGATTTGTCCACCTCGCGCGCCGAATACGGCACCGGCCCGGTCACACCCGAGATCCTGGCCGAGCAGCAAAAGATCGCTGACACCTTCTTCGACCTGAAGCTGATCCCCAAGCGCATCCAGGTGCGCGACGTCGCCCGCTCCCCGTGGTAGAGGGTGCCCCCCCCTGAGTCGCTTCGCGCCTTCCCCCTCTCCTTCGGGGGGGGACGCACCCGGTGGCCTGGCAAAGCCAGTTCCACGGGTGCACGGGCGTTGGATCGCGCCAGTTTTATGCGACGCGAGCGATAACAACCGCTGCAAACCGATTTCAAGGAGCCCGACATGCCCATTGATTCCGCCCTTTTCGTTCGCGGCGCTGCACGCCGCGTGCTGCGCACCACGGCCAACGCCTGGCGCCTGAAGGCACCCGCGCGGCGGCCGGTGCGCACGCGCGCCCGGCCACAGGCGGGTGTGGGCGCAGGGACCGGGGTTGGCGCAGGCATGTGGCCTTGTCCCGTGCGCGCCAGCGCCGTCGTGGCGGGCTATGGCCTGGCCTTTTCCTATTGATCCAACAAGACAACGAGACACCATCATGCAGATCTTCTGGTTCATCCCCACGCACGGCGACAGCCGCTACCTTGGCACGGCCAAGGGCGCGCGCCAGCTCAGCCACGACTACCTGCAGCAAGTCGCCGTGGCGGCCGACAGCCTGGGCTACGAGGGCGTGCTGATCCCCACTGGCCGTTCGTGCGAAGACCCGTGGGTTGTGGCATCCAGCCTCATTGCCGTCACCAAGAAACTCAAGTTCCTCGTGGCCGTGCGCCCGGGTCTGCACCAGCCCGCCCTGGCCGCCCGCATGGCCGCCACGTTCGACCGGTTGTCTGGCGGGCGCCTGCTCATCAACCTGGTGACGGGCGGCGACCAGACGGAACTGGAAGGCGATGGCGTCTTTCTGGACCACGCCTCGCGCTACGAACAGTCGGCCGAATTCATCCGCATCTGGCGCGAGATCCTGGCGCGCAGCCACCGCGGCGAAAGCTTCGACTACGAAGGCAAGCACCTGTCGGTCAAGGGCGCCAAGCTGCTCTTTCCGCCGCTGCAGCACCCGCATCCGCCGGTGTACTTTGGGGGGTCATCCAACGCGGCGCACGACCTGGCGGCAGAGCAGGTCGAAACCTACCTGACCTGGGGCGAGCCTCCCGCCGAAGTCGCCAAAAAGGTGGCCGATGTGCGCGCCCGCGCGGCAAAGCACGGCCGCACAGTGAAGTTCGGTATTCGCCTGCACGTCATCGTGCGCGAGACCGAGGCGCAGGCCTGGGCCGCCGCCGAAGAACTCATCAGCCATGTGGACGATGAAACCGTGGCGCGCGCGCAGTCGGTCTTTGCGCGCATGGACTCTGAAGGCCAGCGCCGCATGGCCAAGCTGCACGCCGGTGGCGCCAAGCGCAGTCGCAAGGACCTGGAAATCAGCCCCAACCTATGGGCCGGCGTGGGCCTGGTGCGCGGCGGCGCGGGCACGGCGCTGGTAGGCGACCCCGAGACCGTGGCTGCGCGCATCGAGGAATACGCGGCATTGGGCCTGGACACCTTCGTGTTCTCGGGCTACCCGCATCTGGAGGAGGCCTATCGCTTTGCCGAGCTAGTGTTCCCGCTGCTGCCCGTGGGCGTGCGCGAGAAGCTTGCCGGCGGCAACCCGCTGGGCCCGTTCGGCGAAACCGTGGCCAACGACTTCGTGCCACGCGCTTCGCAAAGCTGACCGCACCGGCAAGGAGCCACGCCATGAGCATCCAGTCCATCAACCACGTGCAGCTGGCCTTCCCGGCCGGAGCCGAGGTGCCCATCCGGCGTTTTTACGCCAGCCTGCTGGGCCTGCCCGAGGTGCGCCTGCAAGCGGGCAACACGCTGCGTTTTGCCGCCGGCACGCAGCGCATCGACCTGGTGCCCACCGAGCACTGGCAGCCGGCGCCTGCCGTGTCCCACCTGGCCTTTGAAGTGCAGGACCTGCCGGCGCTGCGCCACCGCCTGCTGCAGGCCGAGCTGGCGCTGGTCGAGAACCGCGCGCTGCCCGGCTACCTGCGCTTTTACGTCAAGGACCCGGCCGGCAACCAGCTGGAGTTTTTGGAGCCCGACCACGAATACGACAACGAACCAGAACGCGAGAGCACCCCATGACCCAGACACAGACCCAGACGGTGCGAGAGCTGCAGGTATCGCCTGTGGCCGACTCCGTCGACCTGCCTCTCGA
>SDXZ01000339.1 GCA_004210805.1 Acidovorax sp.
GCGGTGTAGTCCTGCATGGCCTGCACGGTGGCGGGGTAGTCCACCCGGCCCAGCGTGCGGATCTCGATGGTCATGCGGGGCTTTCGTTCAGAGCACGATCTTCACGAGCGGGTGCGAGGAAAGCGCGTTGTACAGGCCGTCCAACTGCTCGCGGCTGGTCGCCGTGATGGTGATAGTTACTCCGAGGTAATTGCCTGCCCGGCTGTCCCGCAGTTCAATGGTGGCAGCGTCAAAGCTGGGATCAAACTGGCGGGCCAGCTCCGTGACCGCATGCACAAAGCCATCCACCTTGGCCCCCATGACTTTGATCGGGAAACTCGAAGGGTATTCGATCAACGAATCCTTGCGTGCATCGCTAGGCTGGGAGGTGTCGGGGCCGTCCGCTGGAGGCTGGGAAGAGGAGGTCATGGTGAAAAGTGCTTCGGTTTCAATAGCAGGAAAGGCGTTCCCATTGTGCGGCAAGGCCATGGCGGGTACCCAAGATGGTGCGCGCACAGGCCGCGCCAAATCGGTGCATTCTTGTCAAAGCGGGCCGCAAAACACGTTGGCCCACGGCCACATGTGCGCGCGCTCATCGGCCCGTTTTGGGGCGCGTTTGCGGGTTTTTGCGGACTGCCATGGGTTTTTACTTATAATTAGAGGCTTTGTGAAAGTTTCGGTCTGTAACGCGGGCGTCATCCAACAATGAAAACAATCGCGCCTGAGACCGAAATTGAGGCTGAAGAATCTGACTTCAACCCCTTGACGGCCGAAGAGGCCGAGCAGTGGCGCCGTCGCAATCCTCCCATCTCGGTATGGAAGGTGGTGATTGGGCAGGTTCTGGCGGGCGTGGTGGTGGCCCTGGTGGCCTGGGCTGTAACAGGTAGGGCATCAGTGGGTTGGTCTGCAGCCTACGGCGCGCTGGCAGTGGTGGTTCCGGCGGCCTTGTTTGCTCGCGGCGTACTGCGCCACAAGGTGTCCGTCAACGCGCGGGCCGCCATGGTCGGGTTCTTTGGCTGGGAGATTGCCAAGATCGCATTGACGGTGTCGCTGCTTGCAGTGGCGCCCCGGCTGGTGCCAGGCTTGAGCTGGATTGCTTTGCTCGTGGGCATGGTGATCACAATGAAAACGTACTGGGTTGCACTGTTGGTGCGGCCTGGTGTCCGAAAAACCGATTGATATAGAGAAGAGTTGTCCGATGGCCGCAGAAGCGCACGCTCCGACTGCAAGTGAATACATCGTTCACCACCTGCAGCATCTTCAAAACATCAACCAGACCAAGATCGTTGACTTCACGGTCATCAACTATGACTCGATCATTGTGGGTCTGGTTCTGGGCGCTCTGACCCTTTTGATCCTGTGGTCCGCGGCCCGCAAGGCGACTTCCGGCGTTCCCGGTCGCTTCCAGGCGGCAGTGGAAATGCTGGTCGAGATGGTGGACAACCAGGCCAAGGCCAACATCCACAACGCCGAGAGCCGCAAGTTCATCGCGCCCCTGGGCCTCACGGTGTTTGTCTGGATCTTCCTGATGAACTTCATGGACATGCTGCCCGTCGACCTGCTGCCCGCCATCTGGGCCCAGATTTACGGTGCTGCCGGCCACGACCCGCACCACGCCTACCTGCGCGTCGTGCCCACGGCTGACCTCTCCACCACTCTGGGCCTGGCATTCGCCATCCTGATCCTGCGCTTCTGGTACAGCGTGAAGATCAAGGGCGCTGGCGGCTGGGCGCATGAACTCGTGTCGGCTCCATTCGGCACCAGCAAGAATCCCATCTTCGCCCTCATCCTGGGCGTGATCAATCTGCTGATGCAGATCATTGAATATGTCGCCAACACCGTATCGCATGGCATGCGGTTGTTCGGCAACATGTACGCCGGCGAACTGGTGTTCATGCTGATCGCCCTGATGGGTGGTGCGGCTGCACTGTCGCTGTCGGGTGTGCTGCTGCCTGTGGGCCACGTCATCGCTGGCACCATCTGGACGCTGTTCCACATTTTGGTGATCTCGCTGCAAGCGTTCATCTTCATGATGCTCGCACTGATCTACCTGGGTCAGGCGCACAACGCGCACTAAACGGTTCTCCTTTTTCGTTTCCCTTTTTCTTTTCAACCTTTCTTTTTTAACTCAGGAGTCATCATGGAAAACATTCTCGGTCTCGTCGCTCTGGCTTGTGGTCTGATCGTTGGCCTCGGCGCTATCGGCGCTTCCATCGG
>SDXZ01000157.1 GCA_004210805.1 Acidovorax sp.
GAAGCGATGAGCATGGGCGAGCGCACCCCGCTGGCGGCCATCAATGCGCCCGCGTCCGGCCGCATGGCAGTGGCGGAGGCCATCACCAACCTGCTGGCTGCACCCATCGAGCTGCCGCGTGTGAAGCTGTCGGCCAACTGGATGGCTGCGTGTGGCGAGCCCGGCGAAGACGCCGCGCTGTACGAGACCGTGAAGGCCGTGGGCATGGAGCTGTGTCCGGCGCTGGGCGTGTCCATCCCCGTGGGAAAGGACAGCCTGTCCATGCGCACGCAGTGGTCTGACGGCACTGACAAGAAGAAGGTCACGTCCCCCGTCAGCCTGATCGTGAGCGCGTTCGCCTCGCTGGCCGACGTACGCGGCACGCTCACGCCCCAGCTCAACGCCCAGGAGGACGACACCACCCTGGTGCTGATCGATCTGGGCAAAGGCCAGAACCGCATGGCCGGCAGCATCCTGGGCCAGACGCTGGAGCAAAGCGGCGACGTGGTGCCCGACCTGGACGACCCGAAGGACCTCGTCAACACCGTCAACGCCGTGAACGCGCTGCGCGCCCAGGGCCGCATCCTGGCCTACCACGACCGCAGCGACGGCGGCCTGCTGGCGGCTGCGGCCGAGATGGCCTTTGCCGGCCATGTGGGCGTGTCGCTCAACGTGGACCTGCTGGTCACCGAAGGCGACGGCATCAGCGACAGCCGCATGGAAACCGGCGACGCCAAGAACTGGGCGCAGCAGGTCAGCGCGCGCCGTGAAGAGCTCACGCTCAAGGCGTTGTTCAACGAAGAGCTGGGCGTGGTGCTGCAGGTGCGCACCGCAGAGCGCAACGATGTCATGCAGGTGTTGCGCGAGCACGGCCTGTCCAAATTCAGCCACTTCGTCGGCAAGACGCGTCCGCAGTCTTCGAGCATCGACGCCGGCAAGGGCGAGCTGCAGGTCTGGCGCGACGCCAAGGCCGTGTTCAGTGCCAAGCTCACCGACCTGCACCAGGTGTGGGACGCAGTGAGCTGGAAGATCTGCCAGCAGCGCGACAACCCCGCCAACGCCGATGCCGAGCACGCTGCGGCGGGCGAGGCCACCGACCCCGGCATGCACGTGCACCTCACGTTCGACGCGGCCGACAACGTGGCGGCGCCGTTCCTGAACCTGGCCAAGCCCCGGGTCGCGATCCTGCGAGAGCAGGGCGTCAACTCGCACATCGAGATGGCCTACACCTTCACCGAGGCGGGCTTCGAGGCGTACGACGTGCACATGACCGACCTGCAGACCGGCCGCGTCAAGCTCGAAGACTTCAAGGGCGTGGTCGCCTGCGGCGGCTTCAGCTACGGCGACACGCTGGGCGCGGGCATCGGCTGGGCGCGCTCGATCACCTTCAACCCGGTGCTGGCCGCGCAGTTCCAGGGCTTCTTTGGCCGCACGGACACCTTCGGCCTGGGCGTGTGCAACGGCTGCCAGATGTTTGCAGAGCTGGCCGACATCATCCCCGGTGCGCAGGACTGGCCGCGCTTCACCACCAACCAGAGCGAGCGCTTCGAAGCCCGCCTGTCGATGGTCGAAGTGCTGGAATCCCCCAGCCTGTTCTTTGCCGGCATGGCGGGCAGCCGCCTGCCGATTGCCGTGGCGCACGGCGAGGGCTATGCCAACTTCAAGTTCCGCGGCAACGCGGCGCAGGCGATCGGCGCGATGCGCTACGTGGACAACCACGGAGCAGCCACCGAGCAGTACCCGTTCAACCCGAACGGCAGCACCGGCGGCTTGACCGGTGTGACCACGGCGGACGGCCGCTTCACGGCCATCATGCCGCACCCCGAGCGCGTGTTCCGCAACGTGCAGATGAGCTGGACCAGCGGCGACCGCAGCGAGTTGAGCCCGTGGATGCGCATCTGGCGCAACGCCCGCAAGTGGGTGGGGTGAGCGCTGGGTGAGCGCTCCGGCCTGGCGGGTGCAGGCGACGCTGGCGGGTGCAGTCCGGCCGGCCGGGGCTTCGTGCCCCTGACCTGCCGCCGGATTCTTGGCCTGCTCATGGGGCCGAGTCCGGGCCCGCAGCATCGCGCCAATTAAAGCGTCCTGCGGGTAGCGTCAGCCGTATTTCAGTCCAGCACCGGCCGCTGGTACACCAACAGTCGCCCCTTGTAGGCCGGTGCGGTATCCACTGCAGGGTGGTCCAGCCGCTCTTCGACCACTTCGAACCGGTGCACGGCCATCTGCTTGTGGAAGGTGGATCGATTGCCCCGGTTCGGGTCCACGATCCAGATCTGGGCGCCGTTGCCGGCATGGCGGTCCAGGAAGGCCGCGAGCGATGCGCGCGCATCGCGTTCGTACAGCACGTCGCTGCCCATGATCAGGTCGAAGCGGCCCTGCACGGCACCGGACTTGCCATGTCCGTGGTCGTCTGCACCCCAGTGCCCGGTCCGGTACTGCAGTGGCGACAGACCGTTGAGGCGCGTGTTTTCCTGAAGGAACTGCTGGGCCATCGGATGGCAGTCGCTGGCGGTGACGTCCACGCCGCGGCGGTGGCACACCAGGCTGGACAGGCCCAGGCCGCAGCCGATTTCCAGCACGCGCTCTCCGGTCTGCAAAGGCCGGTTGGCCATGCGTTGCGCCAATTGCGCGCCTGAAGGCCACAGCAGGCCGAACAGCGGCCACGCGGCCGATGAGATGCCCAGGGCCTCCGCGGCACCCTCGGGGTCGCTGAATTGCTGCTTGTCCAGCAGCGAACGGATGACCAGGTCGGCAACGCCGGCGATGGCGATGTCTTCCTGCTTGGTGAGATAGCCTGGCATGGCGGGGCGCGAAGCCCGTCCAAGCGCTGGCTTGCAGGGACCCTCTCTAGTGGTGGGGTGAAGCGGCGAGTATGCGCCTTGCCGCGAAGTGCCCGCCCGTGCAAGCCCGAGCATTGCGCCCGGCGGCTTGTGTGCCTGCAATTGCCGACGACGCCGCTGTGGGCTGCACCGCGTTGCTATAGTGCAGCCCACAGCGGCGGTGCGAAAGGCCCGCGCCCCCGGCGGCCTTGTGCGGGCGCCGCGGCGCCGTGCGACCCGCTGGCCAACCCAACCAAAACCAATTTCTTCAAGGATTACCCATGGCCTCTGGCAGCTTGCTGGCCCTGCTCGACGATATCGCCACGATCCTGGACGACGTGGCCTTGATGACCAAGGTGGCAGCCAAAAAAAGCGCTGCCATGGCCGACGATGTGTCGGTGATGACCAAGGTGGCCGCGCAAAAAACGGCGGGCGTGCTCGGCGACGACCTCGCGCTCAATGCCCAGCAGGTGGCCGGCGTGCGCGCCGAGCGCGAAATCCCTGTGGTGTGGGCCGTGGCCAAAGGCTCGATGATCAACAAGGTCATCCTCGTGCCCACGGCACTGCTCATCAGCGCGTTCGCGCCCTGGGCTGTCACGCCGCTGCTGATGATTGGCGGTGCCTTTTTGTGTTTTGAAGGCTTCGAGAAGGTGGCGCACAAGCTGCTGCACGCGCCGCACGAAGACGCTGCAGAGCATGAAAGCCATGTGCAGGCCAACGCCAACCCCGCGGTGGACCTGGTGGCTTTTGAGAAGGACAAGATCAAGGGTGCGGTGCGCACCGACTTCATCCTCTCGGCAGAAATCATCGCCATCACCCTGGGCACCGTGGCCACGGCGCCTTTCACCCAGCAGGTGGCTGTGCTGTCGGGCATCGCCGTCATCATGACGATTGGCGTGTACGGGCTGGTGGCCGGCATCGTCAAGCTCGATGACCTGGGCCTGTGGCTCAGCAACAAGGCCAGCAGCGTGGCGCAGGCCGTGGGCACGGGCATCCTGCGTGCCGCGCCCTGGCTCATGAAGGGCCTGTCCATCGCGGGCACGGCGGCGATGTTCCTGGTGGGTGGCGGCATCCTGGTGCACGGTGTTCCGGCCGTGCACCATGCGGTCGATGGCGCGGGCGCGGCCGCCGCGCAGTGGCCCGTGGGCTGGCTGTGGGGCGTGCTGGTGCCCAATCTGCTTAACGCGGTGGTCGGCATCATCGCTGGCGGCCTGGTGCTGGTGGGCGTCAAGCTGGTGCAGCGCGTGCGGGGCAAGTCCTCTGCGCACTGACGGGCTGCTACGCGCTTAGAACGGGCCTGCGCTGTGCAGGCCTTTTTTATATGGCCTTAGGGCCTGTGCTGCGGCCCATCGGCCTCGGGCCGTGCCACCGGCATGGTGCTAAGCCCTGCGGTACACGGCCAGCGAGCCAGCCAGCGCCAGCAGGGCACCGCCGCAGCAGCGGTCCAGCCACACCACGGCGCGGCGGCGCAGCAGCTTGACGGCGCGCGCGCCAATCACCGCATAGGCCAGCATCACCACAAAGTCGAGGCCCGCAAACACCACCGCGATGGCGGTGTACTGCGGCCATTGCGGCGCGGCGGCGTCGATGAACTGCGGCAGCAGCGCCGAGCAGAAAAGATAGCCTTTGGGGTTGGTGACGGCTACCAGAAACGAGCGCACAAAGATGCCGCGCGGTGTGCCTGCAGGGCCTGGCGCATCGCCACCGGCTTGCGCCATGTCGAGGCCGCCCTGCGAGCGCAGCAGCCGCACGCCGAGCCAGGCCAGGTACGCCGCACCCAGCCACTTCACCACCGAGAACCAGAACTCCGACGCTGCCAGCAGCGCGCCCAAGCCCAGGGCCACGGCACCCACCAGCACAAGGTCCGACACGACCGCGCCCAGCATGCCGGGCAGCGACCGGCGCACTCCGTACCGCGAGCCGTTGGCCAGCGCCAGCAGCACGGTGGGCCCCGGCGTGGCAATCGCCACCAAGGCCACCAGCGAAAAGACGAGCAGGGTAGCGAGCGTCATGCCATCAACCCGCAGCCCTGGGGCTTCAGGACGCGCTCGGTGGACGCGGGGTACTGGGCGAGCTTGGAGGCAGGCCGCCGAGGGCGCTGCACCAGATCGCCGCCGCAGTTGGGGCAGACATGGCCCAGTCGGGTGCCAGTGCAGTCACTGCAGAAGGTGCACTCGAACGTGCAGATGCGCGCGTCAGTGGTGTCGGGCGGCAGGTCCTTGTTGCAGCATTCGCAGTTGGGGCGCATTTGGAGCATGGGATTCCTTGCGTGGGGGAGGGCGGGCCAGGGACTTGGGCTCGAGCGTCGCCAAGCGTATGCCAGGCGCTGCAGCAGGGCAAGGTACAGATGGCGCGGTTTCGGGCAGCACACCCGCTGGCCGTTGTGCGCGCGAACCAGGGGGATTTCGTCTGGATCTGGCGGAGGGTCCATGAACGCGTCAGACCGCACTGCGCTGTGCTGCGATGCGGCGCTTACAGGGGACCGACGTTGTCTGGCGCGCGTATCAGGTCAGCACCACCAGCGCAAACTGGGCCCGCATGCCGTCGGGCGACGGGTCAAAGGGCACCGTGAGCGCCGCGCGCTCGGCTTCGCCCAACCGGCTCCACAGGGAGTCGCGCGCATTGCCCGGGTCTCCGGCCACGTACATCTGCGTGGTCAGCAGTTCGCGCCCGGGCACGCGTACCTTGAAATGGATGTGCGGCGTGCGCCCCGTGTACGGTGCGGGCCGAATGGTGCGAAAGCGGTAGCGGCCGTCGCGCCCGAGCGCCACGCGGCCGAAACCCTGGAACGCCTGCGCCGCCTTGCCACCATCGCCCGGGTGGTGGTAGTGGCCGGACGCGTCGCACTGCCAGATCTCGACCGTGCCGCCTGCCAGCGGCACGCCGTGTGTGTCAGTAACCCGGCCTTCGACCCACACTGCCTGCCCCAACACGTAGCGCAGGCTGCCGTTGCGCAGCAAGTCACTGTCGCTGTCTTTGGGGATTTGAACCGGGTAGTAGGGCCCCTCGGTCTGGCGCGGCGTGGGCACCAAGGTGCCCTGGGCCGCTGCCGCCCGCTGCACCAGGGCCGGCACGGCCACCAGAGCGGCGCCGCACAGGCCTTGCCCTAGCCATTGGCGTCGAGTCGGTGGTTGCTGCCCCACGACTCGGTCACCGCGGGAAGGGGTGGAAGATGGCGCAAAACTATCGGCAGTGCTGACGGGCATGGAGCGCTCCTGCAAAAAAAGGTGGCAATCGCTGAGAGCTTCTGCGGCCAGAAAAGTGCCGCACTCCCTGTGGGCTCCCAGCCAGCGCCCCAAAATCGAATGGCGCCAGCCCGACGACGGCACAGGCCGATGTCCAAGGCAACGGGGAAACGACCTACACGCAGCCTCACCCGGGCACCGCAGAATCGCGCGACGGTTGTGGGGTCTTGCGCCTCCGCCTGGTGCGGGGTAGTTTCTGGGCTTTGATCCGGGGCAGTCCCGATCGATGAACCAGCGGTGGCTCGCACCGCGCAAGACGCCTCAAGACCCATGCTTTTGCCAAGCCCCACCGACGACATCATGCGTGGCCTGAACCAACGGCCCGCGAGCATCTCCCCCAAGTACTTCTACGACCAGCATGGCTCGCAGCTGTTCGAGGAAATCACCCGCCTGCCCGAGTACTACCCCACCCGCACCGAAACCGCCCTGATGCAGCAGCATGCCGCCAGCATCGCGCGGGCGGTGGGCACCGGGCGCACGCTGGTCGAGCTGGGGGCCGGCAACTGCCAGAAGGCGCGCACGCTGTGCCGCCTGGTGCAGCCGGCGTGTTTCGTGGGTGTGGACATCTCGGCCGACTTTCTGCAGGCCGCGGTGCAGGGCTTGCGCGATGACTTTCCGGGACTCGACGCCCGGGCGGTGGGCGGCGACATGACGCAGGGCGTTGTCCTGCCCGCAGACATCCCGCGCAGCGGCCGACTGGTGTTCTACCCGGGTTCGTCCATCGGCAATTTCGACCCGCCCCATGCGCTTGCTCTGCTGGCCCACATGCGCGAGCTGATCGACAACGACGGTGGCCTGCTGATTGGCATCGACCTGCCCAAGGACGTGCAAGTGCTCGAAGCCGCGTACGACGACGCAGCCGGCGTCACCGCAGCGTTCAACCGCAACGTGCTCACGCACGTGAACCGGCTGATCGGCAGCGACTTCGACGTGGAGCAGTGGCAGCACCGCGCTTTCTTCAATGAAGGCGAGTCGCGCATCGAGATGCACCTGGAGGCGCTTGCAGACTCGCAAGTGCGCTGGCCCGGGGGCGGCCGCCGGTTTGCTCAGGGTGAACGCATCCACACCGAAAACAGCTACAAATACCCCCTGCCCGTGTTCACCGAGATGCTGGCCCGCGCCGGGTTCTCGCAGGCCCAGGCCTGGACGGACGACCGGAGCTGGTTTGCCGTGGTGCACGCGCGCCCCTGAGGATGGATTCAGTATGACCAACATGGATGTGTGCCCCCCCCTGACCGCGCTGCTCTCGCGCTATGCCGCTGTGCGGGACCACAGCGTGGCCCTGGTCGCGCCCCTGTCGGCTGAAGACTGCGGCGCGCAGTCCATGCCGGATGCGAGCCCCGCCAAATGGCACCTGGCGCACACCACCTGGTTCTTCGAAACCTTTGTGCTGGAGCCCAACGAACCGGGCTTTGCACCATTCAACCCCGCGTTCCGCGTGCTGTTCAACTCCTACTACAACGGCGTGGGTGCCAAGCACCCGCGGGCGCAGCGTGGGCTGCTCACCCGCCCATCGCTCGATGCCGTCCGGGCCTACCGCGCCGACGTGGACCAGCGCATGGCGCGCCTGCTTCCCACGGTGCTGAACAACGCCGCCCTGTGCGCGCTGATCGAGCTGGGCCTGCAGCACGAGCAGCAGCACCAGGAGCTGCTGGTGACCGACGTCAAGCACCTGCTGTCGTGCAACTCGACATTTCCGGTCTACGGTACCGCTGCCGATTCGGCCGGCGACCTGGCCCTGGTGCCGGCCACCGAGCCCTTCGGGTGGCTGACGCTGGACGGCGGGCTGGTGGACATCGGCCACCGGGGCGAGGGTTTTGCCTTCGACAACGAAAGCCCGCGCCACCGCACATATCTGGCGCCGTATGCGCTGGCCTCGCGGCTGGTGACCAACGCGGAATGGCTGGCCTTTGTGGAGGGCGGGGGCTACGACAACCCCGCCCACTGGCTGGCCGAAGGCTGGGACTGGCGCGTGGCCCAAGGGCTTGACCACCCCCTGTACTGGCACCGGGTGGACAGCGGCGTCTGGCATGCGTTCACATTGGCAGGACTGCAGCCGCTGCGGGGCGACCTGCCTGTGGTGCACCTGTCGTACTACGAGGCCGATGCCTACGCCCGCTGGGTGGGCGCGCGCCTGCCCACCGAAGCCGAGTGGGAGCATGCTGCGCAAGCCGCAGCAGCGGCTGGTGGGCACGATGATGACGGGAACTATGGCCACGGCGTCCACGATGGGCAAGCGCTGGAACAACTGTTCGGCAGCGCCTGGCAGTGGACCCGGTCGAGCTACGCCGCCTATCCCGGCTTTCGCACCGCGGACGGCGCGGTGGGCGAGTACAACGGCAAGTTCATGGTCAACCAGTACGTGCTGCGCGGCAGCTCGTGCGCCACGCCACCAGGGCACGCGCGCAGCACCTACCGCAACTTCTTTCCTGCCACGGCCCGCTGGCAGTACACGGGTGTGCGGCTGGCGCGGGATGCATGAGTGGCTTGAGCCGCTTTAGCGGGGCATCTGGCCCGCTCAGGGCTCCATGCGGAAGGTGTGCTGCAGCATCAGGCGGGCGGGTTCCCCGTTGCGCAGCAGCGGCGCAAATTTCCAGCGGCGCACCGCATCGATCGCTGGTTTGTGCAATGCATCTTCCCCCGTTCCAGACACTACGCGCGCTGTGCCGACCAGCCCGCTGGGCATGATCTCGAACGACACCGTCACATTGCCGCGCGCTTTGTGCGAGGTGTCATTCAGCAGGAAAGACGGGTAGCGCGGCAGCGGTGCCTCCAGCAGCGTCAAGGGCGTGTCGAGCGGCGGCGACACCTGCTGCCGCAGAAGTTGTTCGTCCTCCCGCTGGCGGAAACTGGTGACTTGGGATTCGGTCACATCCGCGCCGCGCGGCGGGGTAAACAGTGAGGAACTGCAGCCAGCCAGAGTCAGCAGGCCGAGGGCGAGTGGTGCAAGAGGAGATAGGCGGAACATGGCGATGGAGGGTCAGGGGCGCCCCGCGATCTGCGGGGCAATCCCACCAGTATCCCGCAACTGGCACCGGCTGCGGTCGAATGGTCAGACGGCGTCGAGTGCCTGCACCAGGTCCGCCTGCAGGTCATCGATGTGCTCGATGCCCACCGACAGCCGCACCATGGTCTCGCTCACGCCCGCCTTGGCCAGTTCTTCGGGGTTCAACTGGCGGTGGGTGGTCGATGCCGGGTGTGTGGCCAGCGATTTCGCATCGCCGATGTTCACCAGGCGGGTGAAGAGCTGCAGCGCATCCAGGAAGCGCGCACCGGCCGCCCGTGGGTCGGCGTCGGCGCTCTTGAGGCCGAAGCTCAGAATACCGGATGCCTTGCCGCCCGACTGCCGCTGCACCAGTGCGTGGTCCGGATGGTCCGGCAGGCCCGCGTAGCGCACCCATTCCACCTTGGGGTGGTCCTGCAGGTATTTGGCCAGCGCCAGCGTGTTGTCGCAGATGCGGTCCATGCGCAGGGCCAGGGTCTCGATGCCTTGCAGGATCAAAAATGCATTGAGCGGCGCCAGGGCCGCGCCGGTGTTGCGCAGCGGCACCACGCGCGCGCGGCCGATGAAGGCGGCGGGGCCCAGGGCTTCGGTGTAGACCACGCCGTGGTAGCTCACGTCGGGCTCGTTCAGGCGCGGAAAGCGCGCCTTGTGCTCGGCCCACGGGAACTTGCCGCTGTCCACGATGGCGCCGCCCACGCTGTTGCCGTGGCCGCCCAGGTATTTGGTTAGCGAGTGCACCACGATGTCGGCGCCGTGCTCGATGGGGCGCAGCAGGTAAGGGCTGGGGACGGTGTTGTCCACGATCAGCGGAATGCCGTGCGCGTGGGCCACATCGGCCAGCGCGCGGATGTCGGTCACGTTGCCCAGCGGGTTGCCGATGGACTCGATGAAGATCGCCTTGGTGCGCGCGTCGATGTGCTGCGCAAAGCTGGCCGGGTCGCGCGGGTCGGCAAAGCGCGTGGTGATGCCCTGCTGGGGCAGCGTGTGCGCAAACAGGTTGTA
>SDXZ01000158.1 GCA_004210805.1 Acidovorax sp.
CCGCCCCCCGCGCAGGCCTGCCCCAGGAGCGCCGCTGACATGCTGGACCGCATCACCGCCTCGCTGTCCTCCCTGGCCCCCGCCGAACAGCGCGTGGGCAAACTGGTGCTGGTCGACCCCCGCGCTTTTGCCCGCCTGCCCGTGCGCGAACTGGCCGAACGCGCGCACGTGAGCAAACCCACAGTCGTGCGCTTTTGCCGCAGCATGGGCTATGACGGACTGGCCGATTTCAAGCTCAAGCTCGCCGGCAGTGTGAGCGAGGGCGTGCCCTTCATCCACCGCAGCGTGGACGCCGACGACAAGACGGGCGACGTGCTGGTGAAGGTGGTCGACAACGCGGTGGCCGCCTTTTTGCAGTACCGCAACGCGGCCAGCACGGTGGCCATCGAACGCGCGGCCGAGGCCATTGCCGCCACGTGGAAGACTGGCAAACGCATCGAGTTCTACGGCGTGGGCAACTCGGGCATCGTGGCGCAGGACGCGCAGCACAAGTTCTTTCGGCTGGGCGTCACGTCGATTGCCAGCAGCGACGGCCATATGCAGGTGATGAGCGCTACCCTGCTGGGGCCCGGCGACTGCGCAGTGATCATCTCCAACTCGGGCCGCACGCGCGACCTGATGGACGCCGCCGACATCGCCCGCCGCAACGGCGCCACCACCATCGTCATCACGGCCAGCGGCTCGCCCCTGGCCAGCACCTGCCAGATCCACCTGGCCGCCGACCACCCCGAGGGCTACGACCGCTACAGCCCTATGGTGTCGCGGCTCATGCACCTGTTGATCATCGACGTGCTGGCGACCTGCGTGGCGCTGCGCATCGGCAGTTCGCTGCAGCCGATCCTGCAGCAGATGAAAGAGAACTTGCGGGCCAAGCGGTACGCTTGAATTTTGGGTCTTTTTGGGCCCCAGCGCTTGATCGCAGAGCGTTTATAGCTACTTTTTTAATAGCAAACGACGTGCGATAGCGCTTCGCCCTCGGCTGCCGCGACGGCCCACATTGCCGCAGCCGCGGCCCCGCCCTGCGGCGCCCCAGCGGACGCGCGAAGCCGCTCTTCCTGAGGTCATCGGCAAGGTACGCTGCCTTTCAAGCACCCAAAGAAAACGCCACAGGTCCCGAAAGACCTGTGGCGTGGGCGATTACCCAGCGTGGAGCAGCGCTGCAACCGCTTCGGCAAAGGCATGGCGACCGGCTTTTATGCTCCAAAACCGGCCCTAGCGCTTATTCCATAAGTGCTTGTAGCTATTAATTAAATAGCAAACCTCAAATCCGCCCTTCTTCCACCGCGTGGCACGCGATCCGGATGCCGCCAATGTTGAGCAGTTGTGGGCGCTCGGCACGGCAGCGGTCGTTGACGTGCGGGCAGCGCGGGTTGAAGGCGCAGCCAGGGGGCGGATTCAGCGGGTTGGGCACCTCGCCCTGCACGGGAGTGCGCGCGCGGCCCGTGTCGTGCATCTTGGGGATCGCGTCGAGCAGCATGCGCGTGTAGGGGTGGCGCGGGGTGTTGAACAGCGTGTGCTTGTCCGCCAGCTCCACCAGCCGCCCCAGGTACATCACGCCCACCTGGTCGCTCACGTGGCGGACCACGGCCAGGTTATGGCTGATGAAGAGGTACGTGAGCTGCCGCTCGCGCTGCAGGTCCTTCATGATGTTGAGCACCTGCGCCTGCACCGACACGTCGAGTGCCGAGGTGGGCTCGTCGCACACCAGAAACTCGGGCTCGGTGGCCAAAGCGCGCGCAATCGAGATGCGCTGGCGCTGGCCGCCGGAGAACTGGTGCGGGTACTTCACCATGTCGAGCGGCGACAGGCCCACGGACTTGAGCAGCTCGCCCACGCGCTGCTTGAGCTCGGCCTTGTCGGTGATGAGCCCGTGTTCCTTGAGCGGCTCGCCCACGATGTCTTCGACCAGCCAGCGCGGGTTCAGGCTCGCGTACGGGTCCTGAAAGATCATCTGGATGCGGCGGCGCATGGCCCGGGCGTCGTTGCCCTTGAAGGCCGCGTGCGCGTCCTGGCCGTCAAACGTCAGGCCGCCGCGTGTGGGCTCGTACAGGCCCACCAGCAGGCGGGCCACGGTGCTCTTGCCGCAGCCGGACTCGCCGACCAGGGCCAGGGTCTTGCCCTTTTCGATCTCGAAGCTCACGCCGTCCACCGCATGCAGCAGCGTGCGCGGCTTGCGTTCGATCACGCGGTTGAGCCAGGGGGCGGACACATCAAACGTCTTGGCTAGGTCGTGCGCCTGCACCAGGGCTTTGCTTTTGACTGGCGCGGTGGCCGCGACCGGGGTGGTGGTTGCGGCGCTCATGCGGTCACCTCGGTGTTCGGGGCGGCAGCGGCAGCGTTGTTGCCGGCGTGCAGCCAGCAGGCAGCGCGGGTGGAGCCCGCAGGCAACAGGTCAGGGCGTTCGGTCATGCAGCGGTCAAAGGCGTGGGGGCAGCGCGGGTTGTAGGCGCAGCCCGTGGGGATGGCGTTCAGGCGGGGCATGGCGCCGTCGATCTGGTTCAGGCGCTCGCGGTCCATCGTCATGTCGGGGATGGACGCCATGAGGCCCGCGGTGTAGGGGTGCGACGGCTTGTTTATCACGTCGTGCACCGGGCCGATTTCGGCCACGCGGCCGGCATACAGCACTGCCACGCGGTCGCAGGTTTCGGCGATCACGCCCATGTCGTGGGTGATGAGCATCACGGCCGCGCCGCGCGATTTGCAGATGTTTTTCAGCAGCGTGATGATCTGCGCCTGGATGGACACATCGAGCGCAGTCGTAGGCTCGTCGGCCACGATGAGCTTGGGCTCGGCGGCCAGTGCCAGCGCAATCACCACCCGCTGGCGCATGCCGCCAGAGAACTGGTGCGGGTAGTGGTCGATGCGCTCTTCGGCGGCCGGGATGCCGGTGTCCTTGAGCAACTGGATCGCACGCTGGCGCGCTTCGGCCGGCGTCACCGGCAGATGGGCCAGGACGGTTTCCGTCAGCTGGCGCCCGACGGTGTACAGCGGGTTCAGCGAGGTCAGCGGGTCCTGAAAAATCGCGCCGATGCGGCGGCCGCGGATGTGGCGCATCTCATCGTTGCTGAGGTTGTCGATGCGCTGGCCCTCCAGCAGGATCTGGCCTGAGGCGATGCGGCCCGGGGGTTCGAGCAGGCCGATGATGGCCGCGCCGGTGAGCGATTTGCCGGCGCCGGACTCTCCCACCACACCCAGGATCTCGCCGGGCGCAATGGAAAAGGAAATGTCGTCCAGGGCGCGCAGGGTACCGCGGCGGCTCGGGAATTCGACAACGAGGTTTTTGACTTCTAGGAGGCTCATGGGGATATTGCTTTTCTTGTTCTTGTTCAGCGCAGGCGCGGATTGAGGGCATCACGCAGCCAGTCGCCCAATAGATTCACGGAAAGAGCAATCAGCACCAGCATGGCGCCGGGGAACACGGTGATCCACCACTCGCCGGAGAACAGGTAGTCATTGCCGATGCGGATCAGCGTGCCCAGCGAGGGCGAAGTGGGCGGCGCGCCCACGCCCAAAAAGGACAACGTGGCCTCGGTGATGATGGCCGTGGCGACCTGGATGGTGGCCAGGACCAGCACGGGCCCCATCACGTTGGGCAGCACGTGTTTGCGCATGATGCGCAGTGGCGACACGCCGGTGACGCGCGCGGCCTGCACGTATTCCTTGTTGCGCTCGACCAGCGTGGTGCCGCGCACCGTGCGCGCGTACTGCACCCAGCCGGTGAGCGAGATGGAGATGATCAGCACGCCAAACGCGAGCGATTCGTGCGCGTTGGGGAACAGTGCCCGGCCCACGCCCGCAATCAGCAGCGCGACGAGGATGGCGGGGAAGGACAGCATCACGTCGCACAGGCGCATGAGCACGGCGTCGATCCAGCCGCCGCGAAAGCCGGCCAGCAGGCCAAACGCCACACCCACCACCACCGAGAGCAGCACCGAGGCGATGCCCACGACGAGGGAGATGCGCGCGCCATAGATCAGCGCCGACAGGATGTCGCGGCCCTGGTCATCGGTGCCCAGCGGGTACTTGGCGGAGCCTTCGGCGATCCAGGCGGGTGGCAGCCGCGCATCGCTCAGTTCGAGCGTGGCGAGGTCAAAGGGGTTGTGGGGTGCGACCCATCCGGCAAACACCGAACAGAACAGGCAGATGAGCGCGATCAGGGCCGCGGCCATCGCCACCGGCGAGGTGCGAAAGCTGTAGCCGACATCGCTGTCGAACCAGCGGGCAAGGGTTGTTTTCATTGTGGGAAACCAGTGGACATGCAGCAACACAGGGCGCGGGTAGCGGCCGTGTGTTGCTGCGGGCAGTCAATCACCGTGGTGCGGTGTGGGGTGTTAACGATCTGAAGTCGCTTGCAGTAGTCGCCTGTGCGGCTGACTTACTTGGCGATGCTCATCCACTTGAAGTGCATGAAGTTGTCGGCCAGCTGCACCAGCTTGACGTTCTTGCCCACGCCCCAGGCCAGCGCCTGCTGGTGCAGTGGGATGTGGCCGACGTCGGCTGCGTGCAGGTCGAAGACTTCCTTGATCATCGCGTTGCGCTTGGCCTTGTCGGTCTCGGCCTGGATCTTGAGCGTCAGCTCATCCACCTTGGGGTTGCAGTAAGCACCAAGGTTGAACTGGCCCGCACCCTTGTCGTCCACGCAGCGCATGAGGGCATTGAGTGCGTTGTGCGAGTCGTACGTCGCAGGGGTCCAGCCCAGCATGTAGAAGCTGGTGTCGCGGCGCAGGATCTTGGGGAAGTACGTTCCCTTGGTCTCGGCCTGCAGGTTGATTTTGACGTTGATGCGCGACAGGTTGGCGGCCACGGTCTGGCAGATGCGGCCGTCGTTCACATAACGGTCGTTCGGGCAGTTCATCGCCACTTCAAAACCGTTGGGGTAGCCGGCCTCTGCCATCAGCTTCTTGGCAGCCTCTACGTCAAACGGCAGGCGCTTGGCGTCCGGCTGAAAGCCATTGACGCCGGGACCCACGAGCAGGGCCGACGGGTTGGAGGCGCCACGCATCACGGTCTTCTTGATGCCTTCGATGTCGATGGCCTGGTAGAAGGCCTGGCGCACGCGCTTGTCCTTGAAGGGGTTCTTGCCCTTCACGCTGGAGTACAGCAGCTCGTCGCGCTTCTGGTCCATGCCCAGGAAGATCGTGCGCAGCTCAGGCCCGGTGATGGCGCGGGTGTTGGCGCTGCTGTTCACGCGGTCGATGTCCTGCACTGGCACAGGTTCCATCACATCCACTTCGCCAGACAACAAGGCCGCCACGCGTGTGGCGTCGTTGCCGATGGGGGTGAAGACGACTTCGGTCGCGTTGCCTTCGATCTTGCCCCAGTAGGTGCCGTTGCGCACAAACACCGAGCGCACATTGGGCTGGCGCTCGCGCAGGCGGTAGGGGCCCGTGCCGTTGGCGCGGAACGATGCAGCGTTTTCGATGCCCTTGCGGCGGTCCACCGGCGTCTGCGCCTGGTTGGTCTCGCACCACTTCTTGCTCATGATGTACACGAGCGAGATCACATCGGGAAGGATGGGGAATGGCGTCTTGGTTTCGATCTCGACGGTGTGGTCGTCGATCTTGCGAACTTCCTTGAAGTCGTTGGTGTAGCTCTTCATGTCCGAGCCTTCCACCTGGGTGCGCGCGAAGCTGAACAACACGTCGTCCGCGGTGAACGGCGTGCCGTCGTGGAATTGCACGCCCTTGCGCAGCTCGAAGCGCCACACGGAGGGGGATGTCTGCTTCCAGGCGGTGGCCAGCGCGGGCGCCAGGCTCAGGTCCTTGTTGCGGCCAACCAGCGGCTCATAGACGTTGCCCGTGACACTGAGTTGCAGTGACTCGTTGAGCGAGTGCGGGTCCATCGACAGCGAATCGCCCTGGTTGGCGATGCGGAGGGTCTGTGCTTGGGCTACCAGACTCGCCGCGGTCAGCGCAGCAAAAAGAGCGGTACGGGCGAGTTTCTTGTGGAATTTCATGAAAACCTCCTGGTAGAAAAACGGTGGTCGAAAGCGTGTGGGCTCTCGGGTTGAATGGTCTTGGAGAGATGCGGTGGTCGGCAAAGACATTAAGCAGCGGGCAAGGACATGGCCTGCTCGATCAGGCTCGCGTGCAAGGCGGCGCCAAGGGGCAAGATGTCGTCGTTGAAGTCATAGCGGCTGTTGTGCAGGGCGCTGCCGCTCGCGCCCAAGCCCTGGCCAATGCGCAGGTACGCGCCCGGCCGGGTCTGAAGCATGAAAGCGAAATCCTCTGCGCCCATGCTGGGCTCGAGGTCGCGCACCACATGGTCTGCGCCCAGCAGGGATTCGGCCACGTCGCCCGCAAAAACGGCTTCGCTTTCGCTGTTGATCGTGGCCGGGTAGATGCGCTCGTAATGCACGGTGGCAGTGGCGCCAAAGCCCAGGGCGATGGCGTTGCACAGCTCCTTGAGCCGCTTTTCCACCATCTCTTGCACCTGGGGATCGAAGGTCCGCACGGTGCCCACCAGCGTCGCGCTGCCCGGCAGCACGCTGAACGCGCCCAGATCGCCGGCCTGCATGGCGCAGATGCTGACCACGGCGCTCTCGATGGGACGCACGTTGCGCGAGACGATGCTTTGCGCCGCCGTGATGATGTGTGCGGCCACGACCACCACATCGACCGTCTGGTACGCATGGGCACCGTGGCCACCGCGGCCGGTTATCTCGATGGTGAAGCGATCGGCCGCGGCCATCATGGGGCCGGAGTTGATGCCCACGGTTCCGGGCTTCATCGCAGGCCAGTTGTGCATGGCGTAGATGGACTGCACCGGGAACCTGTCGAACAGCCCGTCTTCCATCATCACGCGCGCGCCGGCCAAGCCTTCTTCTCCGGGCTGAAACACCAGCACCGCGGTGCCGTCGAAGTTGCGGGTCTCCGCCAGGTAGCGTGCAGCACCGACCAGCATGGCGGTGTGGCCATCATGGCCGCAGCCGTGCATGAGCCCGGACTTGCACGACTTCCAGGAAAAGTCGTTGTGCTCGGTCAGCGGCAAGGCGTCCATGTCCGCCCGCAGGCCGACCATGCTGCCGCTGGACGTGCTGCGGCCGCGGATCACCGCCACAATGCCGGTGCGTCCGATGCCGTCATGGATTTCGTCCACGCCGCAGACCTTGAGCGCCTCTTTCACGCGGCTGCCGGTATAGATCTCTTCAAAGCCCAGTTCGGGGTGCGCATGCAGATCGCGCCGCAGCGCGGTCAGCTCGGGATGGAACTGCGCGATGTGCGCAAACGCCCGGCCACCGGCCTTCAGGCGAGGGCCTTGCATCAGTGGCCTCCTGCCTTGCCCACGCGCAGGCGCGGATCGACGGCGAAGTACAGCAGATCGACCACCAGGTTGATCACCACGAAGATGAGGGCGATCAGGCACAGGTAGGCGGCCATCACGGGGATGTCGGCGAACGTGACGGCCTGGATGAACAGCAGACCCATGCCGGGCCACTGGAACACGGTCTCGGTGATGATGGCAAACGCAATGAGGCCGCCCAGCTGCAGGCCGGTGATGGTCATCACCGGCACCAGCGTGTTCTTGAGCGCGTGGCCGAAGTGGATGGCCCGGTTGGACAGGCCGCGCGCACGCGCAAACTTGATGTAGTCGGTGCGCAGCACCTCCAGCATTTCGGCACGCACCAGCCGCATGATCAGCGTGAGCTGGAAAATCGCCAGCGTGATGGCGGGCAGCGTGATGTGGTGCCAGCCCTTGGCCTTGAGCAGGCCGGTACTCCACCAGCCCATTTGCACGACCTCGCCGCGGCCAAAGCTTGGGAACCAGCCCAGCGTCACGGCAAACACCAGGATCAGCAAGATGCCGATGAGGAAGGTCGGCAGGGACACACCCAGCAGCGACAGCGTCATGAACAGCTGGCTGGTGAAGGTGCCGCGCTTGAGCGCTGCATACACGCCCATCGGCACACCAATGGCCAGGGCGAGCACGGCCGCGACAAGGGCCAGCTCCAGCGTGGCGGGGAAGCGTTCGGCAATCAGGCGCGAGACCTTCGCGCCCTGGCGCAGGCTCAAGCCGAATTCGCCTTGCGCGGCATTGACCAGGAAGTGCCAGAACTGCACAAAGAAGGGCTTGTCCAAACCGAGGGATGCCCGCAGTTCGCGTATCTGTTCAGGGGTGGCATCTTGTCCCAGCAAAAACACCACGGGGTCCCCCACGTACTGGAACAGCATGAAGGAGATGAAGGCCACCGTGACCATGACGATCACTGCCTGTATCAGGCGGCGCAATATAAAAGCGAGCATCGGGAAGTCGAGTGAGTGTTCGATAAAAGCGCCGCGACCACTTTTGATGGCCGGGGCGCTGGTTGGCAATACGTCGTCGTCAACTGAATCAAAGAGAGCAAGGGCCTGCGAGGCCCTTGCTCTCAGCGTATCGACAATCGATCAGTTCACTTTGACCGTGCGCATGTCCACACGGTTGTCGGCGCGGTGGACCAACTCCACGTTCTTCTTCAGGGCCCAGGGGATCACCTGGTCATGCAGAGGGATATGGGAGACCGTGTCGTTGGACAGCTGCAACGCTTCGGTCAGCATGCGGGTGCGCACGGGTGCGTCCGTCTCGGCCTTGATGCGGTCGACCAGATAGTCCATTCGCTGGTTGCTGTAGCGGCCCACGTTGTAGTTGCCGTCACCGCCTTGACCCACCGAGCGTGTGAGCGACTGCAGGCTGTACAGGGCGTCAAACGTTGGTACGCCCCAGCCCAGCATGTAGATGCTGGCTTCGTAGCGCTGGATCATCGGGAAGTAGTTCACCAGCGGCAGCGTGCGCAGCTTGGCCTTCACACCCACGCGGGACCACATCGCGGTCACGGCCTGGCAGATGGCTTCGTCGTTGATGTAACGGTTGTTGGGGCAGGCGAAGTCCACTTCAAAGCCGTCGGGGTAGCCCGCCTCCGCCAGAAGCTTTTTGGAGGCTTCAACGCTGTAGGGGAAGCGCTTGCCCACGGCTTCGGTGTAGCCCGCCACCTGGGGCGCCACGATGGTGCCGGTGGGCTTGCCCAGGCCGCGCATGATGTTGCGCGAAATCGTGTCTGCGTCGATGGCTTGGTAAAGCGCCTTGCGCACGCGCACATCCTTGAGCGGGTTCTTGCCCTTGATGTTGGAACCCGGCAGCTCTTCACGGAACTGGTCCATGCCCAGGAAGATGGTGCGGTTTTCAATGCCGTCGATCACCTTCAGATCAGGGCTGGCACGCAGGCGGCCCAGGTCCTGGGGCGTGGGGTCGAGCACCATGTCCACCTCGCCCGACAGCAGCGCTGCAATGCGCGTCGCGGCGGACTTGATCGGGGTGTAGACGATCTCGGTCACATTGCCGTCCATCTTGCCCCACCAGTTGGGGTTGCGCTTGAAGACCATCTTCACGTCTGGCTGCCAGGAGTCCAGCGTGTAGGGGCCGGTGCCCATGGCGTTGCGGTGCGCAAAATTCTCGTCAGAGCCCTTGATGTCCTTGGGCTCGACGGACTTGTTCTTTTCAGCCCAGGCCTTGCTCATGATGCGCAGCTCGGTCATCTGGCGAAGCAACACCGGGTTGGGTGCGCTCAGGATGACGTCGATGGTCTGGGCATCCACCTTGTTCACCTTGCTGATGCCCTGGACATACGGCGTGAAGTTGGATGTCTTGGCCATGGCGCGCTGAAGCGAGTACACGGCGTCGTCTGCGGTGAAGGCCGATCCATCATGGAACTTCACACCTTGGCGCAACGTAAAACGCACCTGTGTGGGGCTGATCTCTTTCCACGCGGTTGCGAGGACGGGCTCTACGTCAAAAGTCTTGCTGTTGTAGTAGACGAGGCTCTCGTACACGTTCGCATGGATGCCGTTTTGCAGCGCATTGTTCTGGGAATGGATGTCCCAGGTGGCGATTTCGCCCTGGCTTGCCCACTTGAAGGGCTTTGCGTGCAAAGCTGGTGCGGCAAGCAGTACAGCTGCGGCAGCCAACGGCAAGAGACTGTATTTGAGTTTCATGGAGCCCTCTTGAATAAAAGTTTTACTATGCAGTAAAGGTTGCTCTATAGCCAACGGGAAATCCCTGTCGACCCACGCCAAAGGCCCTGCCCGCACGGGGCATGTGTTCAGTGCTTGGAGAAGCCTGAGACGATGGCTCCTGCTTCGAACCGCGCAACACAATATTCGCAGCAGCTTCTGCGTAGTGACAGCCGACCCTGTGAGCACGCGCAGTGAAAATCTGCCTCGCACCGGTGCAGCCACAGGAAATTTCCAGTTGCCCTTGTGCGTCTCCGCCAGCACTAGAACCTAGGCCTGAGTCGATAATGCTGGCCATAAAAAAAGCCGCCCGAAGGCGGCTTTTTTAGCTTGTATATCGGTAACTGGCCAGAGGCCAGTTCGATATTAGAAGCTGTGACGGATACCGAAGTCGTAGCCGTTGGAGTTGTCGCCAGCAGCAGTCACGGAACCGTTCAGGGACTGAGCAGCGCCGTTCTTGTTGCTCACGTGAGCGTACGTTGCGTACAGAGCAGTGCGCTTCGACAGGTTGTGCACGTAGCCCAGAGCGATCTTGTTCGAACGTGGGTCAGCACCAACGGTGTCAACCTTGTACGTGGAGTAAGCCAGACGAACTTCGCCAGCGCCCACGGGAACCAGACCACCGATCAGGAAACCCTTACCGTCAGCGCCGCCGCTGATCTTGTCTTGGTTGTAGTGAGCCATGATCTTGGCCACGCCCAGGTCATATTGACCGCCCAGGTTCCACGACTTGATGTTGCCGGAAACCAGGTACTTCGTTTGCGAAGCGGCCAGAGCGACGTTGATAGGGCCGTTGGCGTAACCAACGCGAGCTGCCAGGCCGTTGCCGTCCTTCTTGTTGGCAGCGTTGCTCAGGTTTTCACCCAGGTAGTACTGAGCTTGGCCGTAGAAGCCGCCCAGGTTGCCTGGCAGGAAGTAGCCGATGGCGTTCGAAGCGCGGATGGTGGTTGGGCCACCCAGGCTGGAGTTCAGGGTTTGGGTCGTGCCAACGCCGTTCGTGCCGAACGGATCGAACACGGTCAGGTTCCAGAATTGGGGAGTGTAATCACGGCCCAGACGAACTTCACCGAAGCCGCCGTTCAGGCTAACCGTCGAACGACGGTTGAACACCAGGCCGCCGCCAGTGCTGGTAGCTGCTTGGTTGTTGGTGTTGGTAACGCCACCGGTACCGTTGTCATTGTTCAGACCAGCTTCGAGCCAGAACGAAGCGGACAGACCGCCACCCAGATCTTCAACGCCGCGGAAACCCAGACGGCTGCTGTTGTAGCCGGAGTTCGTCAATTGCGAACGGTTAGCGACGCTACCGGAACCGTAAGCGTAGGTTGCATCAACCACGCCGAACAGGGTCACGGAAGATTGAGCCATTGCAGCGCCGGAAGCAGCCAGCACAGCCAGGGCAATCAGGGATTTTTTCATTGCGAGTTACT
>SDXZ01000340.1 GCA_004210805.1 Acidovorax sp.
ATGATCGAGCCCATCGCGGGCAACATGAACCTGGTGCGCGCGAGCGTCCCGTTCATGAAGCGCTGCCGCGAGCTGTGCACCGAATACGGCGCCCTGCTGGTGCTCGACGAGGTGATGACGGGCTTTCGTGTGGCGCTGGGCAGTGCGCAGAGCGTTTACGCCCAATCGATCCCCGGCTTCAAGCCCGACATCACGGTGCTGGGCAAGGTGATAGGCGGCGGCATGCCGCTGGCGGCCTTCGGCGGGCCGCGCGCCATCATGGAGCACCTGGCCCCGCTGGGCGCCGTGTACCAGGCGGGCACGCTGTCGGGCAACCCGGTGGCCACCGCCTGCGGGCTGGCCACGCTGCGCGAGATCAAAAAGCCCGGCTTCTTTGATGCACTCTCGGCCCGCACCCGCTCGCTGGTCGATGGCTTGTCTGCCGCTGCTGCTGCCGAGGGTGTGCCCTTCAGCGCCGACTGCGAAGGTGGCATGTTCGGCTTCTTCCTGCTGCCAGAGCTGCCGCAGAACTACGCCCAGGTGCTCAAGACCGACAACGCGCGCTTCAACACGCTGTTCCATGGTTTGCTAGACCGCGGCGTCTACATTGCGCCGGCGCTGTACGAGGCTGGTTTTGTGAGCTCCGCCCACACGGCCGACGACATTGCGGCCACCGTCGCCGCCGCAAGCGAAGTTTTCAAAACGCTATCGAAATAATAGCTATCAGCGCTTATCCAATAAGCGCTGATGGCCATTTTGATTCATATTTCGACTGCCAACTCGTCAGAGCAGGCCGCGCAATTCCCGTGCTGCCTCCTGCAGCAGCGGCAGCATGTCGCGCTGCAGGCTGCCCTCGTCGATCTGCTTGGGTGACGCCACCACGTTCAGCGCCGCCACCGTGCGGCCCTGCAGGTTGCGCAGCGGCACGGCCAGCGCGTGCACGCCCAGCTCATGCTCTTCCACCGCCAGGCAGCAGTCGTCCCGCCGCGCCTTGGCTATCACCTGCCGCAGCGGCCCGACCTGGGTGATGGTGTGCGGGGTCAGGCGCTGCAGCGTGTTGCCCTTGAGCCATGCCGTCAGCTCCGCCGCGGGCAGCGCCGCCAGCAGCACCCGCCCGGTGGAGGTGGGGTGCGCCGGCAGCCGTGCGCCGAGGTGCAGGCCATACGCCAGCACACGCGACGGCGCGCCGTACACGCCGCTGCGCGCCACAATCACGACCTCGTTGCCATCCAGCACCACGGCCGAGAATGACTGCTGCGTCTGCGCCGCCAGCCGGTTGAGTGTGGGCTGCAGCACCCGCGGCAGCCGGGCCGACGCCAGGTAGCTGCCCGAAAACCGCAGCACCTTGGGCGCCAGCCAGAAGTAGCTGCCATCCGTCTCCAGATACCCCAGGTGCGCCAGCGTCAGCAGGTGCCGGCGGGCCGCCGCGCGCGTAAGTCCCGTGCGCTGCGCGGCCAGCGTGGCGTTCAGGCGCTGGCGCTCGGTGTCGAAGCTCTCCAGCACCGCCATGCCCTTGGCCATGCCTTCGATGAAGTCCGCCTTGGCGATGGGAGGCGCTGCGTGAAGGATCGTCATTGCGCGATGATCGCACAAGGCAACCGACAATCGCACGCTACCGCCCTGGCGCACTGCCCGTTTGACGCAGATCAACCTACGCTTGGCAGCATCTTTTCCCCACGAGGTTGCCCACCATGCGTACCCAGGTTGCCATCATCGGCGCAGGCCCCGCCGGCCTGCTGCTCGGCCAGTTGCTCTACACGTCCGGCATCGACGCCGTCATCATCGAGCAGCGCAGCCCCGACTACGTGCTGGGCCGCATCCGCGCGGGCGTGCTGGAGCAGGTCAGCATGGACCTGCTGGACCAGGCCGGCGTCGGTGCCCGCGCCCATGCTGAGGGTCTGCCGCACGACGGCATAGAGCTGCTGTTCAAGGGCGCACGGCACCGTATCGACCTGCACGCGCTGACCGGCGGCAGCCGCGTCACCGTGTACGGCCAGACCGAAGTGACCCGCGACCTGATGGACGCCCGCGCCGCCGAAGGCCTCGCCACCGTGTACGACGCCCAGAACGTGCGCGTGCACGACTTCGACGGCCAGCAGCCGCGCGTGACGTACGAGAAGGACGGCCAGACGCACGAGGTGCTGTGCGACTTCATCGCAGGCTGCGACGGCTACCACGGCGTGTGCCGCGCCAGCGTGCCCGAGGGCGCGCT
>SDXZ01000341.1 GCA_004210805.1 Acidovorax sp.
GGCAGCTACGCCGCGTTCAAGGAAGCCTTCGTCAAGAGCGCCGTGGGCAACTTCGGTTCGGGCTGGACCTGGCTGGTGAAGAAGGCCGACGGCAGCGTGGACATCGTCAACACCGGCGCCGCCGGCACGCCCCTGACCACCGCTGACAAGGCGCTGCTGACGGTCGACGTGTGGGAACACGCGTACTACATCGACTACCGCAACCAGCGTCCCAAGTTCGTCGAGACCTTCCTCGACAAGCTGGTGAACTGGAAGTTTGCCGAAGCAAACTTCGCCTGATCGACTTCGGTTGATGGAGCGCCGCCCCGTTGCTCAATGCGCGGGGCACACAAAAAAAGCGGCTCGAGGCCGCTTTTTTTTGTGGGGTGCACCATGATTTTTGAGCTATTTAGGCCCCTGGCGCTTGTACATCAAGGGTTCGTAGCTATAAAAATAGTAGCTACATGATTAGAGGCATGTCACCGCGCCCCAGGTTCACTGGCGCCTAAACAGCGCCCCACCGAGCTTGGCACCTGCCTTGATGCCCTTCTTGGCAAACCAGCCCTGGTTCATCTCGAGCACATAGCGCACAGGCTTGGCCGAGCAGTGCGAGTCCAGCGTCTGCGGTTTCATGTCCGCCAGATTCACCACGGTGCCGTCATCGTCCACAAACGCCGCCGTCAGCGGCAGCAAGGTGTTCTTCATCCAGAAGCACTGCTGCGCGGGTTGTTCAAACACGAAGAGCATGCCCTCGTGCTGCGGCATTTCCTTGCGGTGCATCAGGCCGGTCTGACGCTGCTGCGGCGTGGCGGCCACTTGGGCGTCGATGCGGTGCATGCCGACGGTGAGCTCCACGCGCTGCAGATCCAGCTGGGGGCCTTCCTGCGCGGTGGCGGCACCCGCCCACAAGCCCAGGGCGAGGAGCACGCTGCTGGTGAGCGCGCGGCGTGCGACGGAGGTGGAAGCGGGGGATGAGGTCTTCATGGACGAGGCTTTCGGTACGGCTTGGCTTGAAGGGAGAAGGCGACGCGCTGGCGTTGAGTGCTGCGTTGAGAGCAGTGTATGGAGGCGCGGGCCTGTAGAAAATTCCTCGCCGCCAACACGTGGGCCACAAAAAGCAAAACGCCCGCAAATGCGGGCGATTGTGAGGCCGGGCAACGTGCTCAGGCGTGCGGCCCGGCCATGCGGCGCATCAGGCGACCTTGTGCGCAGTCTTTTTCTTGGCGACCTTCTTGGTGGACTTGTTCGTCGCCGCTTTCTTCTTTGCGGTCGTCGTCTTCTTCTTGGCGGACTTGGTGGAGTGGGCGGTCTTGGCCTTGGTGGGAGCCTTGGCTACGGGCGCAGCCCCGGCAGCTGCAGGCGCAGCCATGGGCGCCGGCGCGGCGGTGGGTGCCGCGGCGGGTTGAGGTGCAGGGGCAGGGGCCGCAGCAGGTGCTTGTGCAATGGCACCCGCAGCAAACAAGCCAGCCACCAGTACAGCGAGGAGTTTTTTCATATATGCCGTTTCCAGTGTGTGTTGAACGAAGGTCGGGATGCCACGCGAAGCGCGTGGTCCCGGTGGCGACGATAGCAGCGTCAGCACCGCGCAGCCGGGGTCCTCTGCGATTTTTTTGTCATTAGAATTGTTTGGTTTTGACCGCGTTGCCCAGCGTCGCCCGAGCCCGGTGCGGCCCCACAGGAGATTCCCCGTATGACCAGCTACCAGCACATCCAGGTGCCTGCCGAAGGCCAGAAGATCACCGTCAACGCAGACATGTCGTTGAATGTGCCGGACCAGCCCATCATCCCGTTCATCGAAGGCGACGGCACGGGCCGTGACATCACACCGGTGATGATCAAGGTGGTCGATGCCGCGGTGGCCAAGGCCTATGGCGGCAAGAAAAAGATCCACTGGATGGAGGTCTACGCGGGCGAAAAATCCACCAAGGTCTATGGCCCGGATGTGTGGCTGCCCGAAGAGACGCTGCAGGTGCTGCGCGAGTACGTGGTGTCCATCAAGGGCCCGCTGACCACGCCCGTGGGCGGCGGCATCCGTTCGCTGAACGTGGCGCTGCGCCAGGAGCTCGACCTCTACGTGTGCCTGCGCCCGGTGCAGTATTTCAAGGGCGTGCCTTCGCCGCTCAAGGAGCCCGAGAAGACCAACATGGTGATCTTCCGCGAGAACTCCGAAGACATCTACGCCGGCATCGAGTTCGAAGCCGAATCCGA
>SDXZ01000159.1 GCA_004210805.1 Acidovorax sp.
CACCGCCACCCACCGCCGGACCCACCCCATGGAAACCCTTTCTGCATTGCAATCCCTTGGCCTCGAACTGCCCAGCCCGGCCTACATTGCGGGCGCGATCGTGTTCGGCCTCATCGGCATGGCCGCGTACTGGCATGGCAAGAAGTCCGCGCGACGGCGTGCGCGCTGGTGGGGCGTGGCCCTGATGTTCTACCCCTACGCCGTTCCGGTCACGTGGCTGCTGTATGCGGTGGGGGTGGCGTTGTGCCTGGGCCTGTGGTGGGATGCGCGGCACGCATAGCGGTGCGCTTTTTGCGCTCCCCCTTTCACCCTGCCACCGCCAACCCGGCGCCGTGCCCGCGTGTGAAGGCTTCCTCAAACACCGAGTAGCCCGACCAGTCGCTGTGCGCAAACGCGAGGCGCGCCGTGGCCGGCGTGGGGATCCACGGCGTTTGCTCTGCTTTTGATAGCTGCTTGCGCTTGTCAGGCAAGCGCTGGAGGCCAATTTGGCTTAAATACGTGAGCAAACCCGGCGTGGGCACCGCCATGGCGTGGCCGTAGCGGGTGATCTCGACGCGCGTGGCGCGGCGGCGCAGGTCGGGGTGGGGCACCGACAGTGACTCCAACACGGCGTCGGCCCAGTGCTGCCAGGGCTGCTGGGCCAGTTGCTGGCGGGCGTCGGGCACGCTTCCTGCACCCTCAAGAGCCTGGTAGTAGGTCAGCACCGTGGGGCCGGCCAGCGTGGCGCGCGTGTCCAGGCGCTGGTGTCCGGCGTCGACATAACCCAGGCCGCCGGGCGTGGGGTCGGCGTAGAGCACGTTGTCCCAGGCGGGCGCGGCGCCGGGGCGGTCGGCCAGCGGTCCGTCGATGTGGATGTTGGCCACGAGCCAGGGCGCCCACGACAGGCGCTGCGCCGCGCCGGTAAGGAACGCGGGCGGGTTGCGCACCACGCGCGCCGCGATCATCACGGGCAGCGCCACGATGCAGCGCGGCGCCTGCCAGCGCTCGACGCTGTCGGTGGCGTGGTTGTATGCGTCCACCTCGACGCCGTGGCGGCCCTCGGTGATGCGCAGCACGCTGGTGGCGGTGCGCAGCTGGCCTCCGGACGCCAGCGGTGCGGCCAGCCGCTGCGTGATCCAGCCGTTGCCCTCGGGCCAGGTGAGCACGCTCTCGCGCGATTCGTCCGCAGGCTCGCCCGGCGCATGAAACCCATGGCGGCTGGCAAAGTAGTGGATGCCCGCCCAGGCGGACACCCCGGCCGCGCCCGTTCCGTAGTCGTCGCGGCAGCAGTAGTCGAGGTACCAGAGCAGGTGCTCGTCGTCGAAGCCCCCTTGCTGCAGCCAGGCCGCAAAGGTCATGGCGTCGAGCGCCTGGTGCGCCTTGGCAAGCGGCTTGCCCGGGGCCAGCGAGCGCATCACCGGCATGGTGAAACGCGCGGCCTTGGCAGCGTCGTCCACCGCCTCTGCAAAACGGCGGTACTGGGCCAGCGTGGTGTCCGGCACGCCGTGCACAGGCAGCAGGCCGTCTTGCCATTCGCCTTCAAAAAACAGGCGCTCCTGCGGGCTGTGGCACAGGTGGCGCTCGTCATAGCGCCAGCGGCCCGACACGCGCTGGCGCAGGCCGAGTTCTTCGAGCAAGTCCTGCACCTCGCGCGCGTCGTCGCCCGGCACGGGCAGGTAGTGCGCGCCCAGCGGGCAGGCAATGCCGCTCACCGCCCCGCCCCGGCTGTTGCCGCCGGCGCGGTCCTCCAGCTCCAGCAGCGCAAAGTCATCCACCCCGGCCAGCCGCAGCGACCGCGCTGCTGCTAGACCCGCCACGCCGCCGCCGGCAATGATCACCTGCGCGCGGCGCACCACCGCGGGCTCGGGCAGGGTGCCGGTCTTGAGCAGGTCGCGCAGCGCATGGCCCCGCGCCATGTCGATACCCGCAAAGCCGCCCTGCAGCACACGCGGGGCCTCGTCGCACCCCGGCAGCAGCACGGCCGTGGTGGCCGACGCGGCAGCGGTGGCGAGGAAGTGGCGGCGTTGCATGGGGCAGATTCTGCGTTAGCGACTCAGGGCGTGGCGCACGCCACGGGCGCTGCCCGAGCCACTGCGACCATGGAACGGGCTCCGCCAGGGCACGGGTGGTGGCGCAATGTGGAGGGCGCCGCAAAACGGCTCTGAAGAGTTCTCAATGTTTTCCCCACTCGCGTTCATAGGTATGCACCAGCGCCTGGTTGGACAGCCGGTTCACCTCCGTCGGCACCCTGCCCATGTCGCGCGGAAAGTCGAACAGCAGCGGCAGCGAATTCAGCGTGAGAAAGCGCAGGTTGTCCGGCAGGGTCTCGGGCAGGCGCCAGGGGCGGCGGCTGGCCACCACAAAGCCCCATTCGCCAAAACTCGGCACATGGGCGTGGTACGGCGCGGTCTTCAGGCCCACCGACTCCATGGTCTGCACCACGGTCCAGAAGCTCTTGCGCGCGACCAGCGGCGAGGTGGTCTGCACGACGGCATAACCGCTGGCCGCCAGCCGGTTGGCCAGCAGCGCATAGAAGCTGTTGGTGTAGAGCTTGCCGATGGAGAAGTTGGTGGGGTCGGGGAAGTCCACCACGATCACGTCGAAGAGTTCGTTGGCAAGGGTTTCGGCGGCCGCCGCTGCGGCTGTGGATGACGTTGCAGGTGGTTTGACAGCAGGGCGGTCGCCCGCCGTGGCCGCCTTCGCATCGCCGCTGGCCGGTGTTACCGCGTCTGCCCCGCCGCCCTGCAGCCAGCCAAACGCATCGGCGTTGATGATCTTCACCCGCGGGTCGCGCAGCGCATGGCCGTTGAGCTGCGCCAGCATGGGGTTCTCGCTGAAGATGCGCGTCATCGCCGGGTCGAGCTCCACCAGCGTCACGGACTCCACCGAGGGGTACTTCAAGATTTCGCGCACGGCCATGCCGTCGCCACCGCCGAGCACCGCCACGCGCTTGGGCGCGCCGTGGGCCGACATGGCTGGGTGCACCAGGGCCTCGTGGTAGCGGTACTCGTCGGCCTGGGCAAACTGCAAGTTGCCGTTGAGGTACAGCCGGTGTCCGAGGCGCCCCTGCGTGACCACAATGCGCTGGTAGGGCGATGCGGTGCTGAAGACGATGCGGTCCTGGTAGAACTTGTCTTCGGCAAAGCTCGTGATGTGGTCGGCCCCGGCAAAGCCCGCCAGCAACAGGCTGAGCACCATGGCACACGCCGCCACGTGCGCGCGCAGGCGCCGCAGCTCATGCCGAAAGAGCCACACGGCCCACAACGCCACGGCGGCATTCATGATGCCAAACAACAGCCCCGTGCGGATCAGCCCCAGGTGCGGCACCAGCAGCAGCGGAAACGCCAGCGACACCGCCAGCGCGCCCAGGTAGTCGAACGTGAGCACCTGCGAGACCAGGTCCTTGAGCGCCACATTGCGCTTCAAGATGCGCATGACCAGCGGGATCTCCAGCCCCACCAGCGTGCCCACCACCATCACCATGCCGTACAGCAAGAACCGAAAAGCACCCGGTGTGTATGCATTGGCCAGGAACAGCGTGGCCGGCAGCGCGCCGCCGACCAGCGCAACCAGCAGCTCGATGCGCAAGAAATGCGCAGGCAGCTGCCGCTCGAAGTACCGCGACAGCCACGAGCCCACGCCCATGGCGAACAGGTAGGTGCCGATGATGGTGGAGAACTGCAGCACCGAATCGCCCAGTACATAGGACGCGAGCGCCCCGGCGGCCAGTTCGTACAGCAAGCCGCAGGCGGCCACGACGAAGACGCTGATGAGCAGCGCGATGTCGATGGGGCGGGCCGAGGAAGGGGGAAGGGCCGGAGCTGGAGAGGCCGCGCCAGCGGCAAGATTTGTGGCTTCAGACATTACGACATCCACTCTTCACCCAGCCGCTCAGCCTGTTGCAGCACCAGCTCGACCGCGCCATCCGCCAGATCCGGCGGGTACTTGTACTTGCGCAAGATGCGCTTGACCATTAGCCGCAAGCTGGCACGCACGCTCTCGCGCTGGCTCCAGTCCACGGTGATGTTCTTGCGCAGGTTGTCGGTCAACTCATGGGCAATCTTTTTGAGGGTTTCGTCCGTCAGTTCTTTTGCCGCGGATTCGTTCTCGGCCAGCGCGGTGTAAAAGCGCACCTCGTCTTCGGTCAGACCCAGCTTGTCGGCCAGGCCGTGCGCCTCACGGAACTTGCGGGCCATGTCCAGCAGCTCTTCCATCACCTGGGCGGTTTCAATGCTGCGGTTCTGGTAACGCACGATCACACCACCCAGCAGCTCCGAGAATTTTTTGCTCTGCACCACGTTGCTGGCAAAGCGGCTTTTTATCTCGCCCTCCAGCAGGCGCTCCAGCAGCTCCACCGCCAGGTTGCGTTCGGGCAGGGCCCGCACCTGGGCTAGAAAGCCTTCGTCCAGCAGGCCAATGTTGGGCTTCTCCAGTCCCACCGCATCAAAAATGTCCACCACGCTTTCAGACACCACCGCATGGCTGATGATCTGGCGCACCGCCAGCTCGCGCTGCTCGTCGGTGCGCTGCTTGGTGGTGATGTCGCGCTTGGTCAAGATCACCTTGACCCCTTGCATAAAAGCCACGTCCTCGCGCACCGCCTTGGCCTCGTCCAGCGTGCAGCTCAGGGTGAAGGCCTGGCTCATCGCCAGGGCCGTGTCGGCAAAACGTTTTTTGCCGTCTTGCCCCGCCTGGCGCGGCAGGCCCAGCACGTGGTTGGCCGCACCCGCCAGCACGCGGTGTCCGCCCGTCAAAAAGCCGCTGTAGTCAAAACCGTGCAGCAGGGCGCGCAGCACATCGAGCTTTTCCAGCACCACGCTGAAGGCCTCGTGCGCATCCACCGTGGGGCGGCCGCGGCCTTGGGCGGCGGTGTATTCCTTCATCGCGGCTTTCAGCTCGTTGCCAATGCCGATGTAGTCCACCACCAGGCCACCCTGCTTGTCCTTGAACACGCGGTTCACGCGGGCAATGGCCTGCATCAGGTTGTGGCCCTTCATGGGCTTGTCCACATACAGCGTGTGCACGCAGGGCGCGTCAAAGCCGGTCAGCCACATGTCGCGCACGATCACGATGCGCAGCGGGTCGGCCGGGTCTTTGAAGCGCTTTTCCAGCCGTTTTTTGACCTGTGCGCTGTAGATGTGCGGGCGCAGCAGGGCCTTGTCGCTGGCGCTGCCCGTCATCACGATCTTGATGGCGCCCAGCTCGGGGTCGGCGTTGTGCCAGTCGGGGCGCAGGCGCACGATCTCGTTGTACAGGTGCGCGCAGATGTCGCGGCTCATGGCCACCACCATGGCCTTGCCGTTCTGCGCCGTGTTGCGCTGTTCAAAATGCGCCACCAGGTCTTGCGCCACGCAGGCTACGCGCGGCTCGGCGCCCACCACTTGCTCCAGCGCGGCCCAGCGGCTTTTCAGGCGCGACTGCACGCTTTCCTCTTCGTCCTCGGCCAGTTCGTCCACCTCGTCGTCGATGCTGGGCAACTCGTCGGCCTTCAGGCCCAGCTTGACCATGCGGCTTTCGTAGTAGATGGCCACGGTGGCGCCATCCTCTTTTGCCTGCTGCATGTCATACACGTGGATGTAGTCACCAAACACCGCGCGCGTGTCGCGGTCGGTGCCGCTCACCGGGGTGCCGGTAAAGGCGACAAAGGTGGCGTTGGGCAAAGCATCGCGCAGGTGCTGGGCGTAACCCACCTGGTAGTGCTCCACCGTGTTGACGTCTGCACCGGCGCGGTAGGTGGGCGGCGCAAACTCAGCACGGTGTGTGGGTGCGGTGCCGCTGCCTGTGGTGATGGGGTTTGCTACTGTATTGGTAGCTGCTAGCGCTTGTGTACCAAGCGCTAGAGCCTGATTTTGCCTGAAATTTCCCTTTCCATCTGTCTTCCCATCGGCCTTCACGTCCGCTTTGCGCACCTTCAGCCGGGCCTCAAACCCGTACTGCGTGCGGTGCGCCTCGTCGGCAATCACCACGATGTTGTGGCGGTCTGACAGCATGGGGTAGCTGTCTTCGTCCTCGCCGGGCATGAACTTCTGGATGGTGGCAAACACAATGCCGCCCGAGGGCCGGTTGGTCAGCAGCGCGCGCAGCTCTTGCCGGGTGCGCGCCTGCACGGGCTGCTCGCGCAGCAGGTCTTGCGCCAGGCCAAACACGCCCAGCAGCTGGCCGTCCAGGTCGTTGCGGTCGGTGATGACGACGATGGTGGGGTTCTGCAGCGCGGGCTCTTGCATCACGCGGGCGGCAAAGCAGGTCATGGTGATGCTCTTGCCGCTGCCCTGCGTGTGCCACACCACGCCGCCCTTGCCCTTGATGGCCGGGTCTGCACCGCTGCCCGGCGTGGCCGCAGCCACCACCTGCGCAATGGCGGCACGCACCGCATGAAACTGGTGGTAGCCCGCGATCTTCTTCACCAGCTGGCCATCGTCTTCAAACAGCACAAAGTAGCGCAGGTAATCGAGCAGATACTGCGGCGCCAGCACGCCGCGCACCAGCGTTTGCAGCTCGTTGAACTGGCCCAGCGGGTCCAGCGCCACACCGTCTATCGTGCGCCACGCCATGAAGCGCTCGGCACTCGCGCTCAGCGACCCCAGCAGCGCCTCGGTGCCGTCTGAAATCACCAGCACCTCGTTGGTGTGGAACAGGTCCGGGATCTGCTCCTTGTACGTCTGGATCTGGTCGTACGCCTTCCACACGCTGGCGGCCTGGTCGGCGGGGTTCTTCAGCTCCAGCAGCACCAGCGGCAGCCCGTTCGCAAACAGCACCACATCGGGCCGGCGCGTGTGGCGCGGCCCGCGCACGCTGAACTGGTTCACCGCCAGCCAGTCATTGCGCTCGGGCGCGGCCCAGTCCACCAGGCGCACAAAGTCGCCCACCGTCTCGTTGCCGCGCTGGTACTGCACCGGCACACCCGCCACCAGCAGCCGGTGAAACCGCCGGTTGGCCGCCAGCAGCGCGGGCACACCCAGGTCTTGCACGTGCGCCAGCGCGTCATCAATCGCCGTGGCGGGCATGCCGGGGTTCAGCCGTACCAGCGCACCGCGCAGGCGTCCCGCCAGCAGCACCTGCCGGTAGTCACTGCGCTCGGGCGCGGGGCCGTCGGGGGCGATGTCGGGGCCGGCAATGTGGGTGTAACCCACGTCCTGCAGCCAGGCCAGGGTTTCGCGTTCGAGCTGGTCTTCGGTCATGGCCGGGCCTCGGTCTGGCCCAGCAAGATGGTGCTGAGTGCCTGGTTGACGTAGTAGTTGCCGCGCCCGATTTTTTGCTTTTGCACAAAGCCGCTGGCGGCCAGTGCGTCGAGGTACTTGGTGGCCGTGAGCCTTGACACCTGCAAGTCGCGCTGCAAAAAGTCGATCTTGGTGTACGGGTGCGTGAACAGGTTGTTGATCAAGTCCTGGCTGTAGAACTTGTGCTGCGCCCGAATGCGGTGCTTGTAGTCGAACAGCGCCGTCTTGATGGCGTGGATGGTGGCGAGCGTCTGCGCGGCGGTCTGCTCCACCGCATCCAGCATGTACAACACCCAGTCCTCCCAGGTGTCGTCGTCGCGCACGGTTTGCAGCAGGTGGTAGTAGTCGGCCTTGGTGCGCACAATGTGCTTGCTCAGGTACAGCACCGGAATGTCCAGCAGCCCCTCTTTCACCAGATACAGCACGTTCACGATGCGCCCCGTGCGGCCATTGCCGTCGTAAAACGGGTGAATGCTTTCAAACTGGTGGTGCGCCAGCGCCATCTTGATCAGCGGGTCTACCGCGAACACATCGGGGTCGTTCAGAAACCGCTCCAGGTCACGCATCAGCGCCACAATCTCGGCCGGGTCTTGCGGGGGCGTGTAAACCGTCTGCCCAGCGCCGTCCTTCAGCGCCGTACCCGGCAGCTTGCGAAAGCCCGCGTTGTTGCGCTCCAGCTCGCTCTGAATCTGGATGATGTGGTTGGCCGTGAGCAGCCCGCTGGCCCGCACCTGCTCAAACCCCACCCGCAGCGCCTGGCGGTAGCGCAGCACCTCTTTGGCGGCCGGGTTGGCAAACGCCTCGGGCAGCACATCGTCCTTGAACAGCTCATCGTGCGTGGTGACGATGTTCTCGATCTCCGAGCTGTCCTTGGCCTCCTGCAGGCCCAGCGTGTTGATCAAAATGCCCTGGTTGGGAATGGACGCCGCAATGCCCTTGAGTTCTGCCAACCGGCGGCTGCTGCTGGCCAGCTTCTTGAGGATGGCGGGCGTGTCGAAGCGGGCGGCGTCCAGCTGTTCGAGCGGGTTGAGCAGGGGCATGGCAGGCCTGAGAAGGAGGGATATGTATAGAAAAGCCGGATTTCTATACATGTTAGCCAGCATGTGTATAGAAAACGCGTTTTTTTATACATGTCTCCGACCTCATGTACAGATAAGCTGGTTTTCGATACCTGGCAGCCAACGCCCAACCGCCCTCTGGCCGTGCTGTGAAAGAACTCTTTAATAGACCGCGCCGCTATGAAAGAACACTTTCACAGCCCCGGTCCATTCAGACGCCGTCTGCCAGCGCCTGCGCCTCGGGCAAGCGCAACTGGCCGGAGATCAGGCGGGGAAGCAGGGTGTCGCGGAGGGTGGAGAGGGTTTTGGCTTGCTCTCTGTTTGCGAACACCTTTTGAAAAATAGGCTTCGCTGCTGCTTCGAACTTTCGGGCCACATCTGATGTGGGCACGACTGAGGACATGAGAGCCACTTGATCTGGTTTGATTCGCTGATGGCTATTGGATGTTCCCGTCACAAGCTGCTGCAATCTAGCGATGAAATCAGGAGAATTGAACGCACAGTAAATAAGCTCACGCGAGCCGATTCCAACGGGCACAAAAACCAAGAACTCCGTTGAACATACGGCGTTCGATCTGCACTCAACCGGCAGCCAAACACGCGGAATGTGCGGATTTAACTTTGACAGCAGCACTGCGTCCGGCGTCACGGGCGTTTTGTTGCTCTTGATGGATTCACCCAGTTCGAAGATTGGCCGCTGCCCAGCATCATACGAGGGCAAGCTGAAGTGCTCGAATGTAGTTTGCGGTTGGCCACCTGGGTTGACCGACCCCTTTTTGAGCTGAGCAAAATCGCCAAACACACCAACCCGCCACCCCTTCGGCACCCACCCCAACTCCGACTCCTCCAGCGCATCGGGAAACAGCGCGGCGGTGGCCTCGTCCATGCCTTCGGGGGCGCGGCCTTCCATCTTGGCGCGCACGGGGTCGAAATCGACAAACCACGACTTGAACAGCGCTTGGGCAATGGCTTCGAGCGTGGCGTTGGTTTCGCGCAGGAGGGTGATGCGGTCGTCGAGTGCCTCTAGAAGACCAGAAAGTTCGCGCTGTTCCTCAACGCTGGGCAACGTAATCGGAAACGCTTTGATTAGTTGGCCGTTCAAGTTCTGCTGCGCACCGCCATTCTTCAGATCCACTAGCGCCCTGTACTGTCCCATGAGGTAGTAGTACACGAACCTGTAGTCTGCCTTGCTGGCATCAACGACCAAATTGCAGCAGGCTTGGTTAGTGGTGATTGGTACCTTGTTTATGGCAACTCGGCCCGCCGTGTCGCCGTTACCGTACATGGCGACGATGACGGAGTTTGCAGGGACCAATTTGGTAGATGAGTTCTCAAAGCCGAGTTGAGTAATCCGCTGCTCGGTGTCGTATATCTTGCAGTAATTCACTTCCTTCGTACGGAGCCAAGGAACCGTACCGCCTTCGTAATACGCAGCGTTGGTCGAGGTTGGCGTACCACCAGAAAAAACTTTGTTGCAGATTTCTCCGATGGTGGTGACCGTCCACTCAGAACTCATACCCCAGCCCCCCCAGCTTCTGCCGAATTACCGCATCCAACTCCGCGCCCTTAGCCATCTGCTCGCCCAGCTTCTCCGTCAGCTTGACCATCTTGTCGGCAAAGGCTTCGTCGTCGTTCTCCACCGCCTCAGCGCCCACGTAGCGGCCGGGGGTGAGCACGTGGCCGTGCTGGGCGATTTCGGCCAGGGGCACGCTGCGGCAGAAGCCGGGGATGTCTTGGTAGG
>SDXZ01000006.1 GCA_004210805.1 Acidovorax sp.
GGCTCGGGCTCGTTCCCGCCCCGCTACAAAGGCCTGGCCATGGGCATCGTGGGTGCTGGCAACGTAGGCACCGCAGTGGCCGCCTTGCTGGCGCCGGCGCTGGCGCAAAAGTTCGGCTGGCAGGCCGTGTACGGCTTTGCCGCCGTGAGCGTCGCCATCCCCGCGCTGGTGATGGCCATCTACGCCAAAGAGCCACCCGACCTGCCGGCCCACAGCACCTTCCGCGATCACGTCGCCTGCCTGTTCGAGAAAGACGGCTGGGCGTTCAGCCTGATCTACGCGGTGACGTTTGGCGGCTTCATCGGCCTCACGACGTTCCTGCCCAGCTACTTCAATGACCAGTTCAACGTGAGCAAGGTGCAGGCCGGCCAGCTGACGATGATGGCGGCCTTTCTGGGTGCGGCGCTGCGTGTGTTCGGCGGCTGGCTGTCCGACCACTGGGGCGGCGTCAACACGCTGACCGGCGTGCTTGCCATCACCGCGGTGAGCATGGTGCTGTGTGGCCTGGCCGAAAACTCGCTGCCCATCACGATGCTGCTGTTCCTGGTGTGTTTTGCCGCGCTGGGCGCAGGCAACGGCGCGCTGTTCCAGCTGGTGCCCCTGCGCTGGCCGCTGACCACCGCGGTGGCGGGCTCGATGATCGGCGAGATCGGCGCCCTGGGCGGCGGCCTGATCCCCAACGGCATGGGCGTCTCGCGCCAGTTCACCGGCACCTACCTGTGGGGCTTTGTCGGCATCGCGGTGTGCGCGCTGGCCATGCTGGTGCTGCTGCGGGTGATGCAGATCCGCTGGACGCGTACGTGGGCAGAGAAAGGTGGGCGCGCGCGCAGCGCGTGAACGGCGCAGCCGTTAAGGCGCCACGTGCGCCTTCTCACTTTCCGCCTCTTCAATCAAGGCTCACATTGCGAAGCAAAGTTGAACGCAGTGCGCAGGGCTGAGCAGGCGTCACAGAGGGCGGTAGGACCCGTCGCCCGACCGTGGGCCTCTGTCCCTGTTGCCGTGTTTTAGACCCAAAAAAGACCCCAGCGCTTATCCCATAAGCGCTACCAGCTATATTTTTAATAGCAATATGCCGCGAACGCTCACCGCGGCAAGAACAGCAGCCAATAGATCAACAGCAGGTTCACCAGCACACTCACCGCCAGCGCGATCTTCCACAGCGCCGTAGCGTCACGCTGCATCAGCGGCTGGGGGCCGGCAGAGCCCAAAGGGCGCGAGGCACCGCGCTCCAGCGCCAGCAGCAGTTCTTCTGCCGTCTCAAACCGCTGCGCACGCTGGCGGGCCACGGCCTTCAAGGCGATCTGGTCAAGCCAGATCGGCACGCCCGGGTTGTGGCGGCTGGGGGCCACCGGGTCGCGGTGGTAGCGGCCCAACTGGTAGGGCACGACCTCGCCATACGGCAGGCGCCCGTGGCTGAGCAGCTGGTACAGCGTCACGCCCAGCGCAAACAGGTCGCTGCCCGCGTCGGGCAGGCGCCCTTCGCCATCGCTGCTGCGTTCGTAGCCGGCCCACTGCTCGGGGTTCATGTAGCTGGGAGTGCCGGCGTGCAGCCGGCGCGTGGCCTCGGGCTCGCGGCCTGACAGCGCGACGCCGAGGTCGAGCACGCGCAGCACGCCGTCGTCGCCCAGGTGCAGGTTGTCGGGCTTGATGTCCCGGTGCACGACGCCCTGGCGGTGCAGCCAGCCCAGCACGCGCGCGGCCTGCACGGTGACGGACAGGATCTGCGCGACGCTCAGCGGCTGGCGGCGGCGCAGGCGCTGGCCCAGCGTGTCGCCCGCGTGCCAGTCGTACAGCAGGTAAAAGGCGCTGGCCTGGGGTGGCGTGCGGTCCTCATCGTCCACGCTGGCGTCTGCGCTGCCGTGGGGCGGCCAGTCGTTCAGCCGTGCAAGGTGCGTGGCGGCCTGGCCCGACTGCATGCGCCGTGCAACCCAGGCCTCGTGTGCCAGCGTGGCGCGCTCCTCGGCATCGTGCGCGCGCGACGGTAGCAAGGTCTTGAGCGCGTACAGCCGCTGGCTGGCGGGGTCGCGCACCTGGTAGATGCGGTGGATGCCGCTGTCGGCCACCAGCGCGGTCACCGTGAGGCCGTCCACCGGGTCGCCGACCTTCAAGAGCGGCAGCACCGGCAGGTCTTGCGCGCGGCGGGATTCGTCCTGCAGCGTGGCCTCTTGCACGCCCTGCACGCGCACGATCAGCGCGGTCACGTTGTCGTTGCTGCCGCGGCGCAGCGCCACCTGCGTGAGCTCGTCGCACAGCGCCTGCGCCGCGCCGCCCTGGCGCAGCATCTGGCGCAGTTCGCGCTCGGGGATGCTGCCGTGCACACCGTCGGACAGCAGCACAAAGAGGTCGCCGCTGTGCAGTTCGCCCTGGCTGTAGTCCACCACCACATGGTCGTCGAGCCCCATGGCGCGGGTGAGCTGGTGCGAGAACTCGCGCTGCGACATGACATGGTCGGCCGTGAGCTGCTGCAGCCGCCCTCCGCGCAGCAGGTAGGCGCGTGTGTCGCCCACATGGGCCAGCGTGTACGACTGGCCGCGCAGCACGAGCGCGGTCACGGTGGTCAGCCCCACCGCGGGCTGGCGGCGCCGGTTCATGGACGCCAGCCAGCCGTTGTGCGCGCTCAGGATACGGTCAAGCGCCACGGTGGTGTCCCAGGTGGCGGGCGTGGCGAAGTAATCGTTGACCAGCGTGTTGACCGTGGTCTGCGCGGCCTCGCGGCCGTTGCCGCCGGTGCTCACCCCATCGGCAATGGCGGCAATGGCCCCGCGGTCGCGGTCGCGGCCCTGCCCCGACACCAGCGCGGCGAAGTCCTCGTTCAGCTCCTTGCGCCCGGCTTCGGAGGATTGGCCAAAGTCCAGTTCAAAACTCATGCACCAGCTCCATGCAGGTTTCATGCCCAAGCTGGTGCATGCCGTGCCCCGCCAGGGCGCGCACTGGCTGCGCGTGCGCAACTCGCGGGCATCGGCGCGGGCGCGCCCGGCCCCATCGCGGCGTCGCGCCCTGCATCAGTGCACCGCGGCTGGCACAAGCATTGCTTAGACAAAACAACGACCCTCGCGGGTCCCGCAATCCACCCGTGCAAAGGCGCGCGGAGGGGTTGAGGAATTTGTTCACGATCACCACCGGTCAACAACAGGTTCTCAGGACAAAGGCGTCCCCACATGTGATTTCGATCCCGGTCGAAGCTGCATCGTGTGGACGCCTTTTTTGTTTTTTGCGCTGCCCAGGCGGTGGGACAGAAGGAGTCATGATGAAAAAGCTCAAGCTGGTGATGGTAGGAAACGGCATGGCCGGTGTGCGCACGTTGGAAGAGCTGCTCAAGATTGCCCCCGATCTGTACGACATCACGGTGTTCGGTGCCGAGCCCCATCCCAACTACAACCGCATCCTGCTCTCCCCCGTGCTGGCCGGCGAGCAGACCATCGACGAGATCATTCTGAACGACTGGTCCTGGTATGCCGACAACCACATCACGCTGCACACCGGCTTCACGGTGACCGACGTGGACCGCGTGCGCCGCGTGGTCAGCGCCACCAATGCCGCAGGCGATGTGATCACCGCCGAATACGACCGCCTGATCATGGCCACCGGCTCCAACCCCTTCATCCTGCCTGTGCCGGGCAAGGACTTGAAGGGTGTGCTGGCCTACCGCGACATTGCCGACACCCAGGCCATGATCGACGCAGCAGCCACCTACAAACACGCCGTGGTCATCGGCGGCGGCCTGCTGGGCCTGGAGGCTGCCAACGGCCTCATGAAGCGTGGCATGCAGGTTACCGTGGTGCACGTGGCACCGTGGCTCATGGAACGCCAGCTGGACGATGTGGCGGGCAAGATGCTGCAGGACTCGCTGCAGCAGCGCGGCATGCGGTTCTTGATCGGCGCGCAGACGCAGGAACTCGTGGGCAATGCCGATGGCCGCGTGGCGGGCATCAAGTTCAAGGACGGCACCGAGGTGCCCGCCGACCTGGTGGTAATGGCCGTGGGCATCCGCCCCAACACCGCGCTGGCTGAAAAGATGCGCCTGCACGTGAACCGCGGCATTGTGGTGAGCGACACGCTGCAGACCACCACCGACGCACGCATCTACGCCGTGGGCGAATGCGCTGCGCACCGGGGCATCGCCTATGGCCTGGTGGCCCCGCTGTTCGAGCAGGGCAAGGTGCTGGCCAACCACCTGGCCGAGTTCGGCATTGGCCGCTACCAGGGCTCGCTGACCTCCACCAAGCTCAAGGTCACCGGCATCGATTTGTTCTCGGCCGGCGACTTCCAGGGCGGCGACGGCACCGAAGAAATCGTGATGAGCGACCCCTTTGGCGGCGTGTACAAAAAACTGGTCATCAAGGACGACAAGCTGGTGGGCGCCTGCCTGTACGGCGACACGGTGGACGGCAGCTGGTACTTCAAGCTGCTGCGCGACGGCCGCAGCGTGACCGACCTGCGCGACAAGCTGATGTTTGGCGAATCGCACCTGGGCGACACGGGCCACCAGGGGCAAGCCAAGGCTTCCGCCATGCAGGACAGCGACGAAGTCTGCGGCTGCAACGGCGTGACCAAGGGCGCGATCTGCAAAGCCATCAAGGACAAGGGCCTGTTCACGCTGGAAGAGGTCAAGAAGCACACCAAGGCCAGTGCGTCGTGCGGCTCGTGCACCGGTCTGGTCGAGCAAATCCTGATGTTCACGGCCGGCGGCGACTACAGCGCCACGCCCAAGACCAAGGCCATGTGCGGCTGCACCGACCATAGCCACCAGGCCGTGCGCGATGCGATCCGCACATCCAAGCTGGTGACCATCGCCGACGTGTTCTCTTTTCTGGAATGGAAGACGCCCAACGGCTGCGCCAGCTGCCGCCCCGCGGTCAACTACTACCTCATCAGCACCTGGCCCAAGGAGGCCAAGGACGACCCGCAAAGCCGCTTCATCAACGAACGCAGCCACGCCAACATCCAGAAAGACGGCACCTACAGCGTGATCCCGCGCATGTGGGGGGGCGAGACCACGGCCGACGAACTGCGCCGCATTGCCGATGCGGTGGACAAATACAAGATCCCCACCGTCAAGGTCACGGGCGGTCAGCGCATCGATTTGCTGGGCGTGAAGAAGGAAGACCTGGTCAACGTGTGGAAAGACATCGGCATGCCCAGCGGCCACGCCTACGCCAAGGCCCTGCGCACGGTGAAGACCTGCGTGGGCAGCGAGTGGTGCCGCATGGGCACCCAGGACAGCACGCAGATGGGCAAGGACCTGGAGCGCGCCATGTGGCGCATGTACGCGCCGCACAAGGTCAAGTTTGCGGTCTCGGGCTGCCCGCGCAACTGCGCCGAGGCCGGCATCAAGGACGTGGGCATCATCGGCGTGGACTCGGGCTGGGAGATGTACGTGGCCGGCAACGGCGGCATCAAGACCGAGGTGGCGCACTTCTTTACCAAGCTCAAAACGTCGGAAGAAGTGCTGGAGTACACCGGCGCGTTCTGCGAGTTGTACCGCCAGGAAGGCTGGTACCTGGAGCGCACCGTGCATTACGTGGACCGCGTGGGTCTGGACTACGTGAAAAAACGCATCCTCGAGGACCACGAAGGCCGCAAGGCGCTGTGGGAGCAGCTGCAGTTTGCGCTGGACGGCGAGCCCGACCCGTGGTTCGAGTTTGACAAGGCCGCAGTGGACACGCGCCAGTTTGCGCCGCTGAGCGCCTGATCGCCTCCGCGCCCAACCGCACCCAACCTGAACGAATGCGCCGCAGCACAGCCCCCGACGGAACCCGCCCCATGCAACGAAGAATCCTCCTTGCCACCGCCTGCGGCAGCGCAGTCGTCGCCCTCGGCCTCGCGCCGATCAGCGCGGCGCATGCCGAGATCACCGACCTGAACGACGCCATCAACAAGGCCGGGCGCCAGCGCATGCTGAGCCAGCGTGTGGGCAAGGCCTGGCTGGCGCTGGCGCACCAGGCCGACATGCCCACGGCACGCCAAGTGCTCGACCAGTCGATCGCGCAGTTCGAGCGCAACCTGGGCGAACTCAAGGGGTTTGCGCCGTCCACCGCCATCCGCGAGACCTATGTGAAGCTCGAAGCCGCCTGGGTTGCGCACAAGGTCACGCTGCAAAACCCCGCCGCATCGCCCGACGCCGCCAGCGCCCTGCTGCAGGCCGACGCCAAGGTTCTGGCCCTGGCCCACCAGGGCACGACGCAGTACGAAGCAGCGTCTGGCAAGGCGGTCGGGCAGCTCGTCAACATTGCCGGCCGCCAGCGCATGCTGAGCCAGCGCATGGCCAAGTTCTACCTGGCGGCCATGCTGCCGGTGGACGCTGCCACCGCCACCGCCGAGATCGCCAAGGCCCGCGGCGAGTTCGTGGCCGCCACCGAGCTGCTGCGCAACGCGCCCCAGGCCACCAACCGCATCCGGCAGGAACTGCAACTGGCCGACGGGCAATGGGTGTTTTTTGATGCCGCACTGCAGCGCATGCAAGGCGGCACCAACCTGGGCCGCAAGGTGTCTGATGTGTTTGTGGCCAGCGAGAACCTGCTCTGCAGCATGGACCGCGTGACCGGGCTGTACGCGGCCCTTTCTGCCTGACTGCCGATACCAAGCGCCGCCTCAGCCCAAGCCCAAACACCCGCCGACAACAACAAGACAACCCAAGGATTTGCGATGACCACGACCACCCCCGCCGACTGGAAGCTCATCTGCCGCGTGGAAGACATCCCCGAGCTGGGCTCGCGCCGCGTGGAGCGTGCACAGGGCCTGGACGTGGCCGTGTTCCGCAATGACGCAGGCGGCGTGTTTGCCCTGCTGGACCGCTGCCCGCACAAGGGTGGCCCGCTGTCGCAGGGCATCGTGTTTGGCACGCAGGTGGCCTGCCCGCTGCACAACTGGACCATCGGCCTGTGCGATGGCCAGGCCGCGGCGCCCGATGAAGGTTGCACCCCAAAGTTTGCTGTGAAGGTGGAAGATGGCGCCGTGTACCTCAACACCGAAGAGCTGGCCACCCACGCGGTCGATCTGGTGCGGCCGCTGGCCGGGCCCGCGCGGCGCGGCCTAGCGGCCTGAAACACCTGCCGCGACCCCAACGCACGCAGCAGGCGGCCCCGGGCCCACATCGCACAAACGCTACTATTTTGATAGCTATAAGCGCTTAACAATCAAGCGCTAGAGCACTAAAACACCTGGAATTCACGCATGCAAGAAACCCAATCGACCTGCCCCTACTGCGGCGTAGGCTGCGGCGTGATCATTGAAAGCGATGGCGCGCAGATCACCGGCGTGCGGGGCGACCCGAACCACCCGGCCAACTTCGGCCGGCTGTGCACCAAGGGCTCCACGCTGCACCTCACGGCCACCAGCCCCATCACCTTGCAGACCCGGCTGCTGCAGCCGCAACACCGCACCCAGCGGGCCGACACCCCCAAGCCGCTAGCGTGGGACGCGGCCCTGACCCTGGCGGCAGGCAAGTTTGCCCACATCATCCAGAACCACGGCCCCGATGCTGTGGGCTTTTACGTGAGCGGCCAACTGCTGACCGAGGACTACTACGTCTTCAACAAGCTCGCCAAGGGCTTGATCGGCACCAACAACATCGACACCAACTCGCGCCTGTGCATGAGCAGCGCGGTGGCCGGCTACAAGCAGACCCTGGGCGCCGACGCGCCACCGGCCTGCTACGACGATGTGAAACACGCGCAATGCCTGTTCATCGTGGGCAGCAACGCGGCGTGGGCGCACCCGATTTTGTTCAGGCGCATCGAAGACGCACGCGCCGCCAACCCGGGCATGAAGGTCATCGTGGCCGACCCGCGCCGCACCGACACGGCCGGCATGGCGGACCTGTTTTTGCCCATCCAGCCCGGCAGCGACGTGATGCTGTTCAACGGCATGCTGCACCTGATGCTGTGGGAGGGCTGGACCGATGCCGAATACATCGCGGCACACACCACGGGTTTTGACGAGCTCAAGGCGCTGGTGCGCGACTACACGCCCGACCGCGTGGCCGAGGTGTGTGGCATCTCGGTGGCCGACCTGACCACTGCCGCCAAGTGGTTTGCCACTTCCAAAACAACGCTCAGCCTGTACTGCCAGGGCCTGAACCAAAGCAGCAGCGGAACCGCCAAGAACGCTGCGCTCATCAACCTGCACCTGGCCACCGCGCAGATCGGCAAGCCCGGCGCAGGCCCCTTCAGCCTGACCGGCCAGCCCAACGCCATGGGCGGGCGCGAAGTGGGCGGCCTGGCCAACTTGCTCAGCGCGCACCGCGATCTGGCGAACCCCCAGCACCGCGCGGAAGTGGCCGCGCTGTGGGGCGTGGCCGATGTGCCCAGCCAACCGGGCAAAACGGCGGTGGAGATGTTCCAGGCCGCGGCCGATGGCGAAATCAAGGCGCTGTGGATTGCCTGCACCAACCCCGCGCAAAGCATGCCTGACCAGGCCACCGTGCGCCGCGCCCTGCAGCGCGCCGAATTTGTGGTGGTGCAGGAGGCCTTTGCCACGGCCGCTACCTGCGCCTATGCCGACGTGCTGCTGCCCGCCACCACCTGGGGCGAAAAAACCGGCACGGTGACCAACAGCGAACGCCGCATCTCGCGCGTGCGCACCGCCGTGCCCGCACCCGGCGAGGCCCGCCACGACTGGGCGATTGCCGTGCAGTTTGCGCACCAGCTCGAGGCCCGGCTGCGCCCCGGTGTGCCCACCCTCTTCCCCTATTCCACGGACCACGCCGATGCAGGCGCCGAGACCGTGTGGCAAGAGCACCGCGAAAGCACCCGCGGGCGCGACCTGGACATCACCGGCCTGTCGTGGGAGATGCTCACATCGCAGGGCCCGCAGCAATGGCCGCTGCCTGAGGGCAGCACCACCGGCAAGGCCCGCCTGTACGAGGACGGCGTCTACCCCACAGCCGATGGCCGCGCCCGCTTTGCGGCCCACGCGTGGAAGCCCGTGGCCGAGCCGCGCGAATCGCGCTACCCCTTCAGCCTGACCACCGGCCGCCTGCGCGACCAGTGGCACGGCATGACCCGCACCGGCACGCTGGGCCGCCTGTTCGGCCATGTGGCCGAGCCCAGCGTGCAGCTGCACCCGCAGGACATGGAGCGGCGCGGCCTGAAGAACGGCGACCTGGTCTACGTGACCAGCAAGCGCGGCACCATCGTGGTGCCCGCGCAGGCTGACACCACGGTGGGGCTGTCGCAGGCCTTCATGGCCATGCACTGGGGCAGCGAATTCTTGAGCGGCTCGTCGTCCACCGGCGAGCGGCTGGCGGGCGTGAACGCGCTCACCACGTCGGCCTACTGCCCCACGTCCAAGCAACCTGAACTCAAACACGCGGCGGTGAAGATCCTCAAGGCCGAGCTGCCCTGGACCTTGCTGGCCATGGCCTGGTTGCCCGCCGGCAACGCCCAGGCCACACGCGAGGCACTGTCTGCACTGATGGCGTTGTTCCCCTTTGCCAGCTGCGTGCCGTTCAGCAACAACACGCCTTTAGGCGAACCCGGCCGCGAGCGTGTCGGCGTGCTGCTGCGCGCCGCGGCGCACGAGGCCCCGCCAGACGCCACGCTGGAGCGCATCGAATCGCTGATGGGCCTGGCCACCACCGACACGCTGCGCTACGCCGACAAGAAGCGCGGGCAGCGCCGGGCCGCACGGCTGATGCGCCGGGACGACGCCACCACGCTCGAAGGCATCGTGCTGGCGGGCGACACCAGCGCCGAAGGCTGGCTCAAGACCCTGCTGCAGGAAGAGCTGCCCGCGCAAACCTACGGCCGCCTGCTGCTGGTGCCCGGCGCCAAGGCACCCGTGGCCGTGCAGTCGCGCGGCAAATCGGTGTGCACCTGCTTCAACGTGACGGACACCGCCATCACTGCCGAGCTGTCGCGCTGCCATGGCACCGACGACGACCGCCTGGCGCAACTGCAGGGCCAGCTGCGCTGCGGCACCAACTGCGGCTCGTGCCTCCCAGAACTCAAGCGCATGGTGCGCGCTACGGGGCCACTGGCGTCCAAACCCATGGCGCAGGCCGCCATATAACCAAAAGTTGTCTGGGTTGCAGGAGAATTGCAGCTCAGCCCCTCTTCGATCACCCACAAGGACTTGTGCAACAGGGCTCCAGCTAGGCATTTTCGGCGCAGACAGTACGCCTGTACGGCAAGCCGAAATAACGACGCTGGAGCCCTGTTTCACAAGTCCCGCCAACTATTACCATGGGCATAAGCCAGTACATCAAGGAAATTGGGCGTGGCGCGCGCGGCGCCAAGCCCCTCACCCGCGAGCAGGCCACCGACCTGTTCGGCCAGGTGCTGGACGGCGGCGTGACGGACCTGGAGATCGGCGCGTTCTGCCTGGCGATGCGCATCAAGGGCGAAACCTTTGATGAGATGTGCGGCTTTCTCGATGCCACGCACCAGCGCCTAGCCCTGCTGCCCGCCACCGACCGCCCGCTCATCGTGCTGCCCAGCTACAACGGCGCGCGCAAGCTGCCGGTGCTGACGCCGCTGCTGGCGCTGCTGCTGGCGCGCAAGGGCCTGCCTGTGCTGCTGCACGGCATGCGCACCGAAGCGCGCCGGATTTTGGCATCGGATGTGCTGCTGGCGCTGGATGTACCTGCATTGATAGCTACTGAAAAGATAGCAAATGGCACTGTGCGCCACATCCACACCCGGCACCTGCACGCGGGGCTTGCGCGCCTGTTGTCGGTGCGCGAAGTGGTGGGCTTGCGCAACCCGGGGCACAGCGTGGTCAAGCTGATGAACCCCTGCGCCGGGCCGTCGGTGGTGGTCACCGCGTACACGCACCCCGAATACTTTGCGATGCTGCAAACTACCTTCAGCACGCTGGGCATGACAGCGTTGCTCTCGCGCGGGCTGGAGGGCGAGGTCGCCACCGACCCGCGCCGCACGCCGCGCTACGACGGTTTTGTGCGCGGCACCCACGCGGTGCTCGAATCCCAGCAGCCCGGCACCGCCAGCGAGGTACCCGGCCTGCCCGCCGAAATCGACGTGGCCACCACGGCCGTCTACACGCGCCGCGTGCTGGCCGGCGAGCTGCCGATTCCGCCCGCGATTGAGCGGCAGGTGGAACATATCTTGCGTCTCGCAGATCAAACCGTTTCGGAGACATCGCCATGAGCCGCAGCCCCACGCCACCCCAGCTTCCCCCCAATACGCCCGGCCTTCTCAGCGCCCTGTCGGGTTCGCACCCGCTTGCTGCCCGCACGGGCGTGGGCAGTTGCACGCTGGTGGGCGCAGGCCCGGGCGACCCGGAACTGCTGACCATCAAGGCACTGAAGGCCATCCAGGCGGCCACCGTGCTGCTGGTAGATGACCTGGTGAGCGACGACATCGTGGCGCATGCCTCACCCAACGCGCGCATCGTGCACGTGGGCAAGCGCGGCGGCTGCAAGAGCACGCCCCAGGCCTTCATCGAAAAGCTGATGCTGATGGCGGTCAACGAGGGTGAAAACGTGGTGCGCCTCAAGGGCGGCGACCCCTTCATCTTTGGGCGCGGTGGCGAAGAGGTCGAGCACCTGCGGGCAGCCGGCGTGGCCGTCACCGTGATCAACGGGATCACCTCGGGCCTGGCGGGCCTCACCTCGCTGGGGGCACCGCTCACGCACCGCGAACACGCACACGGCGTGGTGTTTGTCACCGGCCACGCCAAGCCGGGCGACGCCGGCACCGACTGGCGCCAACTGGCCGCCACCGCGCGCGACGCCAAGCTCACGCTGGTGATCTACATGGGCGTGAGCGGTGCCTCCACCATCGAGCAGGAACTCCTCACTGGCCTGCCGGCGCACACGCCCGTGGCCATCATCCAGCACGCCAGCCTGCCGCAGCAGCGGCACGCCATCACCACCCTCGGCGCCTTGCACGCCACCATCACGCGCGCGGGGCTGGCCAGCCCTTCAGTAATCGTGGTGGGCGATGTGGTGCGTGGAGTGGCGCTGGCATCGCAGGACATTCCGCTGGCGCGCCGCGCTGCCGTCTGAGCGCTCCACGCGCGCAGGGTGCGCGCGCCGGGTCGCCGACTACAGACGGGGACCCCAAAAAACGCAACGGGGGCTCTGTGGAATGTCGTGCGGGGCACGACTTGCGGATGCTGTGCTCCACACAACATCCCTGCACCAGCACCCCAATTCCAACCCCATTCCGCAATCCATCCGACGTGCGCGGACAGGTGTTCCCCCCGACAGGCACACTCAAAAATCCCCGGCGGCTTGGCCCACCTATTGCTTACGGATGTATCTGAATGCAATGAGCACAAGGACCATCATGGCAGCCCACTCCCTCTCCCCACGCTCCGGCATGCCCGCATCGCCAACCTACGCAGCGCCCGCAGGCCCCGCCCCGTCGCGCGATGCAGGGATGTCGCTCGTCAACCTTGCAGCGCGCCAGCGCATGCTGTCGCAGCGCATGGTGCTGCAAACTGTTCTGGCCGCAGGCGGCAGTGATCTGCACCTGAAAGCGGCACGCGGCACGCTGGCCGTGTTCACCGCCAGCCAGGCCCAGCTGGTGGACACGCCACGCCATCTCGAACCCGCCGATGCAGAGCGTATCCGCCAGGCCTACAGCGGCCCGAACGGCGTGGGTGCGACCATCGACGCGTTTGCCCAACAGGTCGGCACGGCGCTGGACCTGACCGAGCGCCGCAGCCCGCGGGTCGAGGACGCGCTAGCCCGCCTGGTCGAAAGCACCGACGCGGCGCTGGAAGCGCTCAACACCGCCACCACGGTGTTCGATCAGTTCGGCAAAGCCAAGTCCGAGACCCTGATGAAGGAGCTGGCGGGCATCGTCGCGTCGATCCAGACCGTGGCGCGCGAAGCCAAGGTGGTGAGCTTCAATGCGCAAGTCATGGCGGCCCGCGCAGGCCAGCACGGGCGTGAATTTGCCGTGGTGGCCAATGTGCTGTCAGGCATCACCAACGAGATCGATGGGCTGTCCCTTCAGGCCGTGTCGCTCGCGGGCCGCAGCCGCAGCGTGGCCTGAAAAAGACCACCGAAACAGGCCGGGCGCCTGTTTGCAAGCTTTTACAATTGGCACGCGTTGTAAACCGCCGAAGCTGCCCAGGGGCCCACACTCCCGAAGGTCACGCGGCAACCCACAAGGTGCTGCAGCGTCACACGGCCGCTACCCCAGTCGGCCCCATGCCCGCGCCACACACACATCATTTTTGGGAGGCGCCTGCGCAATGAAGATCACCACCCTGTGCAAAAGCCTGGCCTTGGCCGGTTGCCTGCTGGCAAGTGCCAGTTCGGCCTGGAGCTACGAAATCAATGCAGGCAAGGTGCTGGACGGCGCGGGCAAGGCGATCCAGCTGCGCGGCGTGAACTGGTTCGGTTTTGAAACCAACAACCACGTGGTGCATGGCCTGTGGGCCCGCAACTGGACGGACATGATCACGCAGATGCAGGCCCAGGGCTTCAACGCCGTGCGCCTGCCCTTTTGCCCGGCCACGCTGCACGGCTCCGCGCCGCCCAGCAGCGTCGACTACGGCCGCAATGCCGATTTGCAGGGCCTGTCGGCACTCCAGGTAATGGACAAGGTGGTGAGCGAGCTCAGCAACCGCGGCATGTACGTGCTGCTCGACCACCACACCCCCGACTGCCAGACCATCAGCGAGCTCTGGTACACGCCCAGCTACAGCGAACAGCAGTGGATCAGCGACCTGAGCTTTGTCGCCCAGCGCTACGCGGGCGTGCCCGGCGTGATTGGCATCGACATCAAGAACGAGCCCCACGGCGCCGCCACCTGGGGTACCGGCAACAACGCCACCGACTGGAACCGCGCAGCAGAGCGTGCTGCAGCGGCCGTGCTGCAGATAGCGCCCCAGTGGCTGATCGCGGTGGAAGGCATTGGCGAGAACCCCAGCTGCTCGGGCAGCAACGCGCACTTCTGGGGTGGCAACCTTGAACCCCTGGCCTGCACGCCCCTGAACATCCCTGCCAACCGCCTGCTGCTGGCTCCGCATACCTACGGACCGGACGTGTACGTGCAGCCGTACTTCAACGCCGCCAACTTCCCCAGCAACATGCCGGCCATCTGGGACCAGCATTTTGGGCAGTTTGTGCAGGCAGGCCATGCGGTGCTGCTGGGCGAGTTTGGCGGCAAGTTCGGCCGGGGCGATGCGCGCGACGTGCAGTGGCAAAACGCCCTGGTCGACTACATGGTCGGCAAGGGCATGCGCAGCGGTTTCTACTGGTCGTGGAACCCCAACAGCGGCGACACGGGCGGCATTCTGGACGATGACTGGACCACGGTGCGTGCCGACAAGGTGCAGTTGCTCAAGCGGCTGTGGGGTGATGCACCCACCAGCCCGACGCCGGTCCCCACGCCAACTCCTACGCCCACACCAACCCCCACACCAACGCCCACGCCCACCCCGGTCAGCAATTTCTCGGTGCTGCAGACCGTGGACAGCGACTGGGGCGCTGGCTATTGCCAGCGAGTGAAGGTGCTCAACCTGGGCACCGCCGCGGGCAACTGGGCGATCAACATCCCGGTGAGCGGCATCGTCAACAACCTGTGGAACGCAACGTGGTCCCAGGTGGGCAGCAACCTGAGCGCATCGGGCGTGGACTGGAACAAGACGCTCGCGCCCGGGGCGGCGGCTGAATTCGGTTTCTGCGCGGCCCGCTGATCGGGCGTCCTTCGCCCGTCAGCGGACGAGCCCTGGACGCAACGGCCGGCCCATCCGCGTTGGCGGCTGTGCGGGCTCCTTCTTCAGGTCCCCGCGGTGGCCCGCACCTCCTGAAACCGCGCGGCCAATTCCTTGCGCAAGGATTTGCGCAGCAGGGCGGCCTCCCAGCGGCGACGCTCGTCAGGTGTTGACGGGGACAACACCGGCACCGTCACCGGCTTGCGCGACTCGTCCACCGCCACCATCGTGAAGAAACAGCTATTCACGTGGCGCACGACTTGCGAGCGAATGTCCTCGGCCACCACCTTGATGCCGATCTCCATCGACGATGAACCGGTGTAGTTGACGCTGGCCAGAAAGGTCACCAGCTCGCCCACATGGATGGGCTGCAGGAACATGACCTGGTCCACGCTCAAGGTCACTACGTAGCATGCCGAATACCGGCTGGCGCACGAGTAAGCCACTTGGTCCAGCAGCTTGAGGATGGCGCCCCCGTGCACGTTGCCCGAAAAATTAGCCATGTCGGGCGACATGAGCACGGTCATGCTGAGTTGGTGCGAGGGGATGTTCATGCCGCGATTTTAGGGGGCGTGCCGTCTCCCGGGCGCAACGCAACGGCCGCTACACTCGCGCCACACAAGCCTGCATAAAGCCTGTTCAAGGCGTCAGATACCGGAGGGAACCATGCTCGAAATCGACAAGCTCAATGAATTCACCGAAAGCCACGGCGCGCTGCGCACCGGGCGTGGGCTGGTCTCGGGCGTGATCGCGCTCACGCTGGCCATCCTGTGTTTTCTGGGCGTGCTGGCCTTCCATTTCCCTGAATACCTGACCACGCCCCAGCTGCGCAAGAGCTACGACGTGACGGTGATCCGAAACATCATGCTGGTGGCCTTGGCCATTGCTGGCGGCATCTCGCTGGTTAACATCCTCTTTAACCGCTCGCGCTGGCTCGCCACGTTCGCGTTTGCCATGGTCGCGCTGACGGCCTTCCTGGGCGGCCACAAGGTGGAGGTGGACCCGAACTTCCCGGACAACACGCCCTACATCGGCCTTGATTGGTTCATCCTCGACCTCTTGGGCAGCTCGCTGATTTTCATCTTCATCGAAAAGCTGTTCGCGCTGCGCAAGGACCAGCCGATCTTTCGCGAAGAGTGGCAGACCGACTTTCACCATTTCATCGTGAACCACATGGTGGTGGGCTTCGTGCTGCTGGCCACCAACCTCATCGTGCACAAGTTCTTCGGCTGGGCCGCCAACGACGGTATCCGCGGCTGGGTGCAAGGCCTGAACTTCTGGGTGGCGCTGTTCCTCATCGTCCTGGTGGCTGATCTGGTGCAGTACTGGACCCACCGCGCCTACCACGAAGTGCCCGTGTTGTGGCGCCTGCACGCAGTGCACCACAGCGTCAAAAGCATGGACTGGATGGCCGGCTCGCGCCAGCACATCCTGGAACTCATCATCACGCGCACGCTGGTGCTCGCACCCATCTACGTGCTGGGCTTTTCCAAGGAAGTGATCGACGCTTACATCGTCGTTGTCGGCTTTCAGGCGGTGTTCAACCACGCCAATGTCAGCGTGCGCCTGGGCCCGCTGCGCTATGTGCTGGTCACGCCCAACTTCCACCACTGGCACCACAGCCAGGACCAGGAGGCGCTGGACAAGAACTATTCAGCCCACTTTGCGTTTCTGGACTACCTGTTCGGCACGGCCGTGAAAAGCACCAAGCTGTGGCCTGAGAAGTACGGCGTGCTGGGCGACTACGTGCCCAACGGGTTTGTGAAGCAGTTCAAGTTTCCGTTTACGTGGAAGGGCTGAGGCTGAGAGCCAGCGGTTGCGCTTTGCGCGGCTGAACTGGGTCAGCCAGAAACAGAAATAGCCCTGTGCGCACCAGCACAGGGTGAGGTCTAAGGCGACCCCATGTTGGCCCGCGGAACGAAATCAGCCGTTGTTGCCGACGCTCAGATAGCGCTGGCGCCACGCCGACGGATGATGAACCATCCACCCATGGCCATCATGGACGACAACAAGATCAGAGCCCACTCTGACAGCGTTGGGATGGAGCTGGCCGACCCGGAGGGAGGGGGTACGGTACAGGCAGTGATGGTGTTGGTGTCCAGCGTGACTGCGCCGTTGCTCGCAAGCGCACGGCCCGCCAGCTGGACTCCGGTGGTGAGCGTGATGCTCACCAGCGCGAGGATGTTGCCAGCAAAGCTGGTCCCCGTGCCAAGGGTTGCCGAAGAGCCCACCTGCCAGTTGACGTTGCCACGACAAGTGTTCCCGCCCGTGTTGATGGCCACCACGCTGGACGCGGCAGCCGTCGTCAGGGTCGTGCCGATCTGGAACACGAAAACGGCGTTGGGGTTGCCTTGGTAGTCGAGCGTCAGGGCACCCGTTAAACCTGCTGACGTTGGAGCGCAGTAGACACCGGGGGGCAGAATCTGGCCGCCCAGATCACCCACGATGGGGGCACCACAAGGCAGGCCTGCCGCAGTGTTGTAGGCCGTTGTGAGGGCCGCTTGAGCCTGGGCAGCCGGTGCGCTTGCGGCATGGAGCGTGCCGACCACCACACCAGGAGGAAAGCCGGTGATGGACGCTCCTGGCGAGACGCCGACGTCCCCGGTCACCACCGTCGCACCGACATTCGTGACGGCGGTGCTAGCGAGCACCGCGAAGTTCTGTGCCGCGCCCAGCGCCACCTGTGCAGAAGCTGTCAGGGGGCAGAAAAGAGCTGCAGCGATACCGAAGACAGCCAGCGGAGGAGCGGCGGCTCCGAGTGGCCTCATGATCTTGAAAGTTTGGGCCACGGGCACTCCAGTTTGTAACGGTTGGTAGCCCAGTCTATCGATGGCCCCGCCCCTGTGCGGCCGATGTTCGCCGTGCGCCACACACTGATGGAATAAGCCGGCAAAGGGGTTTGCGCCTACAGGCGCCGGCAGATTCATCACGCCCCCGCACCCGGGTGCGGAACACGCACTGGAAGGGAAAAAGCGCCACTGAACTACTGCGTTTACAGCACTACAGCGCGCGCAGTTCGTCCTCAAGCGCTTTGAGCTGGTTGCGCAGCTCTTGGGTGCGGGCCTCGCACGCGGCCTTGTCCTTGGCGGCGCTGGCTGCGCCCTCTTGCGCGAACTGCGTCCCCGCCAAGGTGCTGCGCCGCAGAGGCCCGGCGTGGGCCACCGCTGCATCGGGAGGGGCTGTGCATTCCTTCTGGTTGCGCTCAATGGCTGCCCGCGCCTGCGGCACGCCCTGGTTCTGCAGGTAGTGCTTGCGCTGCCACGCTGCGCCAAACGCCCCCTCCTTGGATGCGGTGGGAGCGGGCTGCACAGGGGCCGCCCCCTGCATGGCGGGCCGCACCTCGATCTTCTCGCCCTGGCCCGTGCACGGCGCGTCCTGGAACGACACCTTGCCGGCGGCGTCCGTGCACTTGTTGATGGCCCAGGCAGGGGCCAGGAAAACCAGCAACAAGCTACAGGCGACACAGCGGATGGGATTCATGAAACGGTCCTTGGCAAATGGATGACGCATGCTACCGCGGCGCGCAGCTTGCCAGCCAACTACTCCGGCGTCACAGAAAGGACAGTGCTCGGCCTCGATATCCAGCGCGTGAGCACTGTTGCGTGCCGTGCGGTATGGCAACCGCTCAGGTGGCGCCGCCCCTCAAAGGCTGAGGTTTTTCGTTTTCGGCGTAGACGTGCGCCCCTCACGGCACTGTGAGGCGGCGCAGCGCCTCAAACGGGTTCACCGGCGTGCCTTTCCACCACTGTTTTTCGGGCCCTAGCCGGAACACCGCGAAGTGCAGATGTGGCGCGTTCGGCGACGCGTTGCCGGTAGACCCCACGTAGCCCACCAGATCCCCCCTGCGCAGCACAGCACCTTCTTTCAGCCCTGGTGCGTAGCGATCAAGATGGGCGTAGTAATAGGCCAGCTGCCCATCGGGGTCGAACTGGTAGGCCGTCAGCCCCCCCGGTACGCTGGTGAAGAGCTTTACCAGGCGCCCGTCGTCCACCGCATACACAGGGGTGCCACGCGGCGCGAGGATGTCGATGGCTTCGTGGGTGTGGCCAGGGCGTCCCTCGTTGAACGTGTCGTGCAGGGACGAGGCCGACACACCGTCGATGGGCATGCGAAGCGGCCTGGCGTCCAGCAAAGTCTGGCTATCGCTGATGGTGGCGTCTACCGGAGTCGGCCGCATCGCAGGCTGTTCGCCTGCCCAGCCCGCGCAGGCACAGAACGTCAATGCGGTAGCGCAAGCAAACCGTCGCATGGGTTCAGGCCTTCACGTCAACGACGAAGCCAGCCTTGACCAAGGTCGACAAACGCTGTGCGTCCCAGTTCGTCATGTGGATGCAGCCATTGGTTTCCTCGTGTCCCACGCGCGATGGCGATGGCGTGCCGTGAATACCCCAGTGCGGCTTTGACAGACCTATCCATATGCTGCCGACAGGATTGTTCGGACCCGGCGCCACCTCGACCTTGGTGGCGTTGGCAGGTGCACTCTTCAGGATCTCGGGGTTGTATGTGAAGCTGGGGAGGTTGACCTCGGTAGTGATCTTCATGGCGCCGAGCGGCAGCGGGTCCTGCGGGCTGCCGATGCTGATCGGAAAGCCGGCCAGCGGCGTGCCGTCTTTGCTGAGAACGAACAGCACATGTTCGGAGTTATCAATTTCTATCGACGCCGCCGATTTGGCAATGGCGTCACCCGCGGCATTCGGTGCACCCGAAGCAATCACCACGTTGGGCACGACGATCTCTGCGCCCGCGCCAAACGATGCATGCCGGTTCAGGTCCTTCAGGTACTTGGGCGACACATGGTGTTTTTCTGCAAGCGCTTCTTCGATGGTTTCGTAATCCAGCGATTTGAGCTTGGCGCGTTCGTTCATGTCTTTTGGCGTAGGTGTGAACGGGCCGGAAACGTCTTTGGCCGTCACTGCATAAAGGACAAACAGCCGATCAGACTCGCCATTCAGCGCATTCAATGCAGCCCACGTGGGCGCATCGATCTTGCCGGTGCTCTTGATCTCGTGCGCCGTCTGAAACGCTGCCACCATACGGCGCATGTTGGCGCCGAAACGACCATCAATTTCGCCGGGCGAGAACCACGCGCGGTCCAGCAGTATCTGCGCCCGGACCACGGCCGCACTGGCCGCACCCTGCACCAGAACCGGTGTTTCCTTGGCAGCATTGAGCTTGTCGAGTTGGGTTCTGACATCACCTTGTGTGGCCGCAGCGTTCGTTTGGCTCGGGGCGTTGTTGGTGCCGGTGTGGCGTTGTGTGACAGCCCATGAAATGGTGGGCGACACTGCAGCGGCCAGCGCGGCAGTAGACAACGACAGGAACAAGCGGCGAGGTGGGGTCATGAAAATCCTTGTCAGAAACCGGAATTTCAGCCTATGCGTTTGGGCGCAGTGCGCTGTCGGTTGACACGCCTTCCAGGGGAAAGCAACCGCCCACATTCGTCAGCACCACACCACCTTCGCCGGCTTTCATTGCGCTACGGCAAGCATCGGCGGGCCATCGAGCGTCACGTATCGGATACCTCGCCACTGAGAACCCGCAGCGGCTGCGGCGCACGGCCCTCCCATCATCGTGCCACCTTGCGGCCGCCCGGCCGTCATCAGGAGACGTGGACCGTTGACGACAAACCTGTTGTGCAACCCAGCACTGCCCAGCCACCCCCGCACCGTACAGGGATTTTGGTTCAACGCCGCAGCCTGATGGCAGCACTGGGCGCCACCGCCATAGGCCTGCCCCTGTGGGAGCAGCCATCGCCGCCAACAAGGGCGACATCCTCATTGGCCGCTCCGCTGCCATATCATGCGGCATGGCGCCGTTTCTGCAGCCCATCCACGAGGGGCAGGATGCCGCCATTGAAGACGCCAACGCCAAGGGCGACATCGGGGGCCACAGGATTCGGCTGGTGACGCTGGACGACGTTTTCGACCCGCGCCGCACACCTGGAGGTTGTGCTGGCAATGGTCGGTGTGTCGGGCACCTCGCAGGTGATCGGCTTGTTGCCCTATCTCACGCGCGCCAAGCTGCCCCTGATCTCGGTGTACACCGGCGGCACCGGCGGTGCAGGCCCAGCATTTTCTTACCTGTACACCACGCGCTCCAGCTATGCCGATGAGCTGGTCAAGATCGTGCGCAATCTGGTGGCGGTACAGATCTTGCGCATTGCTGTGGCTCATGAGAACAACGATTTCGGCAGGCTGCTTCTGCCGCTGGTCGAGACGATTGCGGCCGAAGGAGGCGCCCTGGCGGGGTCGTATGCGCTGGACCCCAAAGGCCAGGAGGCTGCCGAACCCTCCAACCCCCCGGCCGCGCAAAAGCCACAGACCGTGCTGCTCGTAGCAGTAGGCCCGCCCGTGGTGACCTATGTGCGCGCCAACCGCGCGCACATAGGCGTGCCGGTGTAGACCCTGTCCCTGGGTGCCGGTTCGGCCGTGCTCAAGGCCCTGGGCGAGACGCATGCGGCCTGGCCGTGGCGCGCACCGGGCCGTCGCCCAGCAGGCCCACGATTGCGCTGACGCGGGACTTCCAGGCCTCCATGAAGCGGCACGACAAACCTGCGGACTACGACCGCTACATCGGCTACATGGATGCGCGTGTGCTCATCGAAGGCCTGCGCGCTGCCGGACCAAGCGTGACGCGCGCCAGCCTGGTGGCGGCCATGCAGGGGCTGGGCAATCTGGACCTGGGCGGCTACGTCTACCAGTTCAGCGCGCAGAACCACCATGGCTCGAACTTTGTGGACATTGCGGTGGTGGGCTCGGGTGGGGTGTACCGGCAATAGGATTCTGCCCAAGGGCTGCGACTGCCCCGGTAAACGCTGCGGCGACAATGGCGGCCCTGCCATCGCCTGCTTTGCCTTACCGTGCCCCACGCTTTCAACTCTTATGACGCCATCATCATCGGCGCAGGCGCCGCCGGCCTTTTCTGCGCGGGCCAGGCCGGCCAGCGCGGCCTGAAGGTGCTGCTGATCGACCATGCCGACAAGGTGGCGGAGAAGATCCGCATCTCGGGCGGCGGGCGGTGCAATTTCACCAACCGTGACCTCGACCCGTCCGCGCCTCACAAGCACTTCGTCGGCCAGAACCCGCAGTTTTGCCGCTCGGCGCTGTCGCGCTACACGCCTGCGGACTTCATGGCGCTGGTGCAAAAGCATGGCATCCCGTTTCATGAAAAGCACAAGGGCCAGCTGTTTGCCGACCGGTCGGCCGAGGACATCATCGCCATGCTGCTGGCCGAATGCGCGGCCGGTGGTGTCGAACACTGGCAGCCTTGTAGCGTCAAAAATATAGCCTTTTTGCCACCCAGCGCTGATGGGAAAAGCGGTTATAGCTATCAAATTGATACCGCACGGGGGTCTGTGCAAACTCGCTCTCTGGTGATCGCCACCGGCGGGTTGTCGATCCCCAAGATCGGCGCTACCGATTTTGGCTACCGGCTCGCGCAGCAGTTCAAGCTGCCCCTGGTCGAGCGCCGGGCGGGCCTCGTGCCGCTGACTTTTGATGGCGACGGCTGGGCGCCGTATGCGCAGCTGGCCGGCCTCGCGCTTCCGGTGGAGATCACCACGGGGGCCAAGAAAGAACGCATGACGTTCCACGAAGACCTGCTGTTCACGCACCGCGGTCTGTCGGGCCCGGCGGTGCTGCAGATCTCGAGCTACTGGCGCGAAGGCGCACCGCTGGCCGTCAATCTGGCGCCCACCGTGGACCTGCCCGCCGCGCTGGCTCTGGCCAAGTCCCGCTCGCGCAAGCTGATTGCCAACGAACTGGCCACGCTGGTACCGAGCCGCCTGGCGGACGCCTGGGCGCAGCGCGAGGCCGACTGGCAGCGCCCGGTGAACGAGGCATCGGATAAAGCCCTGGCGCGCCTGGCCGAGCAGTTGGCGCGCTGGGAACTCACGCCCACGGGCACCGAGGGCTACAAGAAGGCAGAGGTCACCCTGGGCGGCGTGGACACCAAGGCGCTGTCGCAGCAGACCATGGAGTGCAAGTCGCAGCCAGGGCTGTATTTCATTGGCGAGGTGGTGGATGTGACGGGCTGGCTAGGGGGCTACAACTTTCAGTGGGCCTGGGCCAGCGGCCATGCGTGCGCGCAGGCGTTGCCCCTCGCCAGCGTCTGACGCTCCGGCCTCCTCATCGGGGCATGACTGCCGTCTGCCGTTGACAGCAGCCCTGGAAAGCAGGCCACGGTTGTACGCACAGAACCCCAGGCAGCGCCGCACGATCCACGCGCATCAAGATGCGGCCACGACGGTTGCCGCCGACGAAGGCGAACTTGATTGAGCGTCTTGTGGGGTATGTTGAGGGCACTGGAAGCTACACGCGAGACAGTTCAACCCAAAGGTGATCGATGGACGGATGCAAGGCCGGCGCGGGCTCCTGGCGCCAACCTACCGGCCTGCCTACTTTCCACCCGCTTCAAGCCGCCAGCGGCGCTGGCTCTGTACACGATGGATCGCCGCCCCGCTGCGCCCAAGCCTGTTCGCGCAGCCGGTGCTGCACCGCCCACGCCACCATGGCCTCGGGCGGCAGCGGCCGGCTGAAGTGATAGCCCTGTAGTTCTTCGCAGTCCAGCGCACCCAGCACCTGTGCGGTGGCGAGGTCTTCCACGCCCTCGGCCACGATCTTGAGGCCCAGCGTGTGGCCGAGCGCAATGATGGCGCGCGTGATGGCCATGTCTGCGGGGTTGCTCAGCATGTCGTGCACGAAAGACTTGTCGACCTTCAACCGGTCGATGTCAAAACGCTTGAGATAAGCGAGGCTCGAGTACCCGGTACCAAAATCGTCGATGGCCAGCTGCACGCCCAGCGCCTTGAGGGCCGCCAGCTGCAGCGCGGCCGCATGGGCGTTGTCCATCAGCTGCGATTCGGTGATCTCCAGCTCGAGCCGGTGCGCGGGCATGCCCGTGCGGGCCAGCAGGGCCTCGATGTCGGGCACGAGCTGCGGGTCGGCCAGTTGCGCCGCGGAGAGGTTGACCGAGATGGACACGTCCCCCAAGGGCAAGCCCGCGGCGCCTGCAAAGTCGCGAGCCGGGTCGCGCACCCCATCGTCGCGCACAGACGGGCCCGCTGGCGACATCTGCCACCGCGCCCACTGTTCGCAGGCCTGCTGCAGCACCCAGCCGCCGATGGCGCGGATCATGCCGGTCTCTTCGGCAATCGGGATGAACTCGCTGGGCGGGATGGCGCCTAGCGCAGGGCTGTTCCAGCGCAGCAGTGCCTCCACACCCAGCAACCGGCCGCCCTGGGCGGCAAGGCGCGGCTGGTAGTGCAGGCTCAGTTCCTGGCGCTCCAGCGCGCGGCGCAGGTGCTGCTCCATCGTCTGGCGGGCCAGCGCACGCTGGTCGGTCTCGGCCGAATAGAACAGCGCCATGTCGCGCCCGGTGGTCTTGGCCTCGTACATGGCGGCATCGGCGCGGCGCATGAGTTCATCGATGTCGCTGCCGTCGTCGGGGTACAAGGCGATGCCGACGCTGCAGGAGACATTGAGCTCGTGGCCCTCCACCGGGTGGCCCTGGCGAACCAGCGGGATCAGGCGCCGCTCCACGAGTTGCTGCACATCGTCCCGCCCGGCCACGTCGCGCATCACCACCACAAACTCGTCGCCGCCCAGCCGACTGACGGTATCGCGGCTGCGCATGGCCTGCGTGAGCCGCCCGGCCACCGAACGCAGCAGCCCGTCGCCGATGTGGTGGCCCAGTGTGTCGTTGATGGCCTTGAAACGGTCCAGGTCAATGAACAGCACCGCCACCTTTTCGCCCGTGATGGGCGCCTGCGCCAGCGCCGTCTGCAGCCGCCGCACACACAGCGAGCGGTTGGGCAATTCGGTCAGCACATCGTGGTGCGCGAGAAACTGGATGCGCTCCTCGCTGCGCTTGCGGTCGGTGATGTCGATGGCAATGCCAATGTGATTGGCCACCGCGCCGCCCTTGGTCTCGCGCACGGCCGACACCATGAGCCAGGCCGGATAGGTTTCACCAGAGCGGCGGCGAAAACGAACCTCGCCCTGCCATGATTCCTTGTCGATCATCGCCCGCTGGATTTGCGCCGGCAGCGGCTCGCCGCCCGCGTCTTCCATCAAAAAGCTCAGACCCTCGCCGATCACTTCATAGAAGTCGTAGTGCGTGCTTCGGCAAAACGCCTTGTTCACGCTGATGATCTGCTGGTCGGCGTTCATGATGATGATGCCTTCGGACGAGGCCTCGAACACCTTGGCCCACAGCTCCAGCCGCTGCTCCATGACCTTGAGCACGTTGATCGGGGTGAAGGCCGTGAGCACCGCATCGCGCCCCTGGAACTGCAGGCGCCGCGCCGACAGCACGGCCCAGGAGGGCTCTGTGCTGCCCTTCCAGCGCACTTCAAACTCATCGACCACACCCTGGTCCGCCAGGCGCTGGAAAAACCGGGCGCGCACGCCGGGCTCCAGGCCCGCTGCCCAGGGGTCGGTCTTGCGGTCATTGAGCCAGTGGCTCGCCGGGGCGTTGGAGTGCAGCACCTCATGCTCGGGGATGGACGTGACCACCATCGGGATCGGAAACGCCTCCACCAGCTCGCGCTGCGCCTCGGCCGCGCGGGCGCTGGCCGCCAGCTCCTGCTGCAGCACGCGGTCGCGGTCGAGCTGAGACAGCATCTCGTTGAACGCGGTGACCAGCCGGCCGATCTCGTCGCGGCTGACCCAGTGCGCACGCAGCGTGTGGTCGCCGCTGTGGCGCACCTGGTCGGCCACCCGGGCCAGTTGCTGCAGCGGCTTGGCAATCTGGCGCGCCACCAGCGTGACCAGGCTGAGGATGCACCCGAGCAGCACCAAGGCGGTGCCCAGGTGCAGCCACATGCGCGCAAAGAGCCCATCGACACGGCGATTGAGCAGCCGCTCCAGGTCCACGATGCCCACCGTCCAGGCATCGCGCAGTGCGCCCAGCACCTGCATCTGCTGCGCTCCCATCTGCGCGGGCGTGAGGCGCGACTCCCCCCCGGCCACGCCCTGCAGCAGCGCCTGAAAGCCCTGCAACGACGCCTTGAGCGCCTGGCGCTGCGGCCCCAGCGCAGCGCGCATTTCGGGCGAGCCGGCGATGAACGCCTGGTTGTAGTCCGACTCGATGCCCTGCATCACCGCGTCGAGCCGCCCCACCAGTGTGAGCAGGTCAAAGGACCATTGCGGTCCGCGGCCGGTCTGCGCGTTCAAGAAGACCACGGTGTCGTGCACGGCCTGCAGGAGCTCGGGGAAGCGCAGCACCACCAGCGACATGCCGTAGTAGCTGTCCAGGTCCGGGTCGAGAATCAGGTTGGACTGGTTGCCCACGGTGGTGAGCAACTCGCGCCCTTCACGCAGCAGCTGGCTGCGCAGGGCGGTGAGTGCTTGCGCATCGGTGGCCGAGGGCGACGCCTGTAATGCCAGTTGCCCCAGCACCAAGCTGAAGCGTTCGCCCACTTCCTCGGTGTGCAGTTGCTCGTCATGCGCCTGGCGCACCGCCGCCAGCCGGGCCATCACGTCGGTGGCCAGCGGTGGCTGCTGGGACGCATCCAGAAACTGGCCCATGAGCCCGTCACGCAGCACCGCGGCATACGTCGTGCCCACGATTTCCTTGCGGGTGAAGTCGATGGCCACGTACTTTTCGTGGATCAGGATGCCGGAGACATAGATCACAGCCGACAAGTCCAGCAGATAGATGAGCATGAGCTTGCGGCCCACACTGAGGCGGCCCAGCCAGCTGGATACGCGGTGCATGAATGCCATGATCTTGGGTCCGTGGCGGAGGCGATCAGCGCATGCGCTGGCGCCGCGGCCTTTGCGGTGGAGTTTGCTGTTACAACGTGAAGCAACTTCCACGCCACGGCCAACCGCGTCGTTTTCGGGCCCTGCGCGCGGCAGCGTTGACAGTGTGCCCTTGCGTCAATTGGCGTGACACGGGCTATAATCTCCGGCTTTGCTGGCAATGCCCCGTCGGCCAATACTAGTTACAGACGGGGAAACCGCCACGTATGGTCTTGAGGCCCGATCTCCCCAAGACCCTCTGCGGGCAACATTTTGGAAACCATTAGCTAATGACTACGATCCGCGTAAAAGAAAACGAACCCTTTGACGTTGCACTGCGCCGCTTCAAGCGCACCATTGAAAAGCTCGGCCTGCTGACCGACCTGCGCGCCCGTGAGTTCTACGAAAAGCCCACCGCCGAGCGCAAGCGCAAGAAGGCAGCTGCGGTGAAGCGCCACTACAAGCGCGTTCGCAGCATGCAACTGCCCAAGAAGATGTACTAATTCATCTTCGGATCCCGAGCTTCGCTTGGATCCTCAAACCCGCGCTAGGGACGCCAAGCGCGGGTTTTTGTTTTTCGGGTCTGCACAAAGCCCCTCTGACGTCGTTGCAGCGCCTTGCCGTAGCAAAACTACTGTCTGCGGCGCTGCACCTAGCCAGAGGGGCTTTGTGCAAACCCTCCGACTCTGTCTTACTCAAAAAGGAAGCCCCATGAGCCTCAAGGAACAGATCACCGAAGACATGAAAACCGCCATGCGCGCCAAGGACAGCGAGCGCCTGGGCACCATCCGCCTGCTGCAGGCCGCCATGAAGCAACGGGAAGTGGACGAGCGCATTGAGCTCGACGATGTGGCTGTGGTCGCCATCGTGGACAAGCTCATCAAGCAGCGCAAGGATTCCATCACCGCCTTTGAAGGCGCGGGCCGCCAGGATCTGGCCGACAAGGAAAAGTCTGAAATGGCCGTGCTGCAGGCCTACCTGCCCGCGCGCATGTCTGCCGAGGAGACCCTGGCTGCCGTCAAGGCCATCGTGGCCGAACTGGGCGCAGAACTGGGACGCGGTGTGGGTCCTGGCGACATGGGCAAGGTCATGGGCGTGGTCAAGACCCGCCTGGCCGGCAAGGCCGACATGGGCCAGGTGTCTGCAGCGGTGAAAGCCGCGCTGGCCGGCTGATTCGGGCGAGCTGACCCGCTCGCCTGCTGAAACACCGCTCCTTCCAGGGACGATTGCTATTAAATAAATAGCTGCCAACGCTTACCCATCAAGCGCTGGCGGCTATTTTTGCTTGTAAATCGGCACAATTGCGCTCGCCGCAGCGGCGGGGGGCCTTCAGCCGCCTGCGCCCGTGCCCTGCCAGCGGCCCCATTCGTGGCGGAAGTAGGCCTCCAGAAACTCCACACATACCCGCACCTTGGCCGAGCGGTCGAGGCGTGTGGGGTACACGGCCCACACATTGGCCTCCTGCCGCCAGTCGGGCAGCACCTGCACCAGCCGCCCCGCACGCAGGTGCACACCCACATCCCACAGCGAGCGCAATGCAATGCCGCGCCCGTCCACCGCCCACTGCACCACCATCTCGCCGTTGTTGGCCGACAGCGGGCCGCGCACCTTGACCGTCTCGTCCACCGCACCGCTGCGCAGGCGCCACACGCCAAATGGGTGGTCACGCTCCTTGATCACCAGGCAGTCGTGGCTGGACAGCTCTGACAGCGCACGCGGTGTGCCGTGGCGCGCCAGATAGGTGGGCGCGGCGCACAGCACGCGGTGGTTGTCGGCCAGGCGCCGGGCGATCAGGTGCGGCGCGATCTCGTCGCCCACGCGCACATCCAGATCGAACCCTTCACCCGCCACGTCCACTACACGGTCGAACACCTCCAGGCGCACCTGCAAGCCCGGGTGCTGCTCCACCAGACGCGACAGCGCAGGCGCCACGATCTGCCGGCCAAAGCCAAAACTGCTGCTCACCCGCAGCTGCCCGCGCGGCTCACGCCGGGTGATGGCCACCTCCTGCAGCAGCTGGTCCATGTCGTCGAGGATGCGTTGTGCCCAGTGGAAAACGCGCTCGCCCTCCTCCGTCACCGCCACGCGCCGGGTGGTGCGGTGCAGCAGTTTCACCGCAAGCTCCTGCTCCAGCAGGCGGATGCGCTTGCTCACGTACGCGGGCGAGACGCCCAGCTCTGCCGCGGCATCGCCGAAACTCGACTTGCGCACCACCACGGTGAACACGCGCAGGTCGTCGGTGGCCGGATTTTTATGCACGATGTGTGAAGAATAGAAGCACAGTTGGCGGATTGTATTTTCTGCTGCAGTGCCAAACAATCCAGTCCATCGATGCATCGCGGCGGTGGCGGCCACCGCAACCACCGCCGCCCGTCCTGCCGCCCGGCATTCACAACGCCCCGAAACCACGCGCAGTTTTTTCACCTTTTGCAAGGAATCCGAATGAGCACCAGCACCCCACCCAAGACCTACAAGATCGCTGTCATCCCTGGTGACGGCATCGGCAAGGAAGTCATGCCCGAGGGCCTGCGCGTGGTGCAGGCCGCTGCTGCGCGCTTTGGCATCCAACTGGAAACCACCACCATTGACTGGGCCAGCTGCGACTACTACGCCGCCCACGGAAAAATGATGCCCGAGGACTGGAAGGCGCAACTGTCGGGCATGGACGCCATCTTCTTCGGAGCCGTCGGCTGGCCCGTCACCGTGCCCGACCACGTGTCGCTGTGGGGCTCGCTGCTCAAGTTCCGCCGCGAGTTCGACCAGTACATCAACCTGCGCCCCGTGCGCCTGTTTGAAGGCGTGCCCTGTCCCCTGGCCGGCCGAAAGCCCGGCGACATCGACTACTACGTGGTGCGCGAGAACACCGAGGGCGAATACACGTCCCTGGGCGGCATCATGTACGAAGGTACCGACCGCGAGATCGTGATCCAGGAGTCGGTCTACTCGCGCCACGGTGCCAACCGCCTGCTCAAGTTCGCCTTTGACCTGGCGCAGAGCCGCCCGAAGAAGCACGTCACCCTGGCCACCAAGAGCAACGGCATCGCCATCAGCATGCCCTGGTGGGATCAGCGCGCCGACGATGTCGCCAAGGACTACCCAGAGATCACGCTGGACAAGCAGCACATCGACATCCTCACCGCCCGCTTCGTGCTGCAGCCCGGCCGCTTTGACGTGGTGGCCGCCACCAACCTGTTCGGCGACATCTTGAGCGACCTGGGCCCCGCCACCACCGGCACCATTGGACTGGCCCCCTCGGCCAACCTGAACCCCGAGCGCACGTTCCCCAGCCTGTTCGAGCCCGTGCACGGCTCGGCGCCGGACATCTACGGCAAGAACATCGCCAACCCGATTGCGATGATCTGGTCCGGGGCGCTGATGCTGGACTTCCTCACGCAGGGCCAGGGCGCAGGCCGCGCAGCGCACGATGCCATCGTGGGTGCGATCGAAGAGATCCTCAAGAGCGGGCCGCGCACGCCGGACCTTGGCGGAACCGCCAACACCACGCAGATGGGTGAGGCGGTGGCGGCGTTGGTGGCACACCACTGAACGCGCCGATCACTGAAAAATCTGGCGCGCCCAGGGTCGCGCCAATGGCTGAATGAGAGACTACGGACCTCCCCTTCACCCCTCTGCCAGGAGCGCTACCTTGAGTCTCAAAATCATCCCGCTGGTACTCATCATTGGCGGCCTGGCCTGGCTGGGCGCCGAATATGCAGAGAACCGCAACCGGCCATCGCGGCTGAAGGTTCCTGCCGAAACCGAGTTGAGCACCGTGTCCGGCAAGGCCATGGGCGCGCGGGTCGTCGAACGCAAGGCCAAGAAGAATGTGCTGGCGGGCCGCTTTGCCGAGCTCGATATCAAGGGCGCCGAGGGCGTCGTCACGGTGCGGGTCGGAGAGCCCCATTCCGAGCGCGTGCTGACCGGATTGAGCGGTGAAACCGTGACTGCCAAGTTCGACCCCAAAGACGAAAAAGCGGTCTTCAGCCTGAGTACGCCCGACCGGCAGTTGATCAACTACCGCGATACGGCCGCGTACAAACAAAAGCTCGCGGAGTCGAACAGCGGCGGCTACACGGCGGGCTGGATTGTGGTCTCGTTGGGCTTTGCCGGTCTGTGGATCAGCCGCAAACTGCAATAGGGCCGGCCTTCCGGCCAGCATGAGTCAGCCACGCGGCCATGGCCATCCCGCCACGCCACAGCCTGCAGGCCTGCGCTCACGCCACCGGTACCTTGTGGCCGCCAACAGCGCGCGGCGTGCTTTTGCGCTGCAGCATTGCACGCACGAAGAGGTACACACCCGTCAACCACAGCACGGCCAGCGGCGCCAAGGGCGCATAAGTGATCCAGGGCGGGGGCCCGCCCGCGCTCACCGCCATCGCCACAAAGTTGGCCGTGACGGTGACCGTGAAAACCACCGACACCCATCGGTGCACCGGCCGCACCCAGCCGCCGCCCCATCCACCGCCGCCACTCATTGCACGGCCTCCGCCGTCTGGATCATCTTCCAGCCATTGCCCGCAGGGTCCCGAAAGCCTGCATCCACATGGCCATACCGGCCCACCGGCTCCTGCGTGAACTCCACACCCTTGGCGACCAGCTCGGCACAGGCTGCGCGGCAGTCGGCCACGTACAAGACCAGGGGCGGCATCGCGCCTTTGGCCACCATGGAGCGCAGCGTCTGCGCTGTGGCCTCGTCGTGGATGGGAGGCCCAGGGGTGAACAAACCCAACTGGAAGGATGGCTGCTGCGGATGCTGCACCGTGAGCCAGCGGTAGGCACCATTGCGCACATCGGTGTGCACACTAAATCCCAGCTTGTCGACATAGAACGCCAGCGCCTCGTCTTGGTCATCGACATACACACCCACCACCCCGATACCTTGGTTGACCGTCATTACATCTCCTTGGTTGAAGGCTGGGTTGTACCTTCGGACAGGCGGCGGCGCTTCTCCGAAACTGCGGTGGTGAGGTCCGGGCGCTGGGCTGCCTTGAGCACACAGGCGGGAACGCGGTCCAGCGGTTGCACCTCCATGCGGGAGGCGGCCCGCAGCGCACTCGGGCTTTGGCCCGCGATGTCGCGGAACGTGCGGCCGAAGGTCCCCAGGCTTTCCCAGCCGGTGGCGTAAGCGATGTCGATGATGAGCAGCTCGGTGTCGCGCAACAGCGTTGTTGCCTGCTCGATGCGGCGCGTCAGGAGGTAGCGGTGGGGCGGGATGCCGAAGGCCTCACGAAACGAGCGCGCGAAATGCGCTGGCGACACCCCGCTGACCTGCGCCAGCCGCTCCACGGGCCAAGCCTCGTGTGACGCGGCATCCATGCGGTCCTTTGCACGCAGCAGGCGGCGCAGCAGGGCCGGGTCTTGCGGCGCTCCGGTTTCTTTGGGGTCTTGAGACGGCGTGCGAGGGTCGTTGCAGGATGGCATGGGTGCGTAGAGGGCGGCAGCAGCAGCGGTAGCCCGGCAGCTTATCCCGCTCCGTTCAAGCGGTGCAAAGCGGCGCAGAGCGAATCGTCCAGGCCCCAACCCACGCAAGAATCACGCACGCCCAAGGCACCGGTTACTGCCCTGGCATCGCTGGGCTGTTGCGCCAGTAGGGCCCGGCACCCCAACGCCAGGACACTCACGGCGGCGCACCCTCAGCCCGGTTCGATGTCCTCATGGATGCACAGATAGTTGCCTTCCGGGTCCTTGAACCACGCGGCCTTTTCTGCCCCGAGCACGCACACATGGTTGACCGTCTTGAAGCCGGGGAAGTCATAGTCTTCGAACACAACCTGCGCCTGCTTGAGCTCGTCGATGGCGGCTGCAATGTCCGCCACCTTGAAGCTGATCGCAGTGTGGTCGGCCTTGGTCCCTTCCGGCTTCGGGAACAGCGCCAGCGTGCTGCCCCCAACCTCATAGACGAACTTGCCGTCGGGCCGGAAACCGCCGGGTTTCAAGCCCAGGCAACCCTCGTAAAAGGCGCGCGCGCGGTCCATGTCCTTCACCGGCAGCATGGTGGTTACAGAGGAATTGGACAACATGGGAGGTCCTTTCGCTCGATCCGGCCTGGCATTGCCCCGCGGCACCGACCCAGCTGACCGGGTCACTGGGTCGGATGGTCAGTGTAGGTACGTTCGCGCGTCGGCGCTAGCGCCGACGTGTCGCCACCCGTGCCTGGGCACCGTGGTGCCCGGGCAGGTAAGGCATCAGGTGCTTCATGGCGTTCGCCACATAGGCCTCCTTTTCGCCCACCGGCGCTACATAGTGCAGTGCGCCAGCGGCAGCCTCCAGCCCTTCCGTGCGGGCGATGATCCAGGCCGCGAGGTAGGGTGAGGCCAGGCAGCCTCCGGCCGTCGCCACACTGCCCTGGGCGTAAAAAGGCTGGTTCAGCACCTCGACGCCGGCTTCCAGCACCCAAGGCTTGGTGGTGAGGTCCGTGCAGGCCGGCACGGTGCCCAGCAAACCCAGCTTGGCCAGGACCAGCGTGCCGGAGCACTGCGCTGCAATCAGCTGCCGGGCCGGGTCCAGCGCCAGCTGGGCCATCAGCGCGGCATCTGCCACCACCTCGCGCGTGCGCACACCGCTGCCCACGATGACGGCATCGGCCGTGCGGACTTCATCCAGCAGGGATTGCGCGCGCACCGGGACCCCGTTCATGGACGTGACCTCCGGCGTGGGGCAGCACAGGCTCACGCGCCAGCCAGGGCGGTTGATACGGTGAAGGACGCCCAGGGCGATGAGCGAGTCGAGTTCGTTGAAGCCGTCGAAGGTGAGGATGGCAATGTGCATCGCAGGTGCGCCACAGCCGGCGTCGGTAGGGGGTTGAACAACAAAATCCATCGTAGGCAACATGCCCAATACAATCAAAAAATTGTTCTGAGTACATCCACCAGCGCTTGCTGCCAACCATGACTTCTGCCTTGTACCAACCGCTGGTGGACGCACTGGCCGCGCAGATCCGCACTGGCCGGCTGCCGCCCGGCACGCGCCTGCCAACGCACCGCCAACTGGCGCGCCAGCATGGCATTGCGCTGACCACCGCCACACGGGTGTATGCCGAGTTGCAGGCGCTGGGCCTTGCCAGCGGCGAGGTGGGCCGTGGCACCTTTGTGCGCGAGACCGCCGTGCCGCCGGGCCTGGCTATCGACCAGCAGGCGGTGGCGGTGGGCGTGATGGACCTCAACTTCAACTACCCCGCATTGCCAGGGCAAGCCCGGCTGCTGGCCAGCGGCTTGCGCCGGCTGGCTGCCGGCGGCGACCTGGAGGCATTGCTGCGCTATGCCCCGCACAGCGGCCGCCTGCACGAGCGCGCATGTGTGGCGCAGCACCTCACCTCGGCACGCGGCCTGGGCGTGGACCCGGCGCAGGTGCTGATCGTGGACGGCGCGCAGCATGGCCTCGCCGTGACCTGCATGGCCCTGCTGCAACCCGGCGATGTGGTGGCGGTGGACGCGCTGACCTACCCGGGCTTCAAGGCGCTGGCCGGCATGCTGCACCTTACGCTAGCGCCCGTGCCCACAGGTGATGACACGGGCGGCATGGACCTGGATGCGCTGCGGCGCCTGTGCGCACGGCGGCGCGTGAAGGCCGTCTACACCATGCCCACCCTGCACAACCCGCTGGGATGGGTGAGCAGCGCGCAGTGGCGCCAGGGCCTGGCGGCCATCGTGCGCCAACATGGCCTGTTGGCCATCGAAGATGCGGCTTACGCCTTCCTGGCCAAGGATGCGCCTGCGCCCCTGGCCACGTTTGCGCCCGAAGCCACGGTGTATGTCTCGGGCCTGTCCAAAAGCGTGGCCACCGGGCTGCGCTTCGGGTTTGTGGCCGCGCCGCTGCCATGGGCGCCGCTGCTCGAGCGCGCCATCCGCGCCACCACCTGGAACACGCCCGGGGTGGTCACGGCCCTGGCCTGCGGCTGGTTGCAGGACGGCACCGTGCGGCGCCTGGAGGCAGAAAAGCGCCGCGACGCCAGCGCTCGACAGGCCATCGCGCGCAAGGTACTGGCCGGGCTGCCGCTGGTGGGCCACTCAGCGTCCTATTTCAGCTGGCTGCCGCTGCCCGAAGGGGTGCGCGCCGACCGCGTATCGGCCGCGCTGTTGGCGGCGGGTGTGGCGGTGTCCACGGCCGAGCCGTTTGCGACCTCACGGCAGGTGCCCCATGCAGTCCGGCTCGCATTGGGCTCGGTGTCGCACAACCAGCTGCGCTCCGCGCTGCAGGCCGTCCAAGCCGTGGTGGCGGACCACACAGACCGTTGAATCGCAGCGCGAGCCGACCCGCGCCGCCGCCCATGAAAAGGCTCCGGCGGGTGCGGGAGCCTTGGGTCGCGAGCGCGGGGACCGGCCTCACGGCCCCGCATCAGCGCATCAACACATCAGCTGCCTGCGACCTTCATCCGGTTCACCAGAATCGATCCCACGGTCTTCGCACCGTAGTTGTAGACGTCCGAGCCCACGGCCTCGATGCCCTTGAGCATGTCCTTGAGATTGCCGGCAATGGTGATCTCGTGCACGGGAAAGGCGATCTGGCCGTTCTCGACCCAGAAGCCGCTTGCGCCGCGCGAGTAATCACCGGTCACGTAGTTCACGCCCTGGCCCATGAGCTCCACCACAAAAAGGCCCGTGCCCAGTTTCTTGAGCATCGCATCGAGGTCATCGCCGGGCTGGGTAAGGCGCGAACTCATCACCAGGTTGTGCGAGCCGCCGGCATTGCCTGTGGTCTTCATGCCCAGCTTGCGCGCCGAGTAGCTCGAGAGGAAGTAGCCCTGCACGCGGCCGCCCTGCACCACCTTGCGCGGCGCCACCCGCACGCCTTCTTCGTCAAACGGCGAGCTGCCCTTGCCGCGCAGCACGAACGGGTCTTCGGCGATGTCAATGTGTTTGGGGAAAACCATCTTGCCCAGCGAGTCGAGCAGGAAGCTGCTCTTGCGGTAGAGCGAACCACCGCTCACAGCCTGCACAAAACCGCCCAAGAGGCCGGCGGCCAGGGTCGATTCGAACAGCACAGAGCACTGCGTGGTGGGGATCTTGCGGCTGCCCAGGCGGCTTAGCGCGCGCTCAGCGGCGTAGCGGCCCACGGCCGCGGGGGAGGCCAGCTCGGACGCATCGCGCATGGAGCTGTACCAGGCGTCGCGCTGCATCTCGGCGTTGCGGCCGGGCAGCGAGGCAATCGGCGCCACCGAAAAGCTGTGGCGCGAGCTGGCATAACCGCCGCGAAAGCCGCGCGTGTGGGCGCTGAAGAAGTGGCTTTGCTGCGCCGAGACACCGGCGCCTTCGCTGTTGGTGATTCGGCGGTGGGTTTTGAGCGCCGCGGCTTCGCACTCCATCGCCATGCGCGCGGCGCCTTCGCTGTCGATGGCCCAGGGATGGAACAGGTCGAGGTCGCGGTGGGTGTCTGCGGGCGCGATATCGTCGGCGTCGGGCAGGCCAGCCACGGGGTCTTCGGCTGTAAAGCGGGCGATGTCGTATGCAGCCTGCACGGTCTGCTCGATGGCCTTGGTGGAGAAATCAGAAGTACTGGCATTGCCACGGCGGTTGCCCAGGTAGACCGTCACGCCCAGGGACTTGTCGCGGTTGCGCTCCACGTTCTCAAGCTCGCCCTTGCGCACGCTGACCGACAAGCCGCAGCCTTCGGACGCTTCGGCACCCGCATCGGTGGCGCCCAGCTTCTTGGCGTGTGCCAGGGCGCGGTCCACCAGCTCTTCAAAGAAGGGGCGGCTGTAGCTGAAGCCCGAGTCGGGGGTGCGGGGAGCGGCGGCTGCAGCGACAGCGCCAGGCGCGCGCGCGGCGCTTTGGGAGGGTTTGTTCATAGCGACGGCTATGATACTTGCCGCTGTGGCACTGCCCCGTCCGATTCATTTTTGCCCCCACCCCATGTCACGCAAACCCAAAAAAGGCTACTTTGTGAGAGGCCAGTTCGTTGCCGAAGGCAGCGAAATGGACATCCAGCTCAAGGCCGAACTCAAAGGCACGCCCGATGCCAGCCGCACGGATATGAAGCGCGAGAGCGATGAACTTCAGGATCTGGGCAAGGAATTGATGGGCTTGCGCCCCGACCTTTTCGAAAGTGTGGGCCTGCCGGACAAGCTGGCGGACGCGATGAAGGAGGCCAAGCGCATCACCAATTTCGAAGGCAAGCGCCGCCAGATGCAGTTTGTGGGCAAGCTCATGCGCAAGCTGGAGCCCCAGGTGGTGGAAGCCGCGCGCCGCGCGCTCGAGACGCAGCGCACGGGCTCGGCCTCTGACAAGCTCGCCCTGCACCTGGCCGAGCAATGGCGCGACCGGCTGATCGCTGACGACAGCGCCCTGCCGCAGTGGATGGAGGAGCAGCCCGGCACCGACACCCAGCAGCTGCGCGCGCTGATCCGCCAAGCCCGCAAAGACGCACAGCCTGCCGGCAAGGAGGCCAATGTTCAGGTCTCGCAAGGTCTGGCGCCGCGCAAGGGCCGTGCCTACCGCGAGCTGTTCCAGCTGGTGCGCGAGCATCTGGGCGCTGGCGCCGGTGATGCGGACGATGCCGACGACGACTCTGAAGAAGACGGCAATGACTGACACGGCCCATGACGCCGCGAGCGCACCCCACGATGCCGTGCGCATCGGCATCGTCTCCGTCAGCGACCGCGCCAGCAGCGGTGTGTACGAAGACAAGGGCCTGCCTGCACTGCAGGACTGGCTGACCCGCGCGCTGCACAACCCCATCACCTTCGAGCCGCGCCTGATCCCCGACGAGCAGGAGCGCATTAGCGCCACGCTGATCGATCTGGTCGACACGGTAGGCTGCCACCTGGTGCTGACCACCGGCGGCACCGGCCCTGCCCTGCGCGACGTGACGCCCGAGGCCACGCTGGCCGTGGCGCACAAGGAGATGCCGGGCTTTGGCGAGCAGATGCGCCAGATCAGCCTGAAGTTTGTGCCCACCGCCATCCTCTCGCGCCAGGTGGCGGTGATCCGGGGCCAGAGCCTCGTCATCAACCTGCCCGGCCAGCCCAAAGCCATTGCCGAGACACTGGAAGGTTTGAAGGACGCCGATGGCAAACAGGTCGTGCCCGGTATCTTTGCCGCCGTGCCCTATTGCATCGATCTGATCGGCGGGCCGTACCTGGAGTCGCGCGACGCGGTGTGCAAGGCGTTCCGCCCCAAGAGTGCCGTGCGGGCGCCGCGCCCGGCCTGACGCTGCATTTCTGACGTCACAATGGCCGCCAGCGCTTGATAGTCAAGCGCTGATAGCTATATATTTAATAGCAAAATACACTGCAGGCCGGGCGGCCTACTTGCCCACCAGCTCGTTGAGCTTGCCCGCCTCGAACTGCTCCTTGAGCGCCGCATCGCAGGGCACGCAGTCGGTCGCCTGCTGCGAGCCGGCCGAGAGCTTCTCGATGGCCTGCCACAAGAGGGCGATCTGGTGCTCTTGTGACGACGCGTTGTCGATCAGGCCGCGCATGGCCTGCGAAAGCGGGTCGTCCTCTTGCGTGATGCCATAGGCCGAGAACTTGCGCGCCTGCTGCGGCTCGGTGACGTCGGCGCTTTCGCCCGCCTTGGAGGGGATGATGCGCGCCGGGATGCCCACCGCCGTGGCACCCGCGGGCACGGGCTTGATAACCACCGCGTTGCTGCCGATCTTGGCCCCGTCGCCCACCACGAAGCCGCCCAGCACCTTGGCGCCGGCGCTCACCACCACATCCTTGCCCAGCGTGGGGTGGCGCTTGGCGCCCTTGTACAGCGAGGTGCCGCCCAGCGTAACGCCCTGGTAGATGGTGCAGCCGTCGCCGATCTCGGCGGTCTCGCCCACCACCACGCCCATCGCGTGGTCAAAGAAAACGCGCTCGCCGATCTTGGCGCCCGGGTGGATCTCGATGCCGGTGAACCAGCGTGCAAAGTGCGAGGTGAAGCGGCCTAGCCACTTGAGGCCATGCTTCCAGAACCAGTGCGCAGGGCGATGCAGCCAGATCGCATGCAGTCCCGGATAACAGGTGATCACCTCCCACGTGCTGCGCGCGGCAGGATCGCGGTCAAGGATGCACTGGATATCGGAACGCAGGCGGGCGAACATCGTGGCTCGTTTCTTTTGGTTATGTGTTGAGAACGTGTCTACGGTCTTTTTGGGGCCGCGTTGGGGCTCAATCGGGATGAGTGGATGCTCCGGCTGCGCAGCATGGGCTCATGCCCATGCAAGCAGCCGGTGCGCCCAATCGCCCGATTTCGCCCCAACCCTTCGGGCAAGTGTATGGTCGGGCGGTCTGCGGCGTTGCGGCGCTTGTGGATAGCCGACTATCCACTGCGCACCGCGCCTTGCATCCCATCCCGAAAATACACTTGCGCGGCCCTAAAAAGACCGTAGACACGTTCTATGGCTGCGCAGTCTATCGTTTTGCCTGCGCGGTCTCGATCATGGCTTTGGCGACACCTCGCAGGATGTGGATTTCCTCGGGTGCCAGCTGCGCGCGGTTGAAAAGCTGGTTAAGGCGCGGCATGAGCTTCTTGGGCGCGGCGGGGTCGAGGAAGCCGATGTCGGTGAGCGCCTGCTCCCAGTGGGTGAGCATGCCGGCCACCTGGGCGGCATCGGCCAGGGCCCGCGGGGGGGACGCGTCCTGCACGGCAAAACCGCCCAGCGCCATGCGCCATTCGTAGGCAATCACTTGGATCGCCGCCCCGAGGTTGAGCGAGCCGAAGCCGGGATTGGTGGGGATGGACAGCGCCACATGGCAGCGGTACACGTCCTCGTTGGTCATGCCAAAACGCTCGGAGCCAAACAGAAAGGCCACACCCGCCTGGCCAGTTGCCCCCTGCGCAGTGGGTGCTGATTCTTCAGAATTTCGAGTGTTTTTGGCCTCTAGCGCTTGTCCTTCAAGCGCTAGCAGCTCTTGTTTTAATAGCAACTCGAAATGTGCACGCGGCGCTGCCGTGGGGGGGCCGAAGTCGCGCGGGGTCATCGCCGTGGCGCACAGGTGGCTGATGCCGTCTAGGGCTTCGTCCAGCGTGGCCACGATGCGGGCGTTCTCCAGCACGTCAAGGGCGCCGCTGGCACGCTGGATGGTTTCCTCGCGCCGCAGGACATTGGGCCAGCGCGGGGCCACCAGCACCAAGTCGTCGAAACCCATGGTTTTCATCGCGCGGGCGGCAGCGCCCACATTGCCGGCGTGGCTGGTGTTGATCAGGACAAAACGGGTCTTCATGGGCGCGGAAACCGGGTGGAACAGGGGCGGGGAAAGAGCCTACCTCCAGCCGGAGGTTAGGCAAAAAAAGGCGTAGCGGGTAAAATCCCGCCCTCATTGTCGCCGCCCGCATCGCCGGGACGGGTCGATCCGCTCATGATTCGCAGGCCGCCTCCGCCCTTTTGCGCGGGCGCCCTGCTCACCACCACAATTTATGTCGTCCAATCTGCACCCCATGCTCAACGTGGCCATCAAGGCTGCACGCGCCGCCGGCGCCATCATCAACCGCGCGGCCCTGGACGTGGA
>SDXZ01000160.1 GCA_004210805.1 Acidovorax sp.
GCTTACCAGCGTGATGCGGTCGAGACCCAGTCGCCATTCGGCCCCCCACGCGATTCCCGGCAAGGAGCAGATCGCTCTGCTGGAGCCCTTCGAGCGCCTGGGTCTCGACCGCATCACGCTGGTAAGCACGCCCGCGCAGGCCGACAAGGCGTGCGATGCGCTTGCTACCGCTGCTGCCTGGGGCTTTGACACGGAATCCAAACCCACCTTTGTGCGCGACGAGGTCTCTGAGGGACCGCACATCCTGCAGCTCGCCACGCTGGACCGCGCCTGGGTCTTTCAGCTGCATGACCCCGGCTGCCGCGCCCGCGCGGCCGAGCTGCTGGCCCTGCGCGGCGTGGTCAAGGCGGGTTTCGGCCTGGGGGACGACACCAAGCGCATTCAGAGCAAGCTGGGCGTGGTGCCCGCCGATGTGCTGGAGCTCAACACCGTGTTCCGCCAGCAGGGTTACCGCAAGGACATGGGCGTGAAGGCGGCGGTGGCGGTGCTGTTCCACCGGCGCTTTCTCAAGTCGAAAAAAGCCGCCACGTCCAACTGGGCCAACGAACGCCTGACCGAGTCCCAGTTGCTCTATGCCGCCAACGATGCCTGGGCAGCGCTGCGGGTGTTCCAGGCACTGCAAGCGTCCGCTGCGCCGCAGAACCACATCATGGGCAGCGCGCAGAGCCACAACGGTGTGAACCACCCCCACGGCGCAACGCTATAAAAATGTGAGCTATTGGCGCTTATAGATCAAGCGCTGGCGGCACTTTTTACTCATATTTTCAACCTTGGCACGCTCGCCAGCTGCCTACAGCCGCGCAGCCAGCCGCGCTGCCTGGTCGATGGCGCGCTTGGCGTCCAGCTCCCCCGCCTCCAGCGCGCCGCCGATCAGGTGCGGCTTCTTGCCCAGCGCCGTGAGCTCGTCGGCCAAGGTGCGCAGCGGCACCTGTCCGGCGCACAGCACCACGGTGTCGCAGGCGATCCACGTCGGGTCTTCGCGCTTTTCGCCGTACGAAACCAGCAGCCCTTCGTCGGCGATGCGCTCGTAGTTCACGCCGCCCACCATCTCCACCTGCTTCATCTTGAGCGTGGTGCGGTGGATCCAGCCCGTGGTCTTGCCCAGGCCGCCGCCGAGCTTGCCCTTCTTGCGCTGCAGCAGCGTTACCTGCCGCGCGGGCGGCGTGGTGCGCGGCCCGCTGGGCGCCAGGCCGCCACGCGCCGCGGCCGGGTCGGTGATGCCCCATTCGGCCTGCCAGGCGGGCAAGTCGAGCGTGGTCGACGGGTGGTCGCCATGCGTCAAGAACTCGGCCACGTCAAAACCGATGCCACCCGCGCCGATGACGGCCACGCGCTCGCCCACGGGCTTGCCGTGCCTGAGCACGTCGATGTAGCTGAGCACCTTGGGGTGGTCCTGCCCGGGGATCTGCGGATCGCGCGGCAACACGCCGGTGGCGACCACCACCTCGTCAAAGCCCACCAGGTCGCCCGCCTCTACCGCGCGGTTCAGATGCAGCAACACGCCCGTGTCCTCCACCCGCGTGGTCAGATAACGCAGCATTTCGTGGAACTCCTCCTTGCCCGGCACCACCTTGGCCATGTTGAGCTGGCCGCCAATCACCGGTGCTGCGTCGAACAAATGCACCTCGTGCCCGCGCTCGGCCGCCACCGTGGCGGCGGTCAGGCCGGCGGGCCCTGCGCCCACCACGGCAATGCGTTTGCGCGCTGCGGACGTGGCGATGGGCCGATAGACCAATTCGGTCTCATGGCAGGCGCGCGGGTTGACGAGGCAGCTGCTGGTCTTGTTCTGGAACACGTGGTCCAGGCAGGCCTGGTTGCAGGCGATGCAGGTGTTGATGCGGTCGGCCCGGCCCTCGGCGGCCTTCTTCACGAAGGCGGCGTCGGCCAGCAGCGGGCGGGCCATCGACACCATGTCGGCGCAGCCATCGGCCAGCACCTGCTCGGCCACTTCGGGCGTGTTGATGCGGTTGGAGGTAACCAGCGGCGTGGCAATGCCTGCCGCCGCGAACTCGGCCTTCATCTTCTGCGTGACCCAGGCAAACGCCGCGCGCGGCACGCTGGTGGCAATGGTGGGTACCCGCGCCTCGTGCCAGCCGATGCCGGTGTTGACGATGTTCGCGCCGCCCGTGGCCACGGCCTTGCCCAGCGTCACGATCTCGTCCCAGGCGCTGCCGCCGGGCACCAGGTCGATCATCGACAGGCGGTAGATGATGATGAAGTCCGGCCCGACGGCCTCGCGCATGCGCGCCAGGATTTCCACCGGCAGGCGCATGCGGTGGCTGTAGTCGCCGCCCCAGGCGTCCTGGCGCAGGTTGGTGGTTTGCGACAGGAACTGGTTGATGAAGTAGCCCTCGGAGCCCATCACCTCCACGCCGTCATACCCGGCCTCGCGCGCCTTCACGGCGCAGTTGACGAATGCGCGGATCTGGCGCTCTACCCCGCGGGCCGACAGCGCGAACGGCGTGAACGGCGAGATGGGCGACTGCAGGCGCGAGGGCGCCACCGCCAGCGGGTGGTAGGCGTAGCGGCCCGTGTGCAGGATCTGCAGCGCGATCTTGCCGCCCGCCTCGTGCACGGCCCGTGTCACCACCTGGTGGCGCCGGGCTGCGCCTGACGTGGACAACGTGCCCGCAAAAGGCTTGGCCCAGCCCGCGATGTTGGGCGCAAAACCGCCGGTCACGATCAGGCCCACGTCGCCCTGGGCCCGCTCGCGGAAGTACGCCGCCATGCGCGACAGGTCGCGCCCGTCCTCCAGCCCCGTGTGCATGGAACCCATGAGCACGCGGTTCTTGAGCGTGGTGAAGCCCAGATCAAGGGGCGCGAGCAGGTGGGGATACAAGGCGTGGCCGGACGGCCGCTCGCTGGCGATGGGTGTCATGGTCGATGGGCGCGTGGGGCGCGGCAGATGGGATATGCAACCAGGACCATGTCTAAACACGAGTCCTAGAACTATTTTCTAGAACTTTATTCTAGAATACACCCCCATGGCAAGCCGCACTTCAACCAAGACTCCCAACACCAGCACGGCCCCTGCCCAGCCTGCGGACGCCGTGGACCGCCGCCAGGACATCCTGAACGCCGCGCTCGCCTGCGCGGCCGAAGGCGGCGTGGACGCCGCCACCATCGACGGCGTGCGCGCCCGCTGCGGGGCCAGCGTGGGCAGCATCTATCACCACTTCGGCAACCGCGACGGCATCGTGGCCGCGCTGTTCTTCGACATCTTTCACGACCAGTCGCGCAGCGTGCAGGCGCAACTGGATGCCTCGCGCGGCGTGGAAGCCGGTGTGCGCGCCCTGGTCACCGGGTACCTCGACTGGGTGGTGGCGCAGCCCGAACGGGCGCGATTTCTGTTTCAGGCCCGCGGCGCCGTGGCCGCCGGCCCGCGCACGCCTGATCTGGCCGAGGCCGCGCGGCGCCGCAACCAGGCACTGGTGGCGTGGTTCGAGCCCCACCGCCAATCCGGCGCGCTGCGCGACCTGCCTTGCGAGCTGATGCCTTCCCTGGTGATGGGGCCGGTGCAGAGCTATTGCCGGGCGTGGTTATCCGACCGCTCAGGCCAGGGCGGCCTGCCCTCGCCCACCACCTACCGCGCAGAGCTCGCGGAGGCGGCGTGGCGCGCCGTGCGGGCTTGATGCATGTCGGCTTCCAAAAAACAAAACCGTTCACGCTGAGCGTGTCGAAGCGCTGCGCAAGGCTTCGACAAGTTCAGCCCGAACGGTAGTGAAGGACCGAAGGGGATCTGGGCAGTCGTTTTTCTTTTTCAGTAATGCGGCGGCAACTCGTCGCGCAGGTCGCGCGGACCGTTGGATCCACCTTCGGGCGCCTGCTGGCGCAGCTGGATGACCTCACGGGTGAGCCGGTCGAGCAGCTCCTGTTGGCGGTAGATCGTCAGGTTGAGCTGGTCCAGCAGGTCCTCGGTAAAGCTGGCCTTGATCTCCAGGCTTTCCAGGCGCTGCAGGACGCTGGCGATGTCGTTGGCGTCAGGCATCGTTGTCAAATCGCCTGGCCCAGGCGCGCCACGCCTTCGCGGATCTTCTCGACATCGGCCGTGGCAAACGACAGGCGGAAGGTGGCGTGATCAGGGTTGGCGCAAAAGAATGGCGTGCCCGGCACAAAGGCCACACCCTTTTCGATCGCGCGCTTGGCCAGCACGTTGCCGTCGGCCACCTTGCCCCCTGCGCCCGTCAGGCGCGCCCACACAAAAAGGCCGCCCTGGGGCTGCACAAAATCGACCGCGTTGCCCAAGTCGTTCCGCAGCGCGTCGCCCATGGCCTGGGCGCGTTCACCGTACACCTTGCGCACACGGGCCAGCGTGGCCGGCATGCGGCCAGCCTTGAGGTACTGCGCGGCGGTGGCCTGGGCAAAGGTGCTGGTGTGCGCATCGCTGAACTGCTTGCACATGGTGGCCTTGCCCAGCAGCTCGGCCGGGGCAATCATCCAGCCCACACGCAGGCCGGGCGACAGCACCTTGCTCAAACTGCCGCAGTGGACCAGCAGCTCGCGGCTGCCGGGCACTGTGGCCGACAAGTTGAGCAAGCTGGGCGGTGGTGCATCGCCAAAGTACAGGTCGCCGTACGGGTCGTCCTCGACGATCAGAGTGTTGTGCTTGACGGCCATCTCCAGCACGGCCTTGCGGCGCTCGGCGCTCAGCATGGCGCCGCTGGGGTTGCCGAAGGTGGGGATCAGGTAGACAAATTTCGGCTTGTGCTCTGCGATCAACTTTTCCAGCTCATCGGTCTTCACGCCGTGGGCGTCGATGGGCGCGCTGATCAGCTCGGCGCCATAGAGGCGGAAACACTGAATGGTGGCCAGGAAGGTCGGGCCTTCCACGATGACCTTGTCGCCGGGGCTGATGAGCGTCTTGCCCAGCAGGTCCAGCGCCTGCTGGCTGCCGGTGGTCACGATGAGGTTGTCGGCCGCCACATCCTTGGCGCCCTTGCTGGACATGAAGGCGGCCAGTTGCTCACGCAGCGGGTTGTAGCCCTCGGTCGCACCGTATTGCAGCGCGCCGCCGGGCTCTTCATCCAGCGCTGCGTTGCTGGCGGCACGGATGCCTTCCACGTCGAACATGGCGCTGTCCGGAAAACCGCCCGCAAAGCTGATGATGCCGGGCTTGCCCAGCAGTTTGAAGAGCTCACGGATGGCGGATGTTTCTACGTTGTTCAGGCGGTCGGCAAATTGCATGGCGGCGGTGTGGTTGGCAGACGAGGAATTTCGCATTGTCGCTAATTGGCGTGCAGGTTTCCTGCGGCTTAGACTCGTAGCCCTGCCCCGACCGTTCCCCAATTCCTTCTCAGGCAAACCACCATGCCCCTAGAAATCCGCCAGTTGCCCGCCATGCGCCTCGCCTACATGCGCCAGACCGGCCCTTACGGCCCGGCCCTCACGCAGCTCTGGGAACGTTTTGGCCAATGGTGCAGTGCCCGCGGCCTGAGCGAGCCGCGCCCCAAGTACTACGGCATCAGCCACGACAACCCCGCCTGCACGCCGCCCGAGCAATGCCGCTATGACGCCTGCGTACAGATCGGCGTCGGTCTGCGCACCGGCACTGAAGCGCTGGTGCAGGACTTTGCGGGCGGCGACTATGCCTGCATGCAATTCACAGGCACCGGGCCCGAGATGGGCGCAGCCTGGGCGGGCATGACCGCACCGGGGCAGATGCCCGCGGGCTGGGAACTGGACGCGCGGCCTGCGATCGAGGTGTATGACGAGCACTTTGCGGTGAATCCGCTCACCGGCGCGTTTCCGTGCTGGCTGTGTCTGGCGGTGCAGCGTGCGCCATGAGCACCGACATCAGCAAGGCACCAGGGGCCGCGGCCACGGCTTCGATCAACCCTTACTATCGCGCGAGCCCGGGACCGCAGGTTCGCACGCATATGTGGAGTTTGCGGCGCATACGCTAAAGCCTAACGCCTTAAGACGCATCACACCCCGCAAAAAGAGTTGCGAATGCCTGCGCTCGGAGATGCCTGAATGCACAGATCCGGATCATCAAAACCCATCGCTGCGTGGCTTGAAGAAACCAAGTGGATGCAGTTACTGTCGGCAGAAGCCCGCCAGCGCGTGCTGGAGGACGCCTACGAAGAACGGCACGCGGACAAGGCATTCGTCGCGCGCAAGGGCGAGCCCGCGAATTCCTGGATTGGTGTGGTGGAGGGGCTCCTCAAGGCAAGCGAAGACTTCCGCAGCGGAAAGTCGCTGATCTACAGCGGAATTCCTGCGGGGAGCTGGATCGGCGAGGGCTCGGTCATGAAGTTTGCGCCCCGGCACTACGACATCGTGGCGATGCAGCAAAGCATGACAGTGCACATTCCGCGGGCGACGTTCCGCTGGTTACTGGACACCAGTCTCCCGTTCAACCACTTTGTGCTGGACCACCTTAACGAGCGGCTCGGCCAGTTCATGGGTATGGTGGAAACCGACCGCATCGACGATCCGATGCTCAAGCTGGCGCGGGCAATCCTGAGCCTGTTCAACCCCGTGCTGTACCCCGGGATGGGTTCTGCGCTCTTCGTTTCGCAAGAAGAGTTGGGCGAGCTCGCGGGCCTGTCACGCCAGCGCACCATGCCGCGATCAAGGCGTTGGAAACCGCAGGGCTCGTACGTGCCAACTACGGCAACTTGCAGATTTTGGATTTGAAAGCACTCGGAAGTTTCGTGCGCAACGCCGGATAAGGCTCTGGCCAGCCGGAACCTGCCGGCTTGTAGCCATCCAGGCTACCCAGCCTCAAGGGCCGAGGCATTTGCCTCACTGTGGAGGCGGGTTCACCGCCATCGTTTCCCGGAGTTAGAAATACTGCATACGCCGGAGGCTCCAGAGCACCGCTTTCATCAAACGCGGAGCCCTTGATATCGCTCGGGGGAGCGGCGCCCAACGCTGCGAAATGCCCGCCGCCGCATTAGCGTAACCCCCTATCAAAAATGTACGCTCAGGGACAGTGTCGAACTGGCTGTAGGAATCAAATCGCCTTGTTTTCTCAACAAGGAAATAGGACATGAAACCCACTCGCTCCCTTTCAGCCAGCGTCGGCTCTGCCGTAATCACCGCCTCCATAATTTCTCTGTCCGCTTGTGGCGGAAGCAATGACAGCGACGCTGGCAGGGCATCCGCTACCGCGCAGCAGGCGTGCGCAACACTGTCGGGCAAGACCATCGGCGGCGCGGCGCTTACGGCGGCGGTAGTCCCCGCCAGCGCTCCGACTCCGACCTATTGCAAGGTCAACGGCACACTGGCCCCTAAGCTCAATTTCGAGATTCGCCTGCCGGATTCGTGGAACGGAAAACTCCACTACGCAGGCGGAGGAGGCTACAACGGCTCCATTCCGGGCGCTGTGCTGTCAGCGTCCGCCCTCAAGCAAGGCTATGCCACCGCTTCCAGCGATTCGGGCCATCAAGGCAACTTGCTCGATGCGTCTTTCGCACTCACAGACCCTACTGCGGCACAACTGTTCGGCAGCCTGTCGATCCCCACGGTCATGGCCACGGCCATTGAAGCTGTCACGGCAGCGTACGGGCAGTTGCCATCGAAGTCGTACTACGAAGGGTGTTCAAACGGCGGCCGGGAAGGATTGATGAACGTGCAGCGGTATCCCAAACTGTTTGACGGCGTGATTGCACGCGCGCCTGCATACAACTGGGTCGGTTTCATGGGGGCCTTCAACCGCACCGCCAAGGCGCTGGCAGCGCCCGGTGGCGCGTTCACTCCCGCCAAGACTTCGTTGCTGGCGAAGTCCGTGCGCGACGCGTGCGACGGCCTGGATGGTGTGGTCGACGGCGTTGTTTCCAATCAGTCAGCCTGCACTTCTGCCGTATTCAACCCTGCCAGCTTGCGCTGCGCTGGGGGCGCTGACACGGGCGACACCTGCTTGTCCGATGCACAGCTGGCCGTGGTGTCCTCGTGGACCACCGACGCCGTGTTCGCCGGCAGCCCTACGTTCCGCAACGCCGGCTGGAGCCTTACCGGGAACGAGGACAGCCCCACAGCCATGGGCCTTTGGGTCACGGGCAACGGCAACGTGACCGCCGCGTTGCAATACCTTTTCCAGGACACAACCGTGAAGGACTATTTGGCGCGCGATCCCAGCGCCAACTCCTTAGCCTACTCACCGTGGGATCAGAACCAGAGCGCGCTCAGTGCGATGGCTGCCCTGAATGACGCAACGAACAGCAACATCCAGCCATTCGTTGACCGCGGTGCAAAGTTGATTCTGTGGCACGGAGGTAACGATGCCGCATTGAGCAAGAACAACACTGCCGAGTACTACAACAATGTGGTTTCCAAAGTAGGAGGGCAAAGTGCCGCAGACGCCTTCATGCGTTTTTACATTGCGCCGGGTGTTGATCACTGCGCTGGCGGCCCCGGTGCCGACACGGCCGACCTGCTGACCGCGCTCGACAATTGGGTCACCAACAAAGCTACGCCTAGCACCCTGACCGCTCAAAAACTGGACCCGACAAATGGGGCGGTGCAATTCGAAAGACCGCTTTGCCAATACCCGAAGTACCCGCGCTACACCGGTCCGGCCAACGACGCGAACGCGGCGAAACTGGCGTCGAACTACGCATGTAGCTAACGCAGTCCGTGAGCCAATGGGGTTGGCTGCCGTACCAGAGGCGTCATCAGCGCGTTTGGCACGGCCCCCTTGCTCGCCTTTGCGGCCAGCGAATCCACACTCCGCAAAAACTGGCATGGCCTGAAACAATGTCTGCGCAACGGTAGCCACGAAGATCCAACTCTGCAGAGACACACCCCACTGCGGGACAATGCGGCACCTACCCGCAAAAATACCCCGCCCCATGCAAGCCGCGCAGATCGAGCCCTTCTTCGCCACCCTCAAGGCGGCCAATCCCATGCCCAACACGGAGCTCGAATACACCACGCCGTTCGAGCTGCTGGCCGCCGTGCTGCTGTCGGCCCAGGCCACCGACGTGGGCGTGAACAAGGCTACGCGCAAGCTTTTTCCCGTGGCGGGCACGCCGCAGGCCATGCTTGAGCTGGGGCTTGAGGGGCTCGAGCGCTACATCAAGACCATCGGCCTGTACAAAAGCAAGGCCCGCCATCTGTTGCAGACCTGCCAGATCCTGGTGGAGCAGCACGGTAGCGTCGTGCCGCGTACCCGCGAGGCTCTGGAAGCCCTGCCCGGCGTGGGCCGCAAGACGGCCAACGTGGTCCTTAACGTGGCCTTTGGTCAGCCCACCATGGCGGTCGACACGCACATCTTTCGCGTGAGCAACCGCACTGGCCTGGCCCCGGGCAAGAACCCGCTGGCGGTAGAGCTGCAGCTGATGAAACGTGTGCCGGATGAATATGCCGTGGACTCACACCACTGGCTCATCCTGCACGGCCGCTACGTGTGCCAGGCGCGCAAGCCACGCTGCTGGGAGTGTGCGGTGGTGCGGTACTGTGACTACGAGCCGAAGACGTTGGCGCCCTGAAAAAACAGCATGGATGCTACATTTTTTATAGCTTCCAGCGCTTCATGGATAACCGCCAGGAGCATATTTCATTCGAATGTAGGTCGCGCCTGCCGGATGCGATGCCCGCGCAGATTGCAGGCGCCGCGGTCAATCGGCCAAGGGCCGCAAAACGTTGTGGCGTTTGTCCAGGATGTCGCGTGCCTCGCGCAACTGCGCCTCCCGATCCGGCATCTGCGCACTGACAAGCAGTCCTCCGTCAGGCTGCTCGGTCAGATACCAGCGTGTCACCGACCCCAAGCTGTAGTTGGGCCAAGAAGTCCCAAGGCAACAGGGCAGCCAAAGAACCATCGGTCGAGGCGAGGGGGAGCACGTAACGTTTCGCTGCAGCCATGAGGGGACGCTAGCGCCACGTGTTTCGGATGTCAACAAACTGACACGCGGCCAGTTATTGCCTGATAGTCAGATGGATACGATTGTAACAGATCAGCCGCCGTACCACGAACATCAAACCAAACCCGT
>SDXZ01000007.1 GCA_004210805.1 Acidovorax sp.
GAAATCCTGGTCAGCCTGATGCTGGTCTATGTGGCCACGCTGGTGCTGGGCTACCTGGTCTACGGCCCGTGGAAGGACCCCATGGGCTACAACTTTCCGCAGACCAAGACGTTCGAAAAAGTCACGCAGATCCCGCGGCTGATGCAGGGCTCGCGCATGTCCATCGGCCTGCTGCTGGCGCTGGCCGGGGCTGCGGCGCTGTGGGTGTTCCTGTTCCGCACCCGGGCAGGCTTTGCCCAGCAGGTGGGCGGGCTGGCGCCGGCGGCTGCGCGGTACGCGGGCTTCTCGTCGCGCCGCGCGCTGTGGACGGCGCTGTTGATCTCCGGCGGCGCGGCCGGGCTTGCAGGCGCGCTGGAGGTGGCCGGGCCCATCGGCCAGCTCACGCCGTACGTGCCGGCGGGCTATGGCTTTGCAGCCATCATCGTCGCGTTTGTCGGGCGGCTGCACCCGGTCGGGATGATCCTGTCGGCCATCCTGATGAGCATGTTCTACATCGGCGGCGAACTCGCGCAGTCGCGCCTGGGCCTGCCCAAATCGCTCACCGGCGTGTTCCAGGGTTTGCTGCTGTTCACGCTGCTGGCCTGCGACACGTTGATTGCCTATCGCGTTCGCTGGGTCGGCAGCAAGAAAGGAGGTGTCTGATGGAGTCTTATGCCCTGCTCATCGGCGCCACGCTCAGCGCAGGCACCGTATTGGCCATTGCGGCCCTGGGCCTGCTCATCAACGAAAAGGCCGGCATCGTCAACCTGGGCGCCGAGGGCATGATGCTCTGCGCCGCCATCGCCGGGTTTGCCACCGTGGTGCACACGGGCAACACTTGGCTGGGTTTTGCCGCGGGCATGGCGGCCGGGGCGCTGCTTGCGGCCATCTTTGGCGTGCTGGTGATCTGGCTCAACACCAACCAGTACGCCACGGGGCTCGCGCTGTCACTGTTCGGCGTGGGCTTTTCGGCGTTTGCGGGCATCAGCTTCGTGCAGGCCAAGCTTCCCGAGCTGCCCAAGTACGCCATTCCGGTGCTGTCTGATGTGCCGCTGCTCGGGCCCGCGCTGTTCCAGCAGCACCCGCTGGTGTATTTGACGATGCTGCTTGTGGCAGGGTTGATCTGGTTCTTGTACCGCTCGCGCGCGGGCCTCGTGCTGCGCTCGGTGGGTGAGTCGCCCGAGTCGGCCCATGCGCTGGGCTACCCGGTGCGCCGCATCCGCCTGGCCGCGGTGGTGGCCGGCGGGGCGCTGTGTGGTCTGTCGGGCGCGTACATCTCCACCGTCTACACGCCGCTGTGGGTCGAAGGCATGGTCGCCGGTCGCGGCTGGATCGCGCTGGCCTTGACCACCTTTGCCACCTGGCGCCCGGCGCGGGTGCTGCTCGGGGCCTACCTGTTTGGTGGCGTCACGATGCTGCAGTTTCACCTGCAGGCCACGGGCGTGCAGGTGGCGAGCCAGCTGCTCTCCATGCTGCCCTACATCGCCACCATCGTGGTGCTGGCGCTGATCTCGCGCAATCCGGCATGGATCCGCATCAATATGCCCGCGTCGTTGGGCAAGCCGTTCTACCCGGGGTCATAGGGTTGGCCCGCGTCTTGCGTTCGCTGGATACCGCTGAAAAACCTTTGGTTACCGTCCGGTAGATCGGACCATAATCACGGATTTCGTCCCCTGCCGTTGTAAATCTCTCTTCATCTTCATCCATAAGGAAACCGACATGACTGATCTGCAGAAACGCTCCCTGTTCAAGGTGGCAGCGCTCTCCGCCATTGCCGCCGCCGCGCTCGTGGGCTGTGGCAAGAAGGAAGAAGCTGCACCAGCCGCGCCGGCTGCGCCCGCCCCTGAGCCCGTGGCATCGGCACCCGCGCCGAAGCCAGAGCCTCTGAAGATCGCGTTTGCCTATGTCGGCCCGGTGGGTGACGGCGGCTGGTCGTTCGCCCACGACAACGGTCGCAAGGCCATCGAGAAGGAATTCGGCGACAAGGTCGTGACGAGCTTTGTCGAAAGCGTGCCCGAGTCGGCCGACGCCGAGCGCGTGCTGCGCGACTTGGCCGGCCAGGGCAACAAGCTGATCTTTGGCACGACCTTTGGCTACATGGAATCCATGCTCAAGGTGGCCGAGGACAACAAGGGCATCAAGTTCGAGCACGCCACCGGCTACAAGACGGCCGAGAACCTGCGCACCTACGACAGCCGCACCTACGAAGGCGCGTATATGGCGGGGGTGATTGCCGGCGCCATGACCAAGACCAACACGCTGGGCGTGGTCGGCTCCGTGCCAATCCCTGAAGTGATTCGCAACATCAACAGCTTCACGCTGGGTGCGCAGTCGGTCAACCCCAAGATCAAGACCAAGGTGGTGTGGGTGAACGAATGGTTCAGCCCACCGAAAGAAACGGAAGCCGCCACGTCGCTGATCAATGGCGGCGCCGACGTGCTGTTCCAGAACACCGACTCGCCCGCCGTGCTCAAGACGGCGCAAGAAAAGGGCAAGCGCGCCTTCGGCTGGGACAGTGACATGACTGCCTACGGCCCCAAAGCCCACCTGGCATCGGCCATCATCAACTGGGGCCCGTACTACATCAAGGCCACCAAGGACGCGCTGGATGGCCAGTGGGCCAGTGGCCAAAGCTGGTGGGGCGTGAAGGAAGGCGCGATCGACATCGTCTCCATCGCTGAAGACGTGCCCGCCGACACCAAGGCCAAGGTCGAAGCTGTGAAGAAGGGCCTGGCCGACGGCAGCTTCCAGATCTGGAAGGGCCCGATCGTGGGCCAGGACGGCAAGGAAGTGCTGGCCAAAGACGCTGTCGCTGACGACAAGTTCCTGGGTGGCGTCAACTTCTACGTCAAGGGCGTCGAGGGCAAGATCCCCGGCGGCGACAAGAAGTAAGCCTTCTGTTGAAAACGGGTGCGCACCTTGTGGCGCGCACCACCCAGGGCCGCTGTCTGCGGCCCTTTTCGTTGGTGCCGCGCCAGTGCATGATGTGGCATCGCAGACCTACAAGAGCCCCGCCGCCATGTTCAAAGTCCCGCCCATCTCCGCCGCGCAACTGCCCACCTTGCTGCGTGCCATGCCCAAGGCAGAGCTGCACATCCACATCGAGGGCTCCCTCGAGCCCGAGCTGATCTTTGCGCTGGCGCAGCGCAACGAGTTGACGCTGCCCTATGCCAACGTGGAAGCGCTGCGCAGCGCGTATGCGTTCAGCAACCTGCAGAGTTTTCTCGACATCTACTACGCCGGGGCCAGCGTTCTGCTGCACGAGCAGGACTTCTACGACATGGCGCGCGCCTACCTGGGCCGGGCGGCGCGCGACAACGTGCTGCACGCCGAATTGTTCTTTGATCCGCAGACCCACACCGAACGCGGCGTGGCGATGGAGACCGTGATCAACGGCCTGCACCGCGCCTGCCAGGACGCGCGCACCGAGCTGGGTATCAGCGCCACGCTGATCCTGTGTTTCTTGCGCCACCTGAGCGAGGAGTCCGCGTTTGAAACACTGGAGCAGGCACTGCCGCTCATCGACAAGATCGTGGGCGTGGGACTCGACTCCAGCGAACTGGGCCACCCGCCCGAGAAGTTTGCGCGTGTGTTCGCGCGCTGCCGCGAGCTTGGCCTGCACCTGGTGGCCCATGCGGGCGAGGAGGGGCCGCCGGCTTACATCTGGAGCGCGCTCGATGTCCTCAAGGTCGAGCGCATCGACCACGGCGTGCAGGCCGTGCACGACGCGGCGCTGATGCAGCGCCTGGCGCAAGACCGCATTGCGCTCACGGTGTGCCCGCTGTCCAACCAGAAGCTGTGTGTGTTCCCCAATCTGGCGGACCACAACCTGGGCAAGCTGCTCGATGCGGGGCTGGCCGCCACCGTCAATTCCGACGACCCTGCCTACTTTGGTGGCTACATCAACGACAACTTCACGCAGGTATTTGCGGCCACCGGCCTCACGGCCAAGCATGCCTACCAATTGGCCTTCAACAGTTTTGAGGCCAGCTTTGCGGGCAACGCCGACAAGCGTGTGTGGGAGCACAAGCTCAAGGAGACCTTCGAGCGCTGCGTGGAGCACGACTACTGACGACTACTCTGGCGGACCTGCCGGCCAGCCGGCATGCCCGCGGTAAAATAGCGCGAAAGGCTGCTGTCCCGGCAGCCTTTTGCTTTTTCTGCCATCGGGACCATGTAGAGGAACACCATGTACAAAAACCTCGCCACCGCACTGCGTGCGGGTTGTGTGAGTGCGCTTTTTTCTGGCGCCGTTTTCATTCTTTCCACCGCCCCCTTCACCGCCGCTCCCGCGTTCTCTCAGACCGCGCCTGTGGCCAAGGCGCCACCCGCTGGCCCCGTCAAGGCGGGCTTTGTGTACGTCTCGCCCATCACCGAAGCGGGCTGGACGCGCCAGCACGACGAAGGCCGCAAGGCCGTCGAAGCGGCCCTGGGCACGCAGGTGCAGACCACCTTTGTCGAGAACGTGGCCGAGGGTGCTGACGCCGAGCGCGTGATCCGCGACCTGGCCGCCACGGGCCACCAGATCATCTTCACGCCCAGCTTTGGCTACATGGAGCCCACGCTCAAGGTAGCGCAGGACTACCCCAACGTGAAGTTCGAGTCCATCACGGGCTACAAGACAGCGCCCAACGTGGCGGTGGCCAATGCGCGTTACTACGAGGGCCGCTACCTTGCGGGCATCGCGGCGGGCCGCATGAGCAAGACCGGCGTGGCCGGCTATGTGGCGGGGTTCCCGATCCCCGAGGTGCTGCAGGGCATCAACGCCTTCACGCTGGGCATGCGCTCGGTCAACCCCAAGGCGACGGTCAAGGTCGTGTGGCTCAACGTGTGGTTCGACCCCCCCAAGGAGCGTGACGCCGCCATGGTGCTCTTCAACCAGGACGTGGACGTGATGGCGTTTCACACCGGCTCCACGGCCGTGATGGCGGCCGCGCAGGAACGCGGCAAGATGGCCGTGGCCTACCACTCGGACATGCGCAAGGCCGGGCCCGATGCGCAGATCGTGGCCGTGACGCACCAGTGGGGCCGCTACTACACCGAGCGCGTGCGCGCGGTGCAGGGCGGCACCTGGAAAAGCGGCAACCTCTGGGGCGGTGTGCGCGAGGGTTTGATCCGCGTGGGCGATTTCGGTCCCAAGGTGCCAGCTGCCGTACAGCAGGAAGTGCTCGCCGCACAAAAGGCGATCGGCGCCGGGCAGCTGCAGCCGTTTCGCGCCAGCGACAAGGCCGCCGTGCGCGACAACGAAGGCCATGAGGTGATCGCCGCCGGCCAGTCGTTGACCGATGCGCAGATCCTGCAGATGAACTGGCTGGTGGAAGGCGTGCAGGGCAAGGTCGCGCGCTGACGGCGCGGGCCGAGCAGGCTCTTAGTTCTCTATCGCGCGGCGCCCGCCGTGCAGGACCAGGTCAGCACGCGGCAATCTTCCGCCGTGCATTGCGCCAGCGCCTTGCGTTCGGCCTCGCGGCGGCTGGCTCCGGTGGCGGCGCCATAGCGCTCGCGGCCTGTGGCCAGCGCGCCGCAGCCGTTGGCAAACCACATCATCGATTGGCAATGGCTGCCCGCGCACTCGCGCACCGCACGCTCCTCGGCCGCCGCGCGGGTCGGGTGGTCGAACGAAAACCCATAGGCCCGGGTGCGCTTGTCGAACGCGATGGCGCCGTACAGGTTGTTCTTGCCTGCCGTTGATTTCTTGGGTTCTGGGTCGGCCCCCGCGGCCGCCGCCGGCATTGCTGCGGTGACCGCCAGGAGGAGCGCAGTGAGCAGGGCAGTGAGTTTTCTCTGGGACATGGGGCGGTGCCTTTCGTGGGTTCGCGGCTGCGTGCAGACATGCCGTTGCCGCGCAGCATATGGGCGGTGCCCGTCATTGCGCCAGGCCCTTCCGACTTCGGCAGCGCAAAGCGTGAAATCCTTCCGGGATGCCGCGATCACGGGGCGATAGAGGTTATCGCCGCGCCGGTATGGCCAGAGCTGCCCCCGCCGCTAAGCTATCCCCATGCCCGTATACCGTTCTGCCCTTTTGCGATTTGCCGACGATGGCTCGGCCCTGTATGACGAAGACGGCCTGCTGGCCATTGGCCCTGACGGCGCGGGCCGCCAGCGTGTGCTGGCAGCAGGCGCATGGCAGACCCTCGCGCCCCAGTACGCCGGTCAGCCCGTGACGCACTTGCCGGGGCGCATTCTGGCGCCCGGTTTTGTGGACATGCACATCCACTTTCCGCAGACCGACGTGATCGGCTCGCCCGCGCCCGGCCTGCTGCCCTGGCTCGAGAACTACACCTTTCCGCACGAATCGCGGTTTGTCGACCCGGTCTACGGGGCGCAGGTGGCGGGCTTCTTTGTTGATGAACTGTTGCGCAACGGAGTGACCACGGCGCTCACCTTCGCCACCTCGCACCCGGCGAGCGTGGATGCGCTGTTTACCGAAGCGCAGCGCCGGCACCTGCGCCTGATCACCGGCAAGGTGCTGCAGGACCGCCATTCGCCGGACGGCGTGCGCGACGACACGGAGCAGAGCCTGGCGGACACCGAAGCCCTGATCCAGCGCTGGCACGGCGTGGACCGCCTGGGTTATGCGATCACGCCGCGTTTTGCGCCCACCAGCACGGCCGAGCAACTGCGCGGCGCAGGCGAGCTGGCCGCGCGCTATCCCGACGTGTGGATCCAGTCGCATGTGGCCGAGAACCTGGACGAGCTCCGCTGGGCGCGCGAGCTGTTCCCGGCGTCGCGCAGCTACCTGGCGGTGTATGACGACTTTGGCCTGATGCGCGAGCGCGCGGTGTACGCGCACTGCATCCACTTCGACGACGACGACCGGGCGCTGATGAAGGACACCGGTACCGTGGCGGCCGTCAGCCCCACCAGCAACCTTTTTCTGGGCAGCGGTTTTTTCGACTACGCGGGCGCCGATCGCGTGGGTTTTGGCTACGGCCTGGCCAGCGACGTGGGCGGGGGGACGAGCTTCAGCCCTTTCAAGACCATGCTGGCGGCGTACTACGTGGGCCGGGAGGGGCAGAGCAAACAGGGCGTGAGCCTGTCGCCCCAGCAGCTGTGGTGGCAGCACACGGCGGGTGCGGCCCGGGCGTTGGGCCTGGGCGGGGTGGTGGGCAACCTGCAGCCGGGCTGCGAGGCGGATTTTGTGGTGCTCAACCCCCGCGCCACGCCGCTGCTCGCGCGCAAGACCAGCCAGGCGAGCAATCTGGATGAGCTGTTGTTTGCGCTGATCGTGCTGGGCGACGACCGGGTGGTGGAGGAAACGGTGATTTCTCAAGCAAAATACGGCTCCAGCGCTTGATCATCAAGCGCCAATAGCTACATATTTCATAGCACCCGGCAGTGTATCGACTGCCTGGGCCACAGCGCAGGGAGTTCACCGATGAGCATCAAGAGCGACAAATGGATCCGCCGCATGGCTGCCGAGCACGGGATGATCGAGCCCTTCGAGCCCGCGCAGGTGCGTGAGGCCGAAGGCCGCAAGATCATCAGCTACGGCACCAGCAGCTACGGCTACGACATCCGCTGCGCGCCGGAATTCAAGGTTTTCACCAACATCCACAGCACCGTGGTGGACCCGAAGAACTTTGATGAAAAGAGCTTCGTGGACTTTCACGGCGACAGCTGCATCATCCCGCCCAACAGCTTCGCGCTAGCCCGCACGATGGAGTACTTCCGCATCCCGCGCAATGTGCTGACGATCTGCCTGGGCAAAAGCACCTATGCCCGCTGCGGCATCATCGTGAACGTCACGCCCTTCGAGCCCGAATGGGAAGGCTACGTCACGCTGGAGTTCTCCAACACCACCCCGCTGCCGGCCCGCATCTACGCTGGCGAAGGCTGCGCGCAGGTCCTCTTCTTTGAAAGCGACAAGGACGACGTGTGCGAGGTGAGTTACCGCGACCGCGGCGGCAAGTATCAGGGGCAGGTCGGGGTCACGCTGCCCAAGGCCTGAAGCAGGGTCGCCCTGGGCAATTCGCCCGCGTCGGGTATTGCCACGCACGCCTGTGGCAAGGCAGCCGGGCGCTTTCGGTCGCAGGCGGCGAGCCGTGAGCGGCGGCAGGGCGTTTCCGTTTGCGCCGTACTGGCGGGCGGCCGGTGTCCTACACCGGCGCAGCTTTTTGGCTGAAGTGCAAGCGCACGTAAGGTTTCTAGCATGGTGTCATGCACCGGATGGTCCGGCCGCACGACGAAAGGAGTCCCCATGCTGATCTTTGCTGCACCCGCCGCACCCGTGCAGAACCGGGGTGCCGATCTTTCCTCTGGGGCTGCGACCGAGCCTAGCGCCTTCCCTGTGCACGACCGGGGGGCTACCCACGATGGCCGCACGGGAGCGCTGCACGCTACTTACTGGCCGTGCGAACTCCTGAACGCCTTCACCCTCAAGATGGCCAGCCTGGGCCGTTGTGTGAACACCGACATGATGCTGGGCCACCGGCCCTATGCGCTGCAGCAGCTGGCTGCGGCACGGGCGTCAGACGACACGGCGCTGAGCGCACTGGCCGCGCGGCTGCAGGTGTATTTCGATGCCGCAGCGCCCGACGGGTGCAAGGTCGCTGCCGCACTGGACGACGAGGCGGCGCGCGGCGAATTGCTGCTGGTCTGACACCACTGTTTGCGCTAAGGGGGTAAAAGAGTACACAGCGCCCGGCGCGCTGCCTTGCGCTCAGTCGCCTGAGCCGGCGCTGATTTCAGGCCTCCACACACACCCGGTTGCGGCCCTGGCCTTTCGCCTCGTACAACGCGGCATCTGCGCGGCGCAGGACGGAGGCGCTGGTGTCTTCCGGTCCGCGCACGCTGGCCACGCCCGCGCTGACGGTGATCTGGCCCACCACAGGGTCTTGCTGTTCTGCCATCGCCACCACCAGCGACTCGGCAATCGCGCGTGCACCGGTCAGGTCGGTGTCGGGCAGCAAGGCGACAAATTCTTCGCCCCCGAGCCGCGCCACCACGTCCGAATTGCGCAGCCGTATCTCCAGCGTGCGCGCCAGCCGGCGCAGCACCTCGTCACCTGCCTCGTGGCCAAAGGTGTCATTCACGCGCTTGAAATGGTCCACATCCACGGTGATCAGGCTCAGTGGCCGTGCGCCGCGGCGGGCCAGCGCCAGGGCAAACGCCATCTGCGTTTCAAAGCCACGGCGGTTGAGCAGGCCCGTGAGGACGTCGGTGCGGGCCTGAAGGTCGAGCGCGCGGTTGGCGGCCTCCAGCTCCAGGGTGCGCAGACGCACCTTCTCTTCCATGGCTTCGCGGGCGGTGAGCAGGTGGTGCGTCATGCGGCGCAGCGCGCCCGCGAGCTTGCGCACCTCGCGGCTGCTGGTGGCCTGCGGGATGCGGGTGCCGGGGGTGTTTGCTTCGACCGCGCTGGCGGCGCTGGCCAGCGCGTACAGGTCGTCGCTCAAGCGCCGCGCGGCAAGCCACGCCAGCGCTGCAGCCAGCAACGCGGCCGTGAGGCCGATGGCCAAGGCCATGCGCACCGTGCGGCCCGCTTCCGCAAAGGCCACTTCCACGGGTTCGCGCGCCACGATGCGCCAGCCCAGGTCGCTGGCGGTGTTGCGCGGCTGCAGCGGCGTGGTGGCGGTCAGGTAGTCGCGGCCGTCCAGCCAGCGCACAACGGCAATCGACGGCTGGGCGCCCCCCACGCCGGTGCTGCCGGCCGGGGCCGGGCTGGCCTCTGGCAGGCGCTGGCCGGCAGCCTGCAGGGCCTGCGTCTGTCCGTCGGGCGCAAAGATCAACTGGCCTGCGCGGTCGAACACGAAGAGCTCCACCGCAGCGGCGTCGGTGCGCGGCGGGGTGAGGCTCTCGATGACCTCGCGCGTCCACTCCCAGCTGCCGTGGATGCCGAGCACGCCGACCGTGGTGGGGCCGATGCGAATCGGTGCCGCGAAGTCCACAAAACGGTATGGCTCGCCCGAGGCCTGCGGTGGCAGCAACTGCTCCAGCAATTTGGCGGGGTGGACGTCGCCCACGTAGAGCTTCTCCAGCCCCGCCTTGAACCAGGGCCGTTCCAGCACGCTCTGGTTCACGAGCAGCCCGCCGGTGGCGGTGCGCACGATGCCTTCGGCGTCGGCCACGCCGATCCACACGCTGTTGGGTTGGGCGGCCTGGCTGCGCGACAGCATGTGGTGGGCTTCGGGCGCATCCAGCCCCTTGACCCACACGACCTCGGCGGTGGCCAGCACCTCGGCTTCGCGGCTGCGATCGAGCAGGCCGTTGGCCAGGAGCTTGCCGGCGTTTTCAGCAATCCTCTGCAGGGTGGCACCCGCATCGCGTTCGTTGCGCAGCTTGATCAGCTCGCCAAAACCCAGCGACAGCAACACGGCCAGCGCGGCCATGATGGCGCCGAACACCAGCGCGATCTGTGCGCGCAGGCTCAGGTCGGAGAAGCGGCGCGCCCTCATGGTGTGGCCCATCCGGGGTGGTCGGCGAGGGTGGCGGTGCCTGCAGCGCCGGCATCGGCAGGGCCGCGCAGGGCCAGCCGCGCGGCCGCCAGGTCCCACCCGGCCCAGCCGCAGCTCTTGAAGAGCACTGCCCCTGTGCGCTGGATGCGTGGCCCTTGCAGCACATCGCGAAGCGTGGGGAGCGTGCCGACATCAATGCCGGCTTGCAACAGGTCGCCGGCCTCGTGCCGCGCATCGGGCGTGTCGACGACGATGTGGCCGTGCTCGGCGATGTGCTGGCACAGCGCGGGAGACAGCTCCGCCATGGTGGGCGTGAACGCACCCACTGCGGCGAGGAAGGCATCGGCCAGGGGCGGCGTATGGAGCACCACGCTGTGCGCGGGGGTGCAGGTCACGATCAGGGGGCAATGGCGGACTTCGGCATTGGCGTCATCCACCACCCGGGCTTTGACGCCCAGGGTGCGGGCGTGCTGCGCCAGGGCCTGCGCGCTGGCCGGGCTGCGCGACGCCACGCGCACATCGCTCACCCCGAGCCCATGCACGAACGCCTCAAGGTGCGCGACCCCCTGCACCCCGGCGCCGACGATGAGGAGCGGGCCCTTCGGCTCGTGGGCCAGATGCCGGGCGGCCAGCAACGATGCGGCGGCTGTGCGCCGCGCGGTGATGGTCGGGCCGTCCAGCACCAGCCGGCGCTCCCCGGTGGCCACATCGAAGACCACCACATCGCCCTGGATGGCGGGGCGCCCGGTGCCGGCGTTGGCGGGTGTCAGGGTGATGAGCTTGGTCATGGCCACCCGGCTGTCGGTGGCAGGCATCACGAACAAGGTGCCGCCCTGCGGCAGCGGCAGCACGCTGCGGGCGGGCACCAGCACCGATCCATCGCGCAGCACGGCGGCAATTTCGTCGGCCAGCGCGGCCCAGGGCAACCGCGCCGCAGTTGCGGCCGCATCGAGGGTGCGAGGGGGCTCGGGGCGGGGCGAAGCATGCATGCCGGAACTGTACACACGCCAGGGCGCACCGGGGGGCGGGCAAGCCCCAGTGGCGGTGATTGGCAGGCAGGGCGTGTGCGCGCCGCCACCTTCCCTCAGTGCGTGGCGCCTGCGCCCAGCGCGATGTCCTCGTGCGCCAGCACCGCCGCCCAGAGCGCCATGTACAGGCCCCGCACCATGTCGCGCAGGGGCAGGTGGGGCGCGCCTTGCCCTGGTAGCCAAGGCACATGGATGAAGCCACCGCGCACGCCCGCCGCGCCGCCGGAGCGCGTCGCCAGCAGGTGCATCAGCCCGTACAGGACATGGTTGCAGACAAAAGTGCCAGCGGTCTGCGACACCTCGCAGGGCACGCCCGCGCGCTGCACGCCGCGCAGCATGGCCTTGACGGGCAGGCTGGCAAAGTAGGCTGCGGGGCCGGCCGGCACAACCGGTGTGTCGATGGGCTGGGCGCCCGTGTTGTCCGGAATCCGCGCATCGTTGACGTTGATGCCCACACGCTCGATCGACAGCGCGGTGCGCCCGCCGGCCTGGCCCAGGCACACGACCATCGACGGCCGGTGCGCTTCAAGCAGTGCTTCCAGCTGGTACAGCGAGCGGCCAAACACCGTCGGCAGTTGCGCCGCCACCACCCGGTGCCCGCCGATGCGCTGGCCGTGCAGGGCTTGGGCGATGAGCCAGCTCGGGTTGAGCGTGTCGCCACCAAACGGGTCAAAACCTGTGAGCAGGATCACCCGTTCGCCGGGCGGCGCGTAGTGGGAGGCGTGGTGGAGCATGGTGTGGAGCGCCAGGTTGGCCGGGATGGCCGCGCTCGGCATCGTAATCCGGCGTGGAACCCGCGAACCCGCGGACGCGTTGGGAAAGTGCCGGGCAGGACGCTGTGTGGCGCAAAGCATGCTTTGCGGCCCGCCCGGCCATTGCGGCAGCTTTGCGGGCTGCCCCCGTCCTCAATGCGGCGCGCGTTTGCGCTCTTTTCCTGCAAAGGCCCCCCGGCTGCGGCGCGTAATATGGCGGCCATGCCTTCCACGGGGAGGGCGCTGGAGACCGGCATGAAATGGGAAGGCAATCGCGAATCCGACAACGTGGAAGACCGCCGGGGTGACGGCGGCGGCGGTGGCGGCTCGCCAATCTTTGGCGGGCGCAGCATCGGTATCGGCACGATCGTGGTCGCGCTGGTGGGCGGGTGGGTGCTGGGCATCAACCCGCTGACCATCCTGGGCATGCTGAGCGGCGGTGCTCCGCCGGCGCAGGTGCAAAGCCAGGGGCCGGCCCAGAAGCCTCCGGCAGACGACACCATGGCGCGGTTCGTCTCGACCGTTCTGGCCGACACCGAAGACGTGTGGCAAGGCGTGTTCCGCGAGGGTGGCGGGCAGTACAAGGAGCCGCGGCTGGTGCTGTTTCGCGGCGCCACGCAGACGGCCTGCGGCACCGGCCAGGCGGCCATGGGCCCGTTCTACTGCCCGGCCGACCAGAAGGTGTACATCGATCTGGGTTTCTATGAAACCTTGAAGACCCGGCTGGGCGCGCCCGGCGACTTTGCCCAGGCCTACGTGATCGCCCACGAGGTGGGCCACCATGTGCAAAACCAGCTGGGCATCAGCGGCAAGGTCGACCAGATGCGCGGCCGGGTAAGCAAGGCCGAATACAACCAGCTGTCGGTGCGCCTGGAGCTGCAGGCAGACTGCTTTGCCGGTGTGTGGGCCCACCACGCGCAGAACGCTCGCAAGATCCTGGAGCAGGGCGACGTGGAAGAAGCCATGAACGCCGCCGCCAAGATCGGCGACGACGCGCTGCAACGTTCAGGTGGTGGGGCGGTGGTGCCCGAGAGCTTTACCCACGGCACCAGCGCCCAGCGCCAGCGTTGGTTCAACAACGGCTTGCAGAACGGCAGCGTGAAGGGCTGCGACACCTTCAGCACCCGCAGCCTGTAGCCGGCGCAACGACCTACTCACCAACTCATCGCAGCGCGCAGCGGCCCAGCACCCCATGCCATCCGCCCCGCAGTCACAACCTGCACCGCTTCAGCCTCCCGCCTCTACCGGCTGGAACACGCTGGAGCCGGAAGTGGCTGCACCGCAGGCGTCCGGCACTGCTGCCGCGTGGTCGGCGGCGGCTGTCACCGTGCCGCACGCGGTGGGCCTTGGTTTGCTGGCGTTTGCGCCGCTGGCGGGAGACCACTCGCTGGCCGCGCTGGCGCTGTGGTCCGCCGCGCTGCCGGGGCTGTTGCTCACGCTGGTGGTGCCGCGCCCCGGTGTGGTCTATGCGCCCACCACGGTGGTGGCGCTGCTGTTTGCCGCCGTGCTGGCCACAGCGCACGGCGCCGCGCCGGGCCTCGGCTTGAGTGCCCGCCAGGTGCTGGCTGTGAGCGGGGCCACGGTGGCGCTGGCGTTTGTTTTCCAATGGCTGCTGGGCGTGCTGCGGCTGGCGTCGGTGGCGCGTTTTCTGCCCATCTCGGTTACCCATGGTTTTGCGGCCGGCGTGGGCCTGTCGATGGTGCTTGGGCAGGTGCGCAACGGCTTTGGCGCGGGCATGGACGCGCTGTGGGACGCCCGCACGGCCTGGCATGCGCTGGCCGCGCTGGCCGTGGTGGCACTGGCCTGGGCGCTGCGCCTGCGCTGGCCGCGCGCCCCAGGGCTGCTGACCGCCGTGGTCGTGGTGGCGCTGGCGGTGGCTTTGGCGGGCATCTGGGGCGTGGGGCTGGGCACGGTGTTTGCGCCCGCGGTGCAGTCCAGTACCTTTGCCGGGCCGCTGTGGCCCGACTGGACCGGCATCCCGTGGATGGCGCTGGCGCAGCAGCATGGCTCGGACCTCGTCGTGCTGGCGCTCTTGATGGCGCTGGTCAACAGCCTGGAGATCATGGTGTTCAACCAGGAGCTGGAGCTGGACCACGGCCTGCGCGGCAACGCCAACCAGACCCTGCGCAGCGAAAGCCTGCTGGGCGTGTTGTGTGGCCTGGCGGGGATGATCCCAGCCTCCACCAGCGCATCGCGCTCGCGCATTGTGCTGGCGCAGGCCGGCGGCTCGCGCGATGCCCCGCGCTGGCATGCGGCCATCATGCTGGGGGTGGCGGCCACGGGGGCCTGGTGGCTGCACTGGGTGCCCATGGCGTGCCTTGCGGGCGGGCTGGTGCTGGCGGGGCTGATGCAGGTACCGGGCCTGATGTGGTCGCTGCGCTATGCCAAAAGCTCGCGCGTGACGTGGGCGCAGAGCTGGCTCGTGGCGCTGGTATTTGCGGTGATGGGCGGCGTGGGCGCGCTGGTGGCGGGGCTGGTGGTGGCCACGTTTGTGCTGCTGCACGATTCGGCTGCCAAGGTGCTGCGGCATGTACGGCTGGACGGCGAGCTGCGTTCGCGCCGGCTGCGCCGCGCGGGGTCGGATACCTGGCTCGTGCCGCGCATGAACCAGGTTGCCGTGTTTGAACTGCAGGGCGTGATGTCGTTTGGCGTGGCCGCGCATTTGGCCGAGCAGGTGCGTTTGCTGCTGCAGCCGCGCCACCGCTGGGTGATCTTGGACGCGGCGCGCGTGCCGGCGTGGGACAGCACGGCGCTGGCCCAGCTGCGTGCGCTGGTGCGCGACCTCGCGCAGCAGGGTGTATCGGCCGCCGTGGCGGGGCTCGACCCGATGGCCGCAGCGCATGCTGGCGAGCAGGTGCGCAGCTTTGCCGACCTGGACCGAGCGCTCGAATGGGCCGAGGCCGGCATCCTGCTGCAGCGCCCCATCGAGCAGCGGCCCGCGTACCCGCACCGCGACCTGCTTGGCGAGATCGGCGAGGGCGTGCCAGCCGCCGCCGGCGAGGCGCTGCAGGCCCTGCTGGTACCCCTGGCCGTGCCGGCACGCAGCGTGGTGTTCAGCGCGGGCGACAGCGACCGCGACCTGCTGATCGTGCAGTCCGGCCATATCACGCTGGTCACGCAGTGGCCGCCAGAGATGGGCCTGCGCCTGGCCACGGTGGGGCCGGGCATGGCGTTTGGCGAGATGGCTTTTCTCAGTGGCGCAGCCCGCACCGCCAGCGCCGGGGCCGAGCGCCGGCCCGCCCAGCTGGTGCGCCTGTCGCGCAGCCATTTCGACAGCTGGGCCCGCCAATACCCCGAGGCTGCGCTCACGGTGATGAATAACCTCGCCATGATTGGGGCCCGCCGCCTGGGCGTTACCACGCGCCAGTTGCGGGCCGTGCTGGAGTAATTTTCAAGCCAAATTGGCCGCTAGCGCTTGATTGATAAGCGTTGATTGCTATGTAAATGGTAGCAATCAGGTGGCTGATATCGCGTATCCAGACGGTGCCCTGATGCGCGCATACCTCAAAAAATAGCGTTTTCACGGGTCAATGCGACAATAGAGGGCTAAATGACAAGTTCCTTTTCCAATCTATCGCTGGCTGAGCCGCTGGCACGTGCCGTGGCCGAAATGGGCTACGAGTCCATGACTCCCATCCAGGAGCAGGCCATCCCGGTCGTTTTGACCGGCCAGGACGTGATGGGCGCAGCCCAGACCGGCACTGGCAAGACGGCGGCTTTTTCGCTGCCTCTGCTGCAACGCCTTCTCAAGCATGAAAGCAGCTCCACCTCCCCCGCGCGCCACCCGGTGCGGGCGCTGGTGTTGCTGCCCACGCGCGAACTGGCCGACCAGGTCGCCCAGCAGATCGCGCTGTATGCCAAGTACACCAAGCTGCGCAGCACCGTGGTGTTTGGCGGCATGGACATGAAGCCGCAGACCATCGAGCTGAAAAAAGGCGTCGAAGTGCTGGTGGCCACGCCGGGCCGGCTGCTGGACCATATCGAGGCCAAGAACGCCGTGCTCAACCAGGTCGAGTACGTGGTGCTCGACGAGGCGGACCGCATGCTGGACATCGGCTTTTTGCCCGACCTGCAGCGCATCCTGTCGTACCTGCCCAAGCAGCGCACCACGCTCTTGTTCAGCGCCACGTTCTCGCCCGAGATCAAGCGCCTGGCCGGCAGCTACCTGCAAAACCCCATCACCATCGAAGTGGCCCGCCCGAACGAGACGGCCTCCACGGTGGAGCAACGCTTCTACAGCGCCAACGACGACGACAAGCGCCGTGCCATCCACCAGGTCCTCAAGACCCGGGGCATCAAGCAGGCCTTCATCTTTGTGAACAGCAAGCTGGGCTGCGCCCGCCTGGCACGCAGCCTGGAGCGCGAAGGTCTCAAGACCACCGCACTGCACGGCGACAAGAGCCAGGACGAGCGCCTGAAGGCGCTCGAAGCCTTCAAGAGCGGCGAAGTTGACCTGCTGGTGTGTACCGATGTGGCCGCGCGCGGCCTCGACATCAAGGACGTGCCGGCGGTGTTCAACTTCGACGTGCCGTTCAACGCCGAAGACTATGTGCACCGCATTGGCCGCACCGGCCGCGCTGGCGCATCGGGCCTGGCGGTCACGCTGGTGTCGGGCAGCGATGCCCGTCTGGTGGCCGACATCGAGAAGCTGATCAAGAAGAAGATCGAGCTCGAAGCCGTCGAATACGAAGAAGACCAGCCCAAGGGCCGCATCAACGATGGCCGCCGGGCATGGCGCGAGGCGGGTGAGACGGGCGATGGACGTGATGCGATCTCGGCCGCGCCCCGCCGCGAACGCGAGCGCGAACGTGACCACCGCGGTGGCCGCGAATCCCGCGAGCCGCGCGAACAGCACCGGGGTTTCCGCCCGGCGGTGGCCTCGCGCGATCCGTTCTTTGAGAAGCCGTACGAAGCCAGCGCGGCTGCAGACGCAGCACCTGCCTGGGAAGCCGCCAAGTCGGCGCCACGCAGCAGCATCTCGGCCAACATCAAGCCCAAGCGCAAGGTGGCCGCACTTTTCAAGGCCGCCCAGCCAGAGACGTTGACGCAGTGAAGAAGAGCAGGCCTGTCCGGGCCTGTGCATGTCTGCTCAGCGATTTTTGAGGTCTTTTGGCCCGTAGCGCTTGCTGCACAAGCGCAACAAGCTATTGATTCAATAGCAACGAGTCCCCTCGTATGGATCCGCTTCCCGGTCCGTCAGAGTCAGATCCAGGTCGCGACTCAAACCCAGAACCGGTCGGGCAGAGCTTGTCGAAGCCTCGCGGCGCTTCGGACGAGCCCGTCCAAAGCCTGTTGAGCCTGTCGAAGGGCTCAGCGTGAACAGATGAAGTTTTTGTATACGGACCGATATCAGCCCGCATGCTGGTGGTGGTCGGCCCTGAGGTTGGGGGCCAGCCCACGCAGCAAGGGCGCATCGATGGCGCTGAAGGCAATGGCCCGGCCGCCGCGCTGCTGCACAAACCGCTGTGCCGCCGCGGCATCCGCAAAGGCGGGCAGGTTGCCCGCCCTCATCGGCCCCTTGGCTGAAGAGCCCGTTGCATACACGGCCTCCTGCGCGTTCAGCCACACCCCCGTATCGGTATCGGTCACATACCGGGCCACGATGGCGCTGGCCGTGCGGCCCCGCGTGTAGTGGGCCACGTTGCCCAGGTACAGCATCAGGCTGAGCGGCGAGTCGAAGTAATATGCATCCCCGTCCGCAAAGATGACCTGCGCCGCCCACGTGCGTGCGCGGGCCGGGTACATGCCGCAGACCGGGCAGCGGGCATCGGCGGGCACTTCCCGTGGCGCGGCGAGAGGCTGGCCCAGCGCAGCGTCGTACGGCGTGGGCGGCGCGACCACGCACACATCGTCGCCTATCCCCGCGAGGGCGGCGGCGCCGGACGGATGGGGCAGGGTGCGCTGCGATTGCCACCCCACCAGGCCGGCCGAGCCCAGCAGCAGGGCCACGAGGGCGGTGCGGCGCGTGGCAGTGCGCCGGGGGGCGCGGGGCGGCGGTGGCAGCGGCTCGGGCATAAAGCGCTCACATCCGCGTGTCGTGCAGCGCGCCGCCGCTCAGATCCACCATGGCGGGCGTGATCTCGGCAAAGCGCAGGACCTTGCCGCCATATTCGGCCGCAAACTTCCTGGCATCGGCCTCTTGCGCAAAGCTGCCGATGGTGGGGCCCATGGAGCCATGGCGCTTGCCGCCCACCACGTAGATGGCAGTCTTGCCGTCGATCCAGTGGCCCTGCGGCGCGTTCCAGTCGGCCTGGCCCATGTCCTGCACGTACACGGCCTTCACGGCGCGCACCTGCTCCCCGGCCAGCAGGGTGCTGAACAGCTCCACCGTGTCGCAAAAGAATGAGGGCTTGTCCTGCCCCGCAAAGTGCACTTGCGCCTTGGGGCCGGGGTAGTCGGCCAGCAGCATGCCGTCGAGCTCGCAACTGGTGGTGCGGTCGATCTCGACCGGCACCAGGGCCTGCGCACCGCTGTCGGCCTGCGAACAGCCCGACAGGGCGCCCAGGCCGGTGAGCGAGCCCATCGCCGTGAGCGCGGCCCAGCCCAGCAGCTGCCGGCGGGTCGTGCAGCCGCACCGGGGTTGGTAAGGGGTTTTCATGGTTTGAATCTCCAGCTTGCCAGGCCCAGCGGCACCACGATCCAGGCTGCCATCACCGCGCCCATCAGCCATGGCTTGGCCAGGGCAGGGGGCACGATGCTGGTCAGGCCGTACAGGGTGCGCACGTCGTCCAGCGAGAACACGTTGAGGATGCGGAAAACGTCGGCTGGGTTGAGCAGCAGCAGGTAGGCCATGGCCTCGCCGCCCACCGTGCCACCCGTGGCCACCAGGGCACCCAGGAGCAGCAGATCAAACACCAGCACGAAGAAGAACCATGCGGCAATCGCCAGGCCCGAGGCGCGCGTGCGCTCGTGCGTGAGCACCGACAGCAGCACCGCCATGCTCAAGAATGCCAGCCCCAGCAGCACGGAGCTGAACATGAAGCCGCCGTAGTGGAACAACCCTGCCCAGCTGAACTGCCGGTACAGCAGCACCGCCACCAGGCCAAAACCCGCCAGCGTGGACAGCGAGAGCGCCGCCGCGAGGCCCAGGTACTTGCCCAGCAGCAGCTCCAGCCGCGTGATGGGCAGCGACAGCAGCAGGTCGAGCGAGCCGCGTTCGCGTTCGCCCACGATGGCGTCAAAGCCCAGCAGCAGTGCGATCAGCGGAATCAGGTAGATCACCAGGCTGACCAGGCTGGCGATGGTGAATTCGATGGAGCGAAAGCCCACCGTGCCCTGCTGCGCGCCGCCAAAGTAAGCGATGGCCAGCGAAAACACGGTGAACACGAGCGCTACGGCCAGCACCCAGCGGTTGCGCATGCGGTCGCGGAACTCTTTGCCCGCGATGGTGAAGATTTGGTTGATTTCCATCTCAGTGGTCCGTTGGCTTGCCTGTGGTCAGCAGCCGTTCAAATGGGCAGGGTCCAGGCCAGGCCAGCGGTGCAAGGGCTGCCTGCGCACGCGCGGCGTCCTTCTTCCCGCGCAGCGGGAGAGAAGGGGGATGCGGCGAAACCGCTCAGGGGGTTGCCGCTTCATGGTCCCGCAGGTCGAAGTACACGTCTTCCAGCGATGGCTCCTGGATCTGCAGGTCTTGCAGCGCTGCGCCCAGCGGTGCCAGCGCACCCAGCACGGCCATCTTGCTGCCGCGTGGGCAGTCCACGTGCAGGCCTTCCGGCGTTTCCGTCGCTGTGATTCCCGGCACGGCAGAGAGCAGCTGCAGCGCGGCAGGCCGGTCGGCGGCGGACAGTGTGAGGTTGATGGTCAACGGCATGTGCGCCTGCTCGCGAAGCGCCTGCACGCTGCCCAGGGCCTGCAGCTTGCCACTTGCCAGGATGGCCAGGCGATCCACGCGCTCCTGCAGTTCGGCCAGGATGTGCGAGGTGATGACGATGGTCACGCCACCGGCCTGCAACTCGCGCAGCGTGGCATAGAAGTCGCGGATGGCCTGCGGGTCGAGGCCGTTGGTGGGCTCGTCCAGCAGCAGCACCTGTGGATCGCCCAGCAGGGCCTGTGCAAATCCCAGGCGCTGGCGCATGCCCTTGGAGTATTCGCGCACGGGGCGGTTGCCGGCGTGGGCCAGGCCGACGCGTTCCATCAGCACGGGGCACTGTGCAAGGGGTGCGCCCTTGAGGCGTGCGAAAAAACGCAGTGTCTCCAACCCGTTCAGGTTGTCGTAGAGCACCACGTTCTCGGGCAGGTAGCCCAGGTGGCGGCGGGCGGCGCGAAAGTCGCGGCCCTGCACCGTGGCGCCGCCCACCCGGATCTCGCCCGAGGTGGCGGGCGTGAGGCCCAGAATCATCTTGAACAGCGTGCTCTTGCCCGCGCCGTTGTGGCCGATGAGTCCAAAGATCTCGCCGCGCTCGATGCGCAGGTCGATACCGTCCACGGCATGCAATGCGCCGTAGTGCTTGTGCGCGGCCTGCACCTCGATGGCGGCGGGCCCGCGCGGGTCAATGGGGGGTGGGTTGCGTGTCACGCTGGAAATTCCGTAGGGGTTGGCTCGGTTGCATGCGTGGCTTGGGGTCGATCACGGTGGGCACGCGCAGCACCGGAAACTGCTGGCCCACCAGGCGCAGCGCCTGTACGGCAGGGCTGGCCAGCAGCAGCTTGATGGTGGGGTGGCGCCAGGTCAGGCGGTCCACCATGTCGTTGGCTTCGTAGGGCACGTCGCCCACGCCGTTGCCGTCGCGGTCCCAGCCCAGGTAGTTGCTCCAGTGGTTGCCGCCCTCGGTGCCCCAGCGCTCGTCGCGGGCGCCCACGTAGCGCACCTGTTCGCGGTTGCCGATGAAGTCGTTGCCTTCGACCTTGTTGTTCTTGGAGCCCGCGGCAAGATGCACGCCCACGGTGTTGCGCGCCACCAGGTTGCCGCGCAGGGTGATGTACTCCACGTCATAGATGAAGAAGCCGCGGCTGTTGTCGGCCACCACGTTGTTCTCGATGACGGAATCCTGCAGGGTGCGCAGCATGATGCCGTGGTCGCTGTTGCCCCACGCGCGGTTGTTGCGCACGACCTGGTCGCGCACCTCCATCAGTGCGAGGCCGCCGCGGTTGTTGTAGGTGTCGTTGTCCTCCCACAGGTTGCGGTAGGAGTTCATGTAGTGCGTGCCGTAGCGGCTGTGGTGCAGCCGGTTGCCCCGAAAGATGGCATCGTGGGACACATCCACATAGAGCGCATCCCGCACGAAGCTGATGCGATTGCCCTCGATGCGTGCGCCCGTGGTGTTGTACAGCTGCACGCCGTTGCCGCGCTGCGAGGAATTCACGTCGCGCAGCCCCGTGATGGTGTTGTTGAGCACCTGCACGTTGTTGGCCTTTTCGATCCACAGGCCGAACAGGTTGTAGGTGATGTCGTTGCCGCGCACCACGGCGCGGTGGGCGCCGGGGTAGACATAGATGCCCGCGTTCTGGTCCTTGAGGCTGGTGCCAGAGTCGCGCACGATCAGGCCCTCGATGACGACGTCCGCAGCGGTGATGCGGATGGTGTCACCCGTCTGGCCGCCGCTGAGCGTGGGGCGGTCGATGCCCCGCAGTGTCAGGGCCTTGTCGATGCGCAGGTTGACGCGGTAGTGGCCGCGTTGCACCTCCACGGTGTCGCCCGGCGCCGCGGCCGTGATGGCAGCCTGCAGGTCCTCGCCCGGGCGCACCACCGAGGTGGCGGCTTGGCCCGGCAGGGCGAGCAGCCCGGCGGCGAGGGCCAGCAATGCGGCGGCGGCACGGTGGAGGTTCATCAGGCCAACCCTACCAGTGCTTTGATAGCCAGGAACAAAGCCGCGCCAATGAGGAGGTTTTTGAAGCCCACGTAGCTCAGCATGTCCATCACGCCCGCCAGGCGATATTGGTCGCGCCACCATGGGCCGTCCTTGACGTAGCGCTTGCCCGACAGGCGGATCAGCACCTCATAGACGCTCCAGCCAAACCACCAGCCGATGATGGCGCCCGATGACAGCGAGCCCATGGCGGTCATCACCCACGCCACGGTGGCCGCGATGGCCAGCGAGAAGCCCGCCACCTGCAGCGCGCGGCGCGAGGTCCAGCCTTCACGGCTCCAGGGCCACAGGTGGTCCACCAGCTCGGCCCACACCCAGCGCAGGCCGCGCGCGCCGGTCTTGGCAGCCGGGTGGGCGGGCTCTGTGGGCATGCGCGGATCCACGCCCTTCGCTGCTTTGGCAGAGATCTGGTCCTGCACCGTAGCGGGGTGGATCGGGATGAAATAGCCGTTCTTGCCGATGGGCGTGATTTCCAGCCCATCCTTCTCGCGGCGCTTGCGTTCCTTGGCCAGCGGCGGGCAGCCCTTGGTGTCGGTGTACAGAATCATGCAATCGAGGCAGTGCAGGCATTCGCGGTGGTCGATGCGGCCATCGGCGTCGATTGCCTGAGCGCCGCAGCCCACGGCGCAGGCCTTGCAGCTGTTGCAGTCCTGCTTGCGCTTGAGGCCAAACCACCGGAACGTGCTGGGCATGGCCAGCGACGCGCCGAGCGGACAGACGTACTTGCAGTACGGGCGCTCGATGAAGATCGACAGGCCCAGGATGGCCGCCACGAACAGGCCGAACGGCCAGGCCCGGTTGGTCACGCCCACCAGGAAGGTGGTCTTGAAGGGTTCCACTTCGGCCAGCTTTTCCGCCAGGCCCATGGAGAACAGGGACACGGTGAGCAGGCCAAAGAACACGGCGTACTTCACCCACTTCAGCCGGTCGTGCCACTTCTGCGGCAGCTTGGTCTGAAAACGCCCCAGGCCACTGAACCGCGCCACCTTGTAGATCGTTTCCTGCAGCGAGCCGAACGGGCACATCCACCCGCAGAACAGGCCCCGTCCGAACAGGAACACGGTGACGATGATGAAGATCCAGAACAAAAAGATGAACGGATCGGACAGGAAGAGCGACCAGGTCCACTGGAACAGCAGCGAATGGAACCAGGTGAGCACCTGCGTGATGGATGGCTGGGCCATGAGGCCAAAGCCCACCCAGGCCATGCTGATGCCCCAGAAGCCATATTTGAAGGCGTTGACCGGCCACTTGTTCTTGTGGGTGGACAGCCGGGTGAGCCGTTCGCGGAACGCGTAGACCACGGTGACGGCCACCAGCACCAGCGCAAACAGGGCAATCTGCAGTGCCTGCGATTTCCACACACGCACCCAGGGCGCGTCAGGCTCTTTCACCGTGGGGCGGCCGCCTTCCAGCAGCGCTGCGGGCAGCCAGTACTTGGACTCGAATACCGCAAAGCTGCGCTGGCCCGTGGCCTTGTCCACCCGGTTGCCCAGGAAGGCGAGCTTCCAGGGGTGGGCGGCGGAGAACGCCGTGGAGCGGATGACGAAGATCGCGGACTCGTTGTAGCGCGGTGCCCCCGCGGCTTCCAGGCCGTACAGGTTGTACGAATCGAGGTCGCGGAAGGTGAATGAATCCGCACCCTGCTTGACCTGCACGCGGTCGTAGATGCCGCCGCGCACGAAACCCGATCCCTTGAACGATTCGACCCCGGCGGTCTTGATGATGAAGAACGCGTTCTCGCCTTCCTTCAGGCGCGCGCGCAGGTTGTCGAAACCGTGGTTGCCGAGCAGGCTCTTGCCGATGTCGGGGTGGTTCAGGTCGCCAAACCACAGTTCGATGAAAGGCTCCGGCCCGCGCGGCATGCCCACCTGTTCGGGCTTGACCGCCAGACGTTGCACGGCGCCCATCTGCACCAGCTGCGCCCAGTCGTAGCGCTGGCCCCCGGCCACAAAACGTGCGGGGTCGCGCACCGTGGGCGCGATGATGCCGGTCTGCCGGGCCACGGCAGAGCCCGACGCCATCACCACCTGGTTCTGCGCGATCACGGTAACGGTGGCGCCCGAAATGGCGTCCACCCCGACCACGTTCTCGTCGGGCCGCGAGGGGCCGACTTCGATGGTGTCGGTGACCGACCGGCCCACGTACTGCTCGTTGAAGCGGATCAGCGTGGATTCGGGAATGCCCAGCAGCAAGATGGGCTCGGAGTGCTTGAGCACCTTCACACCCACAAAGCGGCCCGCCTTGTCCATGCCGATCAGCGTGACCACGGGCTTTCCCGAGTAGGCCGGGGTGTCGGTGATGTCGGTGGAGAGCATGACGTAGCCCAGCAGCTTGCGCGGCTCGGCGGCCTGGTCGTAGGCCTCCACATAGGGCGGCTGGCCCTTGCGTTCAGAAAAATGCGTGGCGCCCGGGAACACGTCCTTGCAGGGCAGCAGCGCGCACATGTCCCGCGCGGTGGCGAGGTCCGCTGGCAGCTCGGCCTCGTACGCACCCGCCGCAGCGTGGGCGCGCGGCGCCATCCACAGTGCCAGCAGCAAGAGCAGGAGAAGCGTGGCTAACCGCCGGACGGGAGATGTCATGGGACTATCTTTTTGATAGCTACCAGCGCTTGTTCTAAAAGGGCTGGAGGCCAATTTTGTTCAAAGTGGGGCGCAGTCGTCGCAACTGGCGCGCCCCAGACCAGAGATGCAGAGAAAGGGCCGCCCCGCAGCGAATGCATCGTCCCCCTTCCGGGCGAAGCCGAGAGAAGGGGGAAGCGGCGTTAGCCGCTCAGGGGGATGGTCCGAATCCTTAAGCTTCCACGATCATCCGCGTGCGCATTTCCAGGTGCAGCGCATGGCAGAAGTGCGTGCAGTAGCACCAGAACACGCCGGGCTTGTCGGCCACGAAGCTCACCGACTTGGTCTCCAGCGGGTTCACGATGAAGTTCACGTTGTAGTTCGGGATCGCAAAGCCGTGCGTCAGGTCTTCGATCTTGTCCAGGTTGGTCAGGATCAGCGTGACTTCGTCGCCCTTCTTGAGCTTGAACTCGCGCAGGCTGAAAGCAGGCGCCTGCGAGGTGATCTTGACGGTGACCTTCTTGCCGTTGCGCACCACGCCGGACTCTTTCGGGTCCTTGATGGCCAGGGGCGAGTCGTCCAGGTTGTAGACCTGCTTGGGGCGCACCAGATCGCGCTTGAAGATGATGAAGTCATGGGGCTCGCCACGCACAGGGTGGTCGGCCATCAGCACCATCTTCTCGCCCGAGATGTCGATGAGCTGCTCGTTCTCGGGGTGCAGCGGGCCGACGGGCAGGAAGCGGTCCTTGGAGAACTTGCAACCCACGGCCAGGTACTTGCCGTCCGCCGCTTTGGTCTCGGACTGCGAGGCATTGATGTGGCCGGGCTGGTAGTGCACATCGATGCGGTCGACAACGTACTTGGCGGCTTTGTCGCCGCCGTGGAACTTGATGGCGGCGTCCACGTTCCACTTGACCACCTGGCTGTCCAAGAACAGGGTGGTGAAGGCGTTGCCGCGGCCGTCAAACGCCGTGTGCAGCGGGCCCAGGCCCAGTTCGACCTCGGCCACGATGGCAGCGTCGAGCTTTTCCAGCTTGCCGTCGAACCATTCGAGCACCTTGCTCAGCTCGATCACCGTGGCGGTGGGCGAGAGCTTGCCGGCGCAGATGAAATACTTGCCATCGGGGCTGGCGTTCACGCCGTGCGGGTTTTTCGGAACGCTGACGTAGGCGGTGAGCGCGGTCTTGGGGTCCTTGTTGGCTTCGAGTGTGCCGTCCACCACAGGCACCTTGCTCGTGCCGATGGTCTTGAACTTGCCAGCCTTGACGGCTTCTTCGATGCGGGCGACGTTGAAGAATAGGCAGGCGTCGCGCTCGGCGGACATCATGTCCTCGTACTTCGCGCCCATCTCGGTGTTGTACTGGTTGGTGGCTGCCAGTTTGCCGTCGTACGAGGTCGCGGTCAGGTCGCAGTTGCCGTCGATCAGGACTTGCCAGCGCACTTCCATCGACTCTGCGTCCACGCAGGTGAACATCGAGCGGTACTTGGTGCTGTCTTCGGTGCCCGTGTTGGGCAGGGGGATGGAGAACTCGGCGCCGCAGAACACACGGGTGGTGTAGTTGATGGCCGGATCGACCGGGTCAGCCTTGTCCGGGAAGATGCCGTGGAAACCCTGCACGTTGGGCAGCTCGGTGATCTTGTCGCAGACAAAATAATCCAGGCGGATACGGGCCAGGCGGCTGTTGATCTTGTCGTTGATCCAGGCGTAGCGGCCGTCGTAGTTGCCGTCCTTGTACGAGGCGTGCGTGTGGTGGGTGTCGGCCACCGTGTATTTCAGGCTGCCATCGGCCTTGGTGCCCATGATGGCCTTGGATTCGTTCGTGATGCCCCAGCCCACAAGGGCGTCCGGCACGAAGCAGGGGATGCGGGTGATTTCGCGGCCGGACGGCAGGCCCAGCACGCGCATGTCGCCGGTGTGGCCACCACTCCACAGACCGTAGTAGGTGTCGAGTTCGCCCGGTTTGAGGTGGGTTGCGGCGCCAGCACTGGCGTGGGCCGAGGCAGGTGCTGCGGGCGTGGGAGCCGCGGGTGCCGCGGCCGAGCCGGGCTTTTCGGTGCAGGCAGCGACGCCTGCTGTCAGGCCGACCAGCGCGGCCGTGTTGATGAAGCTTCGACGGGCGAGGCCGCCGGATGCAATTTGCAGGTCTTTCTTGTCGCTCATGGTTTACCTCTTAGGGATGGCTCAGTGAAAAAACGGGTGGGGCACGCGCTGGTGGGCGGTAGCCAGTGGGATGCGCCGCAACGCGCCAGGATGTGGGCGGTGCAACGCGTGAAGAAACAGGGGGAAGCCCGCAGGGGCCGACGACGGACGTGGGTGGCACGCCGACAGGCAGGCACAACGGGCAGTCCAGCGCGGCGGCCTCTGCGGGCTCCAACCCATCCGCGGTGTGGACCAGCAGCACGGCATGGCCTGCGCCAGAGCAAGCCAGTTCCAGGGAGCGCGGCGCCACCAGGGGCGAGGCCACGGCGGCAAAGGTAGCCATCAGCAGCCATGCCAACACCCAGCGGTGCAGGTTTCGGGGAGCTTGCCAACGGGTTTGCATGGCCGCGATAATAGATTCACTTGACTGGAATCTATTTGATCCAGGTCAAGTTCGGGCGGCGCCCACCCCTCCCCAACCATCGCGCTTGCGCCTACATTCAATCCATCGCGAATCTGCGAATCTCCGAATCGGAATTTGCATACAGATGCGGTCGGGCTGTGCGGCGTGGGGCTGGTTCTCTACCCCAGGTGCCCCTGACCACCACCAATTGCTTCACACCAAAGGATGCACACGATGAAAAAGATGACCACCACCCTGGCCGCGGCAATGTTGGCCGTACTTCTGGCAGGCTGCGGCGACAAGAAGCCCGAATCTGCCCCGGCCCCTGCTGCGCCAGCCCCCGCTGCTGCACCAGCCCCCGCTGCTGCACCTGCAGCCACTCCCGTCGCTGAAAACGAACTGGGCAAGAGCGTCTACGGCAAGACCTGCGCCATGTGCCACGCTGCCGGTGTGGCAGGTGCACCCAAGCCCGGTGACAAGGCCGACTGGGGCCCGCGCATCGCCCAGGGCAAAGAGACGCTCTACAAACACGCTATGGAGGGTTACACCGGCGCCAAAGGCATGATGCCCGCGCGCGGTGGCGCGGCCAGCCTGAGTAACGACGAGGTCAAGGCGGCAGTGGACTTCATGGCCGACAAGGCCCTGTGACCGGAGGGCCTATGCAGCACGCGCCGCACGCACCTGGCAGCCCGGCACGCCGCCGCATCGCCATGGCACTGCCCCTGTGGGGCGGCATGGCGTGGGCCGGTAGTGCGGCGAGGGTACCTTCCGCATCGGCTAGCAAGGCCGCCAGTACGGATTTATTTCTGCGGGGTTCCTGGGCGCTGATGGGCACGCGTGTGGACATCGTGGCCCAGGGCCCCGACGCTGGTTTGCTGCGCGATGCCATGGCGCAATCCGTGGTTGAAATGCAGCGGCTCGAGGCCATGATGAGCCGTTACCGGCCCGACAGCGAGGTGACCCGCATCCACTTGGCTGCGGGTATTGCGCCTGTTGCGGTGTCGCCCGAACTGATGACGGTGCTGCAGAGCGCGCAGCGGACAAGCGCGCTGAGCCAGGGCGCGTTTGACCCGACCGTGGGTTCGCTCAGTGCCTGGGACTTCACTGCCGGAAGCCGCACCGTGCCCAGCCCCAATGACATCGCGCGCCAGCAGCGGCTGGTGGATGCGCGCGCGCTGGTGCTGGATGCACAGGCTGGCACCGCGTTCCTTGCGCGGCAGGGCATGGCGCTGGACCTGGGGGGCATCGCCAAGCTGCCGATCCTGGAGGCGGGTCTGCGCAGGCTGCGGTCACTCGGGGTCGAAAACGCCCTCATCAACGGCGGTGGCGACGTGCTGGTCGAAGGGATGTGCCAGGGCCGCCCCTGGCGTGTCGGGCTGCGTGATCCCCGCGCGCCTGATCGCTTGCTTGGCGTCGTGTCGGTGGCTGGCACTGCGGTGGTCGCATCGTCGGGCGACTACGAGCGATTTTTCCTTCACCAGGGCCAGCGCCTGCACCACATCCTCAACCCGCGCACCGGTCGCCCGACGTCGGGTGTGCATGGGGTGAGCCTCGTGGCAAGGACGGTGGCCGAGGTCAATGGCCTGGGCGCGGCGCTGATGGTGCAGGGCGCCAGTGCGGGCCCGCGGTGGGCTGCGCGCATGCCGCAACTAGCCATGCTGACGGCGGCGCGCGATGGCAGCGTCTGGCAATCGGCAGGAATGAAGGCCATGCTGGAGCCCGTCGTATCCTGAGCTCGACCATGGGCTGAGCGCAGTAGGCCCCCGTGGCGCGCCGGCCCTCAGGCTCGAAGATCTCAGGCACCCGGTGCCTGCGCCTGCTCGCAATGCACCTGCAGCAACTCGCGGTCGGCCAGCGTGGCGCCAAAGCGCACCGCGCTCAGGCAGCCGCCCCATACGCAGCCGGTGTCGATGCCAAGCAGGTCGCTGCGGTTGAGCCAGCCGAGCGTGGACCAATGGCCAAACGCAATCAGGCTGCCGGCAGTTTGGCGGCCGGGCACGTCGAACCAGGGCACCAAGCCGGGCGGCGCGGCGCTGGCGCTTTCGGTGCTCTCGAAATCCATGATGCCGTCAGCAGAGCAAAAGCGCAGCCGCGTGAGCGCGTTCACGATCACCCGCAGGCGATCCGTGCCCGTGAGGTCGTCGCGCCACTGGTCAGGGGTGTTGCCGTACATCGACTGCAAAAAGCCGGCAAGGTCCGGGCCGCGCAGCACCGCCGCCACCTCGTCGGCGTGCGCCAAGGTCTCTGCGGCAGACCAGGCAGGAAGCACGCCGGCGTGCACCATCAGCAGGGTTTCACCCGCGTGCTCGTGCGCGCGGGCCAGCGGCTGCTGGCGCACCCAGGCCAGCAGGGCATCGCGGTCGCTGGCTCCTAGCACCGAGGCCAGCGTGTCGCGGCGCGAGGGCTTGCGCGCGCCGTGCGCTGCCGCCAACAGATGCAGATCGTGGTTGCCGAGCAGGCAGCGCAGAGCGCCGTCTACGGCGACGCAGCGGCGCAGCACGGCGGCGGAGTCCGGGCCCCGGTTCACCAGGTCGCCGAGCAGGTAAACGGTGTCGCGGCTGGGGGAAAAGCCGATCTCATCGAGCAGGCGGCCGAGGGCCTGGTCGCAGCCCTGGATGTCGCCAATACAGTAAAGAGCCATGGGTCAGTGTCTGGTGTGAAGGTAACCGTGGATTCTGTGCTGATTGCGCGGTCGCGCTGGGCCGTCGTGGTCCAGGTGTTCAGTCGGGCTGTCTGTGAACTGTGCTTCGGGACAGCCCGATGGGGTTTCCACTATTCGAAGTGCCGAGGGTTATCGCGCTCTCACGGAGTTTTGGCGCGGTGCGCCACATTTTCCCCGGGGCTTAGGATGGGAGACAGGGTATGTAGCCTCCCACGCCGTGCGCGGTTTAATCCGTTTCATTAAGCGAAACTGGGCCGGATTGCCGTGGGGATATCGCGGCATGTGAGGACGGCAATGGCAGCCCGCTGCGCTAGGTCGGGCGGTTCACAGACATATTTACATTGCGAATCGGCACCCGTCGGCATTCCATACTGAATTCCTTGGGGTAACCCACCCAGCAACCGGGGAGGGTCTGCGCATTGCCTGGCCGCCGGTTAAATCCGACGGTCGGACGCCAAGGAGAATGATTTGCACCAATATGGTGGTTTCTGCACTGACGCGTAAAAATTGGATTTAATTTCAAGGCGGGCTGCACAGATGTATTACAGATTCCTATAATGGCGCGTCTTCATCCTTATTTAACCCAGACACCATGACCAGCTACAAAGAACTTTTGAAGCAGCGCGAAGCCCTTGAGCAACAAATCGGCGAAGCCCGCCGCCGTGAATTGTCGGACGCTGTGGCGCAGGTCCGTTCGCTGGTCACGGAGTTTGGCCTGACGGCCCAGGACGTGTTCCCCGCAGGCAAGGCCTCGGGCAAGACAGCACGCAGTTCCACCGCTGGTACCAAGGTAGCCCCCAAATACCGCAATCCCGCCACTGGCGAAACCTGGACTGGCCGCGGCAAAGCGCCCAAGTGGATTCAAAACGAAAATCGCGAAAAGTTTGTGATTTAAGGGCTTGGCCCCTGGTTAAAAAAACCCGCTTCAGCGGGTTTTTTTATGGGCGATGTTTTTTGAGGTCTAGGCCTGGAGGCGCCCCTACCACAGGCTGCTCCAACCTGCATCACGAGAGCACGCTGGTTTGGCCAAGGGTGCCGGCCGACCTTGGCGCGGCCATTCTGGGGTATTTGGTGATTTGTTTTGTGGCCCCAGCGATGAATCATGTCGCCCAGCGCTGTATTCCCGTCACCCTCGCGCTCAGGGGTTTTCCTCTGCCACCTTGCGCAATACCTGCGCCGTGAATTCGTCGGCCGGAAAGAACGATTCCACCGCCAGCTCCTGCAACGTCACATCCACCGGCGTGCCGAATATCGTGGTGGTACTGATGAGTGACAACATGCCGTGCACGCTTTCAAAGCAGAACGGCATTACCACGCCCAGCATTTCCCCTGCCAGTACCAGTGCGTTGGCCTCGGCCGGCGCGGGGTATTCCCGCAACTCCGCCTGCAGCGCGATCAGGGCCGGGTCGGCCGTGGCCTGGATTTGCTGGCGCAGGCGTTCAAACAGGTGGGCGCGCCACTGCGCCAGATTGGCAATGCGCGGCGCCAGGCCCTCGGGGTGCAGGCTCAGCCGGAACACGTTGATGGGCGGTGCGAGCAGAGCGGGATTGACATGCGCCGCCAACAGCGCATGGGCCGCGCGGTTGGTGGCCACCACGTTCCAGCAGCGGTCCAGCGCGATGGCGGGGCAGGGTTCGTGGCCCTTGAGCACCAGTTCCACCGCCTGCCGCGCGGCGGCCAGGGCCGGGTCGTCCAGGGCGCGTTCGCGGTACATGGGGGCATAACCCGCGGCCACCAGCAGGGCATTGCGTTCGCGCAGCGGCACAGCCAGGCGTTCGCACAGCCGCAGCACCATGTCGCGGCTGGGGTTGGTACGGCCGGTTTCCATGAAGCTCACGTGCCGGGTGGAGATGTCTGCCTCGTCCGCCAGCTCGAGCTGGCTCAGGTGCCGCTGCTGGCGCCAGGTGCGCAGGTGGTCGCCAAACGATGCGGGCCCCGCCGGCGCCGGGCGGTGCGGCAGGGCGGGGCGCGGTGGGCGGTGCGGGGTGGATGCGGAGGAGGTCATGGGCCACATCCTAGGGTGAAAGCGTGCGCGGGCCATTACCTGCCAGGTCATCGACTTGGTGCGCCCGGGCGGCAACGATGCAGGCCTGTTCTTCATCGTTTTCACTTCACCAAGGAGCCTTCCATGTTCAACCTGATGTCGTCCCCCCGAATCCTGCGCGCTGTGGTCTGGTTTGATGCGTCCACCGGCGTTCTGCTGGGTGCCCTGCACCTGCTTCTGACCGAGCCGCTGTCGTTGTGGCTGGGGTTGCCTGCAGGGCTGCTGCAAGTGTCTGGCGCGATGCTGCTGGGCTACGCAGCGCTTGCCATTTCGATCGCCCGGTCCGAGCCCATGCCCCGGGGCTGGCTGTGGGTGCTGATCATGGGCAACCTTGCGTGGGCCCTGGCCAGCCTGGTGCTGCTGCTGGGCTCCACCCTCGCGCCCACGCTGCTGGGGCAGGCGTACCTGGTGGTGCATGTGGTGTCCGTGGCCATGTTGGCCGAGCTGCAATGGTTTGGCGTGCGCCGCCTGCCGACATGGGCTGCCGCGTAAGCTTGTGTTTAATTTGCTACAAAAATGATAGCTGCCAGCGCTTGCTAATCAAGCGCTGGCAGCTGTTTTTGCTCGAAATCGGGGGCGAACGGCCACACGCTGTGGCTCCCCCGGGGGGCTTGGCCGGGCGGCCGGCGGCGCTGCTGCGCGCATAGCCCCACGTTTGCGTCGTCATGGGAGGCTGACAGAATGGGCGCGTTGCGTTTCACAGGAGTTCGCCATGGCCCCATCGCCCAAGCTGCCAGCCACGCCGTCGCCCAGCCGACCCCCCCGCCACGCTTTTGCAGACACGCTGAAAAGTTTCAGAACGGCCTCGGGCACGGAGGGCAAGCTCTATTCCTTGCCCGCGCTCGCGCGGCAGTTCCCCCAGATCAAGCGCTTGCCGGTGTCCCTGCGCATCGTGCTCGAATCGGTGCTGCGCAACTGCGATGGCCGCAAGGTGACGGCCGAGCATGTGCAGCAGCTTGCTCACTGGCTGCCCAACGCTGAGCGCAAGGACGAAATCCCCTTTGTCGTCTCGCGCGTGGTGCTGCAGGATTTCACTGGCGTGCCCCTGCTGGCCGATCTGGCCGCCATGCGCAGCGTGGCAGTGCGGCTGGGCAAGGACCCCAAAAAGATCGAGCCGCTGGTGCCCGTGGATTTGGTGGTGGACCACTCGATCATGGTCGACTACTACGGCCAGAAGAACTCGCTCGACCTGAACATGAAGCTCGAATTTCAGCGCAATCGCGAGCGCTACGAGTTCATGAAGTGGGGCATGCAGGCGTTTGACACCTTTGGCGTCGTGCCGCCGGGCTTTGGCATCGTGCACCAGGTCAACCTGGAGTATCTGGCGCGCGGCGTGCACAAGACCAAGGGCGACGCGCCCCCCGTCTACTACCCCGACACCCTGGTCGGCACCGACAGCCACACGACCATGATCAACGGCATCGGCGTGGTGGGCTGGGGCGTGGGCGGCATCGAGGCCGAAGCGGCCATGCTGGGCCAGCCGGTGTACTTCCTCACGCCCGACGTGGTGGGTTTCGAGCTCACGGGCCAGCTGCGCGAAGGCGTCACCGCCACCGACCTGGTGCTTACCGTCACCGAGATCCTGCGCCAGCACAAGGTGGTGGGCAAGTTCGTCGAATTTTTTGGCGAAGGCACGCGCACGCTGTCGCTGCCCGACCGCGCCACCATCGGCAACATGGCGCCCGAATACGGCGCCACCATGGGCTTCTTTCCGGTCGATGAGAAGACCATCGACTACTTCGAGGGCACGGGCCGCACCCCGGCGGAGATCGAAGCCTTTGAAGCGTATTTCCGCGCGCAGGGGCTGTTTGGCGCGCCGCTGTCCGGCGAGATCGATTACTCGCAGGTGGTGCGCCTGAACCTGGGCGACGTGACGCCCAGCCTGGCCGGCCCCAAGCGGCCGCAGGACCGCATCGAGCTGGGCAAGGTCAGCAGCCAGTTTGCCGACCTGTTCAGCAAGCCCAATGCGCAAAACGGCTTCAACCGCCCTGCGGAGCTACTGCATACGCGCCACCATGTGCGCCCGGCCGATGCGCCGGCCGACCCGGTGGCCCCGGCCGAGAAGCCCGCGCCCTCGGGCGGGCCGCGTTTTCTGGTCGAGATGGAGCACAACAAGCCCACCATGGCCGCTGCGCACGCCGAGGTGCCCGCGCAGTTGGGTGGCAAGCCAGGCGACCTCTCCGTGGGCAACGGTGACGTGCTGATCGCCGCCATCACGAGCTGCACCAACACCAGCAACCCCAGCGTGCTGCTGGCCGCCGGTCTTCTGGCCAAGAAGGCGGTGGAGGCGGGGCTCAAGGTCAAGCCGCACATCAAGACATCGCTCGCGCCCGGCTCGCGCATCGTGACCGAATACCTCACAGAAGCCGGCCTGCTGCCCTACCTTGAAAAGCTGGGTTTTGCGCTGGCGGGCTATGGCTGCACCACCTGCATCGGCAACGCGGGCGACCTTACCCCCGAGCTCAACGACGTGATCACCCGCAACGACCTGGTGTGCGCGGCCGTGCTGTCGGGCAACCGCAATTTCGAGGCGCGCATCCACCCCAACCTCAAGGCCAACTTTTTGGCCAGCCCGCCGCTGGTGGTGGCCTACGCGATTGCCGGCACGGTGCTCAAGGACCTGATGACCGAACCCGTGGGCCAGGGCAAGGGCGGGCGCGACATCTACCTGGGGGACATCTGGCCTACCAGCGACGAGATCCACCGGCTGATGAAGTTTGCGATGAACGGCAAGGCCTTCCGCGAGAACTACGCCAAGGTCGCCACCGACCCCGGCAAGCTGTGGGAGAAGATCAAAGGCGTGGGCGGCAACGCCTACACCTGGCCTGCCAGCACCTACATTGCCGAGCCGCCGTTTTTCGCGCAGTTTGCTATCGAAAACGGAGCTAATAGCGCAGGTGGATCAAGCGCTGGAGGCCAAAAAGATGCTCAAAATCCCTCCGTAGAGGGCGCGCGCATCATGGCGCTGTTTGGCGACTCCATCACCACCGACCACATCTCGCCTGCCGGCTCCATCAAGGAGAGCTCGCCCGCCGGCCAGTGGCTGCTGAACAACGGTGTGATGAAGCAGGACTTCAACAGCTACGGCGCGCGGCGCGGCAACCACGACGTGATGATGCGCGGCACGTTTGCCAACGTGCGCATCAAGAACCTCATGATCCCGCCCACGGCCGATGGCTCGCGCGAGGAGGGCGGCGTGACCGTGTTCCAGAGCGAGGGGCCGCTCTCGGGCGAGAAGATGTTCATCTTTGACGCCGCCATGCAGTACATCGCGCAGGGCACGCCCACCGTGATTTTTGCGGGCGAGGAATACGGCACGGGCTCCAGCCGCGACTGGGCGGCCAAGGGCACGCAGCTCCTGGGCATCAAGGCCGTGGTGGCGCGCAGCTTTGAGCGCATCCACCGCTCCAACCTGGTGGGCATGGGCGTGCTGCCGCTGCAGTTCAAGGCGGGCGAATCGTGGGAGACGCTGGGCCTCACCGGCGGCGAGACCATTGATGTGGTGCCTGACCCGGCCCTCACGCCGCAGAGCGACGCGAAGCTGGTGATCCGCCGCGCGGACGGCACGCGCCAGGAAGTGACCGTGACCCTGCGCATCGACACCCCCATCGAGGTCGACTACTACCAGGCCGGCGGCATCCTGCCGTATGTGCTGCGCCAGCTGCTGCAGGCCTGACGACGGCGCGGCTTCGTCCGGGCTGTGGGTTGGCGCAACAGTGCAAATGCAGGGCCGGACGAGGGCGCGCTGAACGTGCAGGCCGAAGGGCCGGGCGTGTGGGCTGAATCCGCGCCCCGAAACCCAGTTTCTTACTCGTAGATACACTTGTGCTGCGAGGCGGAACTCCGTAGAACAGTGGGAGGCCACCCGCCACTCCCTACCCACCGACATGCCGCCGTCGCCGAACCCTCATCCTCCCCCGAGGCGCACCCGCGTGCCCCTGGCGGACGCGCCCGCGTTGACGGTGCTGCTGGTGGTGGCCGCGCTGGCGGCCGTCATTGTGCCCATGGCGCAGATGCTGGGCGAAGGTGCGGGCTCGCAGCATGGGCTCGAGCCCTTCATGGAACTGGTGGCAGTGCTGCTTGGTTTGCTGGTGGTGTCGGTGTCGCTGCACACCCTGGATGGATCCGAGCAGGCGCGGGCCAACGTCCTGGTGGTGGGTTTCGGCGTGGCCGCGGTGTGCAACTTTCTGCACGGGGTGCTGGCGCATTCCACACCGGTGCACATGCCGTCCGGCACCGCGCACATCTCGCTGTGGCTCAGCAGCTGGGCGCGGGTGGCCGAGACAGCCGCGTTGCTGCTCACGGCGGCGCACCTGGTGGTGCCGGGCCCGCCCAAGGCCTGGCTGGCGGTGACGGGTGCGGCGGCGCTGATGCTGGTGGTGTCCGCCATGGGCCCGCTGCCTGCGTGGTTCGCCGCGGCGCGCGGCGGTGCGCTGCGGCAAATGGTGGCGTTTGTGCTGGTGGTGGTGCTGGCCGGGGCGGCGCTTTGGCTCTACCGCAACGCCACGCGCCGCGCACAGCCGCGCGACCGCGTGTTTGCCTGGGCGGCCATGGCTTTTTTGGGTGGCGAACTCACCGTGGGCCTGCTCGGCGGGCACTCGCCCGTGGGCGGTCCGCTGGCGCATGGTTTGCGGATCGTGGCCTATGCGCTGCTGTACCAGGCGGTGTTCAACGCGGGCATCCGGTTGCCGTTTGCGCGCGTGCAAGAGGCCGAGCGGCGCCTGCGCGAGAGCGAGGGCCGCCTGTCGCTGCTGGGGCGCAACCTGCCGCACAGCATGCTGTTCCAGGTGGTGCGCGAGCTCGACGGCCGCACGCATTTTGCGCACATCGGCGAGGCGGTTGAGCGCCTGCACGGGGTGCGGGCGGAGGACGTGGTGCGCGACCCCTGGGTGGTGTACCGGCAGATCCTCGAGGAAGACCGCGCCAAGCTGCTGGAGATGGAGCGGGCCTCGTTCTTCACCATGACCAGCATGGAGGCCGTGTTCCGCGTGCGCCGGGCGGACGGCCAGTTGCGGTGGATGCACCTGAGCGCATCGCCCCGCCTGCTGGACGACGGCCGCGTGATGTGGGACGGCGTGCAGACCGACATCACCGCTCACCACCTTGCCGAGCAAGCCACCCACGCGCACGAGGCCTTGATGGCCAACGTGCTGCGCCAGGTGCCCGGCGGCGTCGCCCGCCTGGACCGCGATCTGCGCGTGCTGTACGTCAACGAGCAGCAGGCCCGCTGGCTGCGCACCGAGCCTTCGCAGCTGCAGGGCCAGCTGCTCCAGGATGTGGTGGGTCCGGATCTCATGGCGCGCATGCAACCGCACTTCGACAAGGCGTTTGCCGGCGAAACCTCGGTGTTCGAGAACCACATCGCCGGCCCCGATGGCACGCAGTGCCGCCACACCACCATTGCGCCCGAGACCGTGACCGAGCAGGGCGTGCCCGCCGTGGTGCTTTTTGCCTACGACCTCACGGAGCTCAAGCGCATCGAGCAGGAACTGGCCCACCAGAAAGCGCACCTGGCCCGCGTGGTCAATGCGATGCCCGACATGGTGTTCCTCAAGGATGCCGACGGCGTCTACCTCTCCGTCAACCCGGTATTCGAGCGTTTTGCCGGCCGGCCGGAGCGGCAAATCGTGGGCTGCAACGACTTTGATCTGGTGGCGCCTGCGGAGGCCGAAAGCTTTCGCAAGTACGACCAGCGCGCCATGCAGGCCTGGCAGCCGCTGGTGTATGAAGAAACGCTCACCTTTGCCGAGGACGGCTACCAGGGCCAGTTCGAGACCATCAAGACGCCCATCCGCGACCTGACCGGCCGCGTGACCGGTGTGCTGGGCGTGTGCCGTGACATCACAGACCGCAAGCGCGCAGAGCAAGAAATCGAGCGCCTGGCCTTCTTCGACGCCCTCACGGGCCTGCCCAACCGCCGCCTGCTGCTTGACCGCCTGCAGCGCTCCATCGCCGCCTGCCAGCGCACCAAGAACCTCGGCGCCCTGTTGTTCATCGACCTGGATAACTTCAAGGACCTCAACGACACCCTCGGCCACGACATGGGCGACCAGCTATTGGCCCAGGTCGCCACCCGCCTGGTGGGCAGCGTGCGCGAAGCCGACACCGTCGCCCGGTTTGGCGGCGACGAATTCGTCGTCATGCTTGAAGCCCTGGCCCCGGACCTTGCGCAGGCCGCCAGCCAGGCCGAGACCGTGGCCGAAAAACTCCTGGCCAGCCTGAACCAGCCCTTTGAGCTCGATGGCGCCCAGCACTACAGCACCCCCAGCATCGGCATCACCCTCTTTGGGGATGAACGGCTGTCAGTGGACGAACTCCTTAAAAGGGCCGATCTGGCCATGTACCAGGCCAAGGCTGCCGGTCGCAACACCCAGCGCTTCTTCGACCCGGACATGCAAGCGGCCGTCAACGCCCGCTCCAACCTGGAAGCCGACCTGCGCCAAGGCCTGGCCCGGGGGGAACTCCTCGTGCACTACCAGCCCGTCGTCGACCACCAGGCCACCTTGCTCGGCGCCGAAGCCCTGGTGCGCTGGCGCCACCCCCAGCGCGGCATGATCAGCCCCGCAGACTTCATCCCCCTGGCCGAACAGACCGGCCTCATCCTCCCCCTGGGCCAATACGTACTGCAGACCGCCTGCGCACAACTGCAGCGCTGGAGCCAACATCCAGAAACCGCCCACCTGTCCATCTCCGTGAACGTCAGCGCCCGCCAGTTCCGCCAGGCCGGCTTTGTCGCCGAAGTGCTGCAAACCCTGCAAAACCACCAGGCCGACCCCAGAAAACTCAAGCTTGAACTCACCGAAAGCCTGCTGCTCGGGGACATCGAAGACACCATCGCCCGCATGGTCCAGCTCAAAAGCGAAGGCGTGGGCTTTGCTTTGGATGACTTTGGCACCGGCTACTCCTCCCTGTCCTACCTCAAGCGGCTGCCCCTCGACCAGGTGAAGATCGACCAGAGCTTTGTGCGCGACGTGCTCTCGGACCCCAACGACGCGGCGATTGTGAGAACCATCCTGGCGCTGGCCAAGAGCCTGGATCTGGATGTGGTGGCCGAGGGGGTGGAGACGACGGGGCAGCTGAGCTTTTTGCGGCTGCATGGGTGTGAGGGGTTCCAGGGGTACTTGTTTGGGCGGCCCGGGCCGGTGGAGGACATCGATGCCTTTTTGTTTGCCACACGCTGACGCAGCGCTGCGCGCACCACGACGATGGCGCTTGTCCGCGCCCGGCGCCAGTTGGCAGTGCAAAAGGTGCACACACCGCAGTGATGCGTGTCCGCCAACGGGCAGGGGCCGGGTGTGAAGCGCGCGGGCGGAGGTGTTGGCATGTTTCTGGACAAAGTGCTCGACAGCAATGCCCCCGGCAAGCGGGGCCTGGCCCTGGTGGCGGCGCTGGCCATGTTCGGCGCCTGGCTGGTGGTCCAAGGGGTCGTGCACTGGCGCGCAGGCGAGCGTGAGGAAGACCGGGCCCGCCAGCTGCAGCAGACCTCCGACCTGCTGATCAGCCAGACCACCGGCGGCAGCATGCTCGGTGCCGTGTCGCTGCTGGGCTTGAGCGAGCCGCTGCTCAAGGACATGGCCACCGGCAAGCTGCCACCCGACCACCCTGAAGCGCTCAGCCGGCTGGGCGTGGCCCGCGGCCGGTTCCTGGTCAATGGCGTGTACGTGATG
>SDXZ01000342.1 GCA_004210805.1 Acidovorax sp.
CCGCCATGCGTTCCATGAAGACTTCGATCACCGCCAGCCCAGTCCCCACCACCGAGTCGGTAGACACCGGGTTTCTGCGCACCCTGGTGGGCTACAACGCGCGCCGCGCGTCGCTGGCGGTGATCGAAGTCTTCATGGAACGCATGGCGGTGTATCGCCTCAAGGTGGTGGATTTTTCGGTGCTGTCGCTGGTGGCGCACAACCCGGGCGTCACCTCGCGCCAGCTGTGCGCCACGCTCAACGTGCTGCCGCCCAATCTGGTGGGGATCGTCGCCGCGCTGGAGCGGCGCGGCCTGATCGAACGCACACCCCACCCCAGCGACGGCCGCGCGATGGGCCTGCACTTGACGCCCGCCGGCGTGGACCTGACCGCGCAGGCCGAGGGCACTGCCGCAGAACTGGAAATCGACGCCACCTCGCGCTTGACGACCGCTGAGCGCAAGACGCTGATTCGGCTGTTGCAGAAGGTCTACTCGGCGGAGCCTGCCGCCTAGGGAACCTCTGCACGAATCTCCGCGCCGTGTGCATCTGCGGTCCCGGCCGTCTGCGTTACAAGCAAATGCTCGCAATAGCTACGGCTATTGCTGTGCTTTGCGCCTAGCAGTGGATCCCGATCCGCAGCGCACATTTACCGCTCCATTCGTGCAGAGGCTCCCTATCGATTGCAAGCGAGGCTGCTGCCCCGTGGCGCGGTGGCCGTAAGCGATGCGCAGCTGCTGAGCAGGCACGGCCCCGACGGTGCGGGTGGTGTTGACGCGATGGCGGCAGCGGACACGCAGCGACCTCCTTCATCCCGACAAACAAAAGCCAGCCGAGGCGCTAGGCCCCGCTGGCTTTTTGGGGGACACACGCTTTTCGCCGTGTTCCCAAGGCTCAGCGCGCAGGCGCGGCCGATGCGCTCACGCAGCCGCGTGTGCGTTGCGCTCTGCCTCGTCGGCCTTCGCCGCCATGGCCTGCGCCAGGCCGCCCCACTGCGCGCGGAACAGGCCCGCGTCCATGGTCTTCACGTTGCGCATGATGGGCTTGAAGCCCATGTGCGCCAGCACGTCGCGTTCGAGGTCGATGCCGGGCGCGATCTCGGTCAGCTCCAGGCCTTCGGTGGTCAGGTGGAACACGGCACGCTCGGTGACGAAGAGCACGTTCTGCTCGCGCTGCGCAGCGTCCAGGCCGTTGAAGGTGATCTGCTCGACCTTCTCGATGAACTTGCGCGAGCGGCCTTCCTTGACGATGGTGAGCGTCCCATCAGCCACCTTCACCTCCAGCCCGCCCGCGGTGAAGGTGCCGCAGAACACCAGGTTCTTGGTGGACCGTGTGATGTTCACAAAACCGCCGCAGCCCACGGGCCGGCCGTTGAACTTGCTCACGTTCACGTTGCCGTGGTTGTCGGCCTGCGCCAGGCCCAGAAAGCTCGCGTCCAGCCCGCCGCCGTCATAGAAGTCGAACTGCAGCGACTGCTCGATGATCGCGTCGGCGTTGTAGGCGGTGCCGAAGTCGCCCAGCTGCGCCGGGATGCCGCCCGTGATGCCGCTTTCCACGCTCAGCGTGAACTGGTCGGACACGCCCTCTTCCGCCGCCACCGACGGTACGCCCGCCGGAATGCCGATACCGAGGTTGGTGATGGCGCCGGGCGTGAGCTCCAGCGCCGTGCGGCGCGCGATCACCTTGCGCTCGTCCAGCGGCATGGGCGCCAGCGAGTTGAGCGGCACGCGCACATCGCCGCACAGCGCAGGGTTGAACTGCGTGGTGATGGTCTGCATGTGGTTCTCGGGCTGGCTGACCACCACGTAGTCCACCGACACGCCCGGCACCTTGACCGACTTGGGGTGCAGGCTGCCGGCCTTGACGATGCGCTCCACCTGCGCAATCACGATGCCGCCGCTGGCCTTGGCCGCGTGGGCGATGTTGATCTGCTCGAGCAGCACGCCTTCCTTGTCCAGCGTGATGTTGCCGTTCTCGTCGGCCAGCGTGCCACGAATGATGGCGACATCGACCTTGGGCGATGGGTAGAACAGCCACTCCTCGCCGTTGAACTCGACGAGCTTCACCAGGTCTTCGGTGGACTTGCTGTTGAGCTTGCCGCCTTCGATGCGCGGGTCCACAAACGTGCCCAGGCCCACCTTGGTCAGCAGCCCGGGGCTGCGGCTGGCGATGTGGCGCGTGAG
>SDXZ01000161.1 GCA_004210805.1 Acidovorax sp.
TTCTCGCTCGACGATTTCGGCACGGGTTACTCGTCGCTCTCGTACCTCAAGCGCCTGCCGCTCGACCAGATCAAGATCGACCAGGGCTTTGTGCGTGACCTGCAGACCGACCCCAACGACGCCGCCATCGTGCGCACCATCCTTGCGCTGGCGCACAGTCTGGACCTTGCCGTGGTGGCCGAGGGTGTAGAGACCACAGGGCAACTCGAATTCTTGCAGCGCCACGGCTGCCAGGCGTTCCAGGGGTTTCTGTTTGGCCGCCCCATGCCGCCCGAGGTGCTCGAGCGTGCGCTGCGGCCCGCGCTGTGAGCGGGTGCGTCTGTTCCATGCCTGCGCCAAGGCAAAGAGCGGCGCAGACCCCGCGGCACAATCGCCGCATGACTGATCGCACCCCGGCTCTTCGCGTCCACACCGTGTGGCTATTGCGCGCTGATAGCGCTAGTAGCGCTATCAGCGCTGATTTTTGCCTTGTGGCCGCATCGCAATGAAAAAGCAGGTACTGGTTGCCGGCGGCGGCATTGGCGGCCTGGCGGCGGCGCTGGGCGCATCGCGTGCGGGCTGGGATGTGCGGCTGTACGAGCGCGCCAGCGCCTTCAGCGAAGTGGGTGCTGGCGTGCAGATTGGGCCCAATGTGGTGCGCCGCCTGCAGGCCTGGGGCCTGCAGCAGCCGCTGCAGGCTGTGGCGGCCTTTCCCAGCCGGCTGCAGGTGCGCAATGCTGTCAGCGGCCGCGAGCTGGCCGTGCTGCCACTGGGCGCCGCCGCGGTCGAGCGCTATGGCGCGGCCTACGCCACCATCCACCGCGCCGACCTGCACGGCCTGCTGTTGTCGGCCCTGACGAAATACACCGACACGCAACTGCACCTTGATCACGCCATTGACAGCTTTGCCGACGACGGCAGTGTGGTGACGGTGCGCACCAGCCGTGGCAAGGAGGTGGAGGGCGACGCGTTGATCGGCGCGGACGGCCTGTGGAGCCGCACGCGCACGCAGCTGCTGGCGGGCAGTGGGGGGGCGTCGCCACCGCGCGTGACTGGGCACCTGGCCTACCGCGCGCTGGTGCCGCAGCACGCGCTGCCCGAGGTGCTGCGCACCGGCCAGATCACCGCCTGGCTCGGCCCGCGCCTGCATGCCGTGCAGTACCCCGTGCGTCGGGGCGAGCTGCAGAACATCGTGGTCATCGTGCAGGGGCCCGCACCGCAGGACCTGGAAAGCTGGGACCACGCCGCCCATGCCGCGGGCCTGGACCACGCCCTGAGGGGCACGTGCACAGCGCTGCAGGACATGGTGCGCGGTGTGGCCGACCATGCCCTTGCCGGCTGGCGCCTCTGGCCGCTGTGCGACCGCCCGCCGGTGCGCAGTGCCGATGAGATGGCGCGGGGCCTGGTGGGGTTGCTGGGTGATGCCGCGCACCCCATGCGCCCCTATCTGGCCCAGGGTGCGGGCATGGCCATCGAGGATGCGGCCGAGCTGCAGCGCGCCTTGTCGATGCACGACCTGGAAGTGCCGCTGCGCCTGCGTCGCTATGCCCTCAACCGCTGGCAGCGCAATGCCCGCGTGCAGGCCCGTGCAGTGCGCAATGGCCGCATCTTCCATGCAGTGGGGCCTGTGCGCTGGGGGCGTGACCTGTCGTTGCGTTGGCTGGGCGAGCGCCTGCTGGATGTGCCCTGGCTCTACCGGGGCGATGGCTCCAGCGCGAGCTCGCTGTAAACACTCTCAACGGCTGACAGCAGGTGCTGGATGACCGGTCCTGTGCCCCCAGGGATGTGTGGATCCGCCACCTGCCGGCATCCGGCGAGTGCGGCAGAACTTTATGCAGTGTGCCACGCTCTATCCGTGTGCGGGCATGGTTGTAAAAAGCACCTGATGCGCACACTAATACCCTGTTCAAGGGTGGACCGTGGTGCTACAAAGAGATGAGCCGTTAGCGATTCCCACTGCAACACCGTGGCATGTCCTGAGCCCGCCAGGAGTGCCACACCAGGAGGTCCTATGGATGCCATCAGCAGTTTCGCCGCGCGTTACGCCCGTAGCCGCGAAGAGGAAATGTCGATCGACGAGTACCTCGCGGAATGCAAGCGCGATCCCATGGTCTACGCCGCAGCCGCCCAGCGCATGCTGGCGGCCATTGGTGAGCCCGAGATGGTGGACACGCGCAACGATCCGCGCCTGTCGCGCATCTTTGCCAACAAGGTGATCAAGCGCTACCCAGCGTTCGCCGAGTTTTACGGCATGGAGGACGCCATCGAGCAGGTGGTGAGCTTCTTCCGCCATGCAGCGCAGGGGCTGGAGGAGCGCAAGCAGATCCTCTATCTGCTGGGCCCCGTGGGCGGCGGCAAGAGCTCGATCGCCGAGCGGCTCAAGTACCTGATGCAGAAGGTGCCGTTCTATGCGCTCAAGGGCTCGCCGGTCAACGAATCGCCGCTGGGCTTGTTCGATGCGGTGGAGGACGGCGCGCTGCTGGAAGAGCAGTTCGGCATTCCCCGGCGCTACCTGCAGCGTGTGCTCTCGCCCTGGGCGGTCAAGCGGCTGGAGGAGTTCGGCGGCGACATCCGGCAGTTCAAGGTCGTCAAGCGCTATCCCAGCATCTTGAAGCAGGTGGGCATCGCCAAGACCGAGCCGGGCGACGAGAACAACCAGGATATCTCGAGCCTGGTGGGCAAGGTGGACATCCGCAAGCTCGAGACCTTTGCGCAGGATGACACCGACGCCTACAGCTACAGCGGCGGCCTGTGCCTGGCCAACCAGGGGCTGCTGGAATTTGTGGAGATGTTCAAGGCGCCCATCAAGGTGCTGCACCCGCTGCTGACGGCCACGCAGGAGAGCAACTACAAGGGCACCGAAGGCTTCGGCGCCATTCCGTTTGACGGTGTGGTGCTGGCCCACAGCAACGAGAGCGAGTGGAAAGCCTTTCGCAACAACAAGAACAACGAGGCCTTCCTGGACCGCATCTACATCGTCAAGGTGCCTTACTGCCTGCGGGTGAGCGAGGAGATCCGCATCTACGACAAGCTGATACGCGAATCCTCGCTGGGCAACGCCGTGTGTGCGCCGGGCACGCTCAAGATGATGTCGCAGTTCGCCATCCTCACCCGCCTGAAGGAGCCCGAGAACTCCAGCATCTTCAGCAAGATGCAGGTGTACGACGGCGAGAGCCTGAAGGACACCGACCCGCGCGCCAAGAGCTACCAGGAGTACCGCGACTACGCCGGCGTGGACGAGGGCATGACGGGCATCTCCACGCGCTTTGCGTTCAAGATCCTGTCCAAGGTGTTCAACTTCGACAGCGCCGAGCTGGCGGCCAACCCGGTGCACCTGATGTACGTGCTGGAAAAGCAGATCGAACGCGAGCAGTTCCCCGCCGAGCTGGAAACCAAGTACACCAGCTACATCAAGGAGTTCCTCTCGCCGCGTTATGCCGAGTTCATCGGCAAGGAGATCCAGACGGCCTACCTGGAGAGCTACAGCGAGTACGGCCAGAACATCTTCGACCGCTACGTCACTTACGCCGACTACTGGATCCAGGACAACGAGTACCGCGACACCGATACCGGCGAGGTGTTCGACCGCAGCGCGCTCAATGCCGAGCTCGAGAAGATCGAAAAACCCGCGGGCATTGCCAACCCCAAGGATTTTCGCAACGAGATCGTCAACTTCGTGCTGCGCGCGCGCGCCAACAACCAGGGCAACAACCCGAGCTGGACCAGCTACGAGAAGCTGCGCCTGGTGATCGAGAAGAAGATGTTCTCCAACACCGAGGAGCTGCTGCCCGTCATCAGCTTCAACGCCAAGGGCAGTGCCGAGGAGGCGCGCAAGCACGAGGACTTCGTCACGCGCATGGTGGCCAAGGGCTATACGCCCAAGCAGGTGCGGTTGTTGTGCGAGTGGTACCTGCGCGTCAGAAAAAGCAGTTGAATATGGTGCAACCCCCTGAGTCGCTTCGCGCCTTCCCCCTTCTCTCGAATGGCTGCGCCATTCGGGAAGAGGGACGCAGCCGGCGCGGCGGGGCGGCCCTTGCGCGGCTGCCCGCGCTGGCGTCGGGGTTGCACGGTGGCGAAGGGGCTTGGCCACACAAGGGTTAAAGATGGCATTGCAAATCATCGACCGCAGGCTCGCAGGCAAGAACAAGTCGGTGGGCAACCGCGAACGCTTTTTGCGACGCTTCAAGGAGCAGATCGCAGACAGCGTGCGCCGTGCGGTTTCGCAGCGCGACATCCGCGACATCGAACAGGCCGGCAGTGTCACCATCCCCCGCAAGGACATCGGCGAGCCGGTGTTCCACCACGGCCAGGGCGGCATCCGCGACGTGGTGCACCCCGGCAATGCGGAGCATGTGCGCGGCGACCGCATCCAGCGGCCCAAGGGCGGCAGCGGCAGCGGATCGCAGGCCAGCGACAGCGGGGAGGGGGAGGACGACTTCACCTTCACGCTGACCAAGGAAGAGTTCATGCAGCTCTTCTTCGAGGACCTGGCGCTGCCGCACCTGCTGCGCACGCACATCGGCGAGAACCCGCAATGGAAGTCGCGCCGCGCCGGCTACAGCCAGTACGGCATTCCCAACAATCTGGCAGTGCTGCGCACCATGCGCGGGGCGCTGGGGCGGCGCATCGCGCTGGGCAAGGCGCCACACCGGGAGCAACTGCTGCTGCAACAAGAGCTCGACGCCCTGCTGGCAGAGGATGACGGCACCAGCGAGGTGGTGGCCGAGTTGCAGCGCCGCATCGACGTGCTCAAGGAGCGCATCGGCCGGGTGCCGTACCTCGACCCCATCGACCTGCGCTTTCGGGCACGCACGCCCGTGCCGGTCCCCAACAGCCAAGCGGTGATGTTCTGCCTGATGGACGTCTCGGGCTCCATGGACGAGGCGCGCAAGGACCTGGCCAAGCGCTTTTTCATCCTGCTGTACCTGTTCCTCACGCGGCACTACGAGAAGATCGACATCGTCTTCATCCGCCACCACACCCAGGCCGCCGAGGTGAGCGAAGAGCAGTTCTTTCACTCCACCGAAAGCGGGGGCACGGTGGTCAGCAGCGCGCTGGTGCTGCTCGACCAGATCGTCCGCGCGCGTTATCCCTCCGGGGACTGGAACATCTACGTGGCCCAGGCCAGCGATGGCGACAACTTCAGCAACGACAGCGCCAATTGCCGCAGTCTGATGGTGGACAAGATACTGCCGCTGGTGCGCTACTTTGCCTATGTGCAGGTGGCCGAGGAGGAGCAGAACCTGTGGGATGAATACAGTCAGCTGCAGTCGCAGTTTGGCCACTTCGCCATGCGCAAGGTGTCCGAGGCCAGCGACATCTATCCCGTGTTCCGCGACCTCTTCAAGAAAGAGGGGGTGCAGGCATGAGCGCCGCGCCGGGCCGCCCCAAGCCAGCTCGCACCGCAGTGCGAAGCACGGAGGTTACCCAATGAACAACATGGTTCAGTACCCGGTGCTGGAGCGCCGCCTGCGCGACAACCCCTGGAAGGCCGCCGCCGTCGGCGAGCGCCGCCACCGCGGCGTGCCTGCGCAGCCGCTGCCCGCCGGGGCCCGCCCCGCGCAGCCGCTGCCCGATCCGAGCGACTGGACGTTCGAGCTGATCGAGCGCTACCACGCCGCGATCGCCGCCACCGCCGAGCGCTTCGGCCTCGATACCTACCCCAACCAGCTCGAGGTCATCACTGCCGAGCAGATGATGGACGCCTACTCCAGCGTGGGCATGCCCGTGAACTACCGCCACTGGAGCTACGGCAAGGAGTTCCTGGCCACCGAGCGGCGCTACCGGCGCGGGCACATGGGCCTGGCGTACGAGATCGTCATCAACTCCGACCCCTGCATCAGCTACCTGATGGAGGAGAACACCACCGCCATGCAGGCGCTGGTGATTGCCCATGCGGCCTACGGGCACAACAGCTTCTTCAAGGGCAACTACCTGTTTCGGATGTGGACGGATGCGTCGTCCATCATCGATTACCTGGTGTATGCCAAGGACTACGTGGCCCAGTGCGAAGAGCGCTACGGCTTTGGCGAAGTGGAGCAGCTCATGGACTCGTGCCATGCGCTGTCCAACTTTGGCGTGGACCGTTACCGGCGTCCCTCCAAGAAGCCCCTGGCGCGCGAGCGGCTGGAGCGCGAACAGCGCGAGGCCTATGCCCAGCAACAGGTCAACGACCTGTGGCGCACCCTGCCCACGCGCCCGGGCAAGGACGGTGCGGCGCAGGAGAACAACCGTTTCCCGCAAGAACCGCAAGAGAACATCCTGTACTTCATCGAGAAGAACGCGCCGCTGCTGGAGCCCTGGCAGCGCGAGATCGTGCGCATCGTGCGCAAGATCGCGCAGTACTTCTACCCGCAGCGCCAAAGCCAGGTCATGAACGAAGGCTGGGCCACCTTCTGGCACTACACCTTGCTCACCACCCTGTACGACGAGGGCCACCTAAGCGACGGGGTGATGATCGAGTGGCTGGGCTCGCACACCAACGTGATCTTTCAGCCGCCCGTGGGGCACCGCGCCTACAGCGGCATCAACCCCTACGCGCTGGGCTTTGGCATGTACCGCGACATCCAGCGCATCTGCCAGAACCCCACCGACGAAGACCGGCTGTGGTTCCCAGACCTTGCGGGCACACCCTGGCTGCCCGCGCTGGACCATGCCATGCGCAACTTCAAGGACGAGAGCTTCATCAGCCAGTACCTCAGCCCCCACCTGATGCGCGAGATGCGCCTGTTCGCCCTGCACGACGACACACGCCAGAACGAGCTGGTGGTCAGCGAGATCCATGACGAGAACGGCTACCGCAACCTGCGCCAGATCCTGTCGCAGCAGTACGACCTGGGCACGCGCGAACCCAACATCCAGGTGTGGAACGTGAACCTGCGCGGCGACCGCAGCCTGACCCTGCGCCACACGCAGTACCAGAGCCGCCCACTGGGCGAGGACACACAGGAAGTGCTGCGGCATGTGGCGCGCCTGTGGGGCTTTGGCGTGCAGATCGAGGGGGTGGACGCCAATGGCAACAACCCGGTGCTGCTGCACTCGGTGCCCGCGCCCACCACATAGGCGGCTTCTGCTCGTAGTTGTGGGTGCGCGGGCGCGTATGGGGCGTGGGGCGGGTGTAGATATGCCCAGGAACGTCGGCGTGAGTTTGCCGCTGGTTATGTTAACTTGCTATGTATTTGATAGCTAAATAAGATTATCAATCAAGCGCTGGAGCCAATTTTTTCTTGAATTTTCGGCGGAGCAGACGCCTCAGAACGGCCCCACCGCGCGCAGTGGGCAATCGGTGGCCACGCGCTCGGCCAGTGTCTGGCGCAGGGCCTGCAGTGCGGCGATGCGCGCGTCGATCTCGCCGAGCTTGCCGGCCAGCACCTGGGCCAGCATGGGCGCGGGGTCGGGCGCGTCCCAGATGTCCGGCAGGCGGTCGCCAATCTCGGCCAGCGTAAAACCCAGCTGCTGCGCGGTGCGGATGTACTGCACCAGCATCACCGCCTCGGGCGGGTAGTCGCGGTAGCCGTTGGCCAGGCGCTGCGCGCGGATCAGTCCCTGCTGTTCGTAAAAGCGCAGCGCCTCGCGGCTCAGGCCCGAGGCGGTGGCCAGTTCACCGATCAGCATGGGGGGCTCCATGGTGGCGGGTGCCGGCTGCGGCTTGTGCTTCGGCCGCCGATGCTAAGGCAAGGACCCAGCGCACGATGGCCATCTGCACCGGCAGCAGCAGCTCCTTTTGCGCGTAGCCCACAAAGCCGGGATAGTCGTTGGGGTCCACCGTCAGCTCGCGGCCCAGGGTGAAGGGCGGCGTGGGCAGCAAGGCCGGGTTGCCCATCGTGGCCAGGTGTTCTTCGGTCAAGGGCATCAGGTCGGTCTGCGTGGTGGCGTCGGCCTCGGCGCTGGCCGGCCAGCTGTCGGTGATCACCACATCCACCGCGCTTGGCAGGTGCTCGGGCTCCACAAACGCCACGTGGGGCAGCGCCTCATGAAAACGCCGGTCGCACACCTGCACCAGCTCGAACCCCAGCACCTGCGCCAGTTCGTGCCACGAGCGGAACACGTTGGTGCTGGGCCCCCACAGGCACACCCGCGCTTCCTGCAGCGGCTTGATTTTGGTGTCGACGTAGTACGCGTCGGTCAGCACCTCGCACGGGTGGCCCTGGGCCGACATCGCGTTGATCACCGGCCGCCGCGACGCCGCGGCAAAAGCCGAAATCAACGGGTGGCCGGACTCGCGCACCACATACAACGCATAGAACGGGTCCAGGTAGCCGGCCAGGTCCTCGGGCCGCTCGCCGGTCTTGAGCAGGTTGGGCAGCTCGGTGAAGGCCAGGCCCAGCCGCCGGAACGCCTCGATGAACGTGGTGCGCGTGCGCACGCCATTGCCCTCGAACGACCAAGCCACGGTGCCGTTCAACGCGGGGCCAGGTGCATCGCCTACTAGCGACCAGATGTGGCGGATGTCGGCGGGTTGCAGGTCGGTCAGCTGGATGAGGTTCATGCGGTGGCCCAGATAAAAAAGTGCTTGACCCTGAAGCGTACTTCAGGCCCGAAGCTCGGGGCCTCCTTCACTTTGATGACCGCACGCCATGGCCACCTTTACCGCCACGCTCCCTGCATTTTCAGAACCGCGCTACCTGCGCATCGTGCGTGCCAGCGGCTGGTACGACCTGCTCGTCACCTGGCCGTTTGCACTGCCCTGGACCTTTGCCTGGCTCTACGCGCAGCTCCAAGGGCTGGCCCAGGCGCTGGCCTTGCCCGGCATGCTGCACCCGCTCGACAGCACCCACATGCTGTTCGCCAACCTGCTGGGCTCGGTCGTGGTGGTGTGGTCCATCGCGCGCATCGCCGCACCCACCCTGCTGCTGGGCCGGCTCGATGGGCTGGCGCGGTTTCTGTTTGCGGCGTGGCAGATCTATGCCGTGGCCCACGGCGCCAACGCCATCGTGCTGGGCTTCACCTTCTTTGAGCTGCTGTTTGGCGTGCTGCAGTGGTGGCGGGTGCGGGGTGCCGGCCTGGCTGTTTGTCCACCGGGGCCTGGCCAGATGAGCGCTAAGCGCAACCCGCGGGTCAGCGCGAAGGCGCAGGCAGCAGCCTGAAGGCAAACGCGCCCGCAGCCAGCATGCCGGCGATGGTGAGCATCACCGCCACATACGGGTCTGCGCCGCGCGCAGCCGCCAGCGACGCGGCCAGCCCGGTCACCCACTGCATCAGCGCCACGCCCAGGAACAGCGCCATGGTGAAGACCGCCATGGCGCGCCCCGTCATGGCCGCGGGGTAGGACGAGCGCACGTCCGCGTACTGCAGCACCATGTAGCCCGACAACAGGCCCACCGCAATCGAGCCGCCCACGTCCAGCCATTCGGCGTGCAGCAGGCCCACCGCGCCAAACAGCGCCGCCAGCATCACCGTGAAGCCGGTGATCCAGCGGCGCCGCCGCCCGGGGCCAGGGTCGAGCCGCCCGAACAGTGCCGGGGTGAACAGCGACACCAGCGACGACAGCATGGCCACGTTGCCGCTGGCCACCAGGGAGTAGCCGTGCCGCTCGATCAACAGCGGCCCGAGCCACAGCCCGCGCAGCGTGAGGAACGACGCATAGGTCATCAGCGCCAGCAGCATGATGCCGGCCGTGTGCGGCACCAAAAACAGCGCGCCAAAGCCGCGCACCGCAGCGCCGATCGACTCGCGGGGCGGGGGCGTGCTGTGTGCACCCTGGTCACTGCCGACGGGCTGGGCGGGCTCATGCACCTTCCAGAAGATCAGCAGCCAGGCCAGCGTGGCCGCGCCCGCCAGCACGGCAAAGCCCATGCGCCAGGACGACTGCTGCACCAGCCACGCCAGCGGCGTGCCCGTGAACAGCATCCCCAGCCCGCCCACGCCCATGGCCACGCCCGACACCATCGCAAACCGGCTGGCCGCGAA